>JAJVUU010000024.1 GCA_021621525.1 Caryophanales bacterium
ATTTAAATCTGACGTAACTTTAAACCAGGTTCCTAAAGATGCCCCAGTAATCGAATCACAGTCTTTTTCATTAATAATTTTAATGTATTTTCCTTCAGCAACCTGAGTTTTTTTCTCGATTGTCGGACTATGCCCACCCACAGCCGAAGAATGACTTCCCGTATCCTGCCGCAAATCTTTTATCTCAGTAGAATCCGAATCCTTCCCTAAATTAGAAATATAAACCTTAAATTTAGGATAAAAATACAGAGTCCGACTATTATAAGCAACAGCAGTAATTTTGACATTGAACATTTGAACCTCTACCGGCCAATACACCTGATTTTGTGAGTTCTTATTAGAAGATACATACACCCTTCCGGCAGAGAAGTTACCTTTTTTCAAAGTATGGCCATCATCGGATGAAACCGTTCCATAAGCAGACGAATAAACATTTTCAATGGTCGTTGATTGGGCATTCAAAATAAACCAACCCTTATCAATAGTTGACTTCAATTCCTCATATCCAACCTCTTGCGTTGAAAGAAAGACGCCACCTGCTTTACCTAAATCCAACCGAGCTTGGGGAGACAGACTTTCTGCATGGCCGGAAAAGCTGTTCTTGGTCTGGCTGTAGATACCAGAGACATAAAGACATCCGCCTTTTCCTCTGAAATACTTCGGGTAACCCTTGATGATGTAATGTTTTGTTCCGTCGATAGTCACATTATCCGTATATTGGACATCATCACCATAGATAAGGAAATCGGCACTGTTCGTGAATGTTCCGCCTTTTTCGACATAGACATAACAACCTCCCATCAGCTGAATCTTGTTTCCACAGGAAAACTGACCATGGATATGGATTTCTTCGCGGAATGAAACCGGAAAATAAAACTGGTCCGTCGAAACTTTTATCGAACCTATTCCCATTCCATAAGGCTTGATTTCCATGGACATCGCGCCAAAGCTCACACTGCCATAAAGATGAATGACATTTTGGACTTTGAATTGCTTTTTGGTCGCCTCGGCAAGGTTTCCGTCATCCAGCAAATTCTGATTATAGGTCGAAGAATAAGATCTTGTTTCTCCGTTCCTGGTCTCCCAATATCCTGCATTCAGATATTTCGATATCAAATAAGAGTCAGATGAAAAATTCAGCAACGAACCTGACGAAGAAAAGAGATTGAAATTGGTCGTATTATGCCGGTCTCCCGCATACAAGTCGGCATATACCTTCATCTGGGCAGGATTATGAAACTCAAACAGCGTTTGGATATTCATGACATCCATGACTTCAAACGGAGATACTTTGGCGGATTGATATCTCGAAACCGTGATGGTTCCACCCTGGAAGTCATGGATGACAAATGGAATGTGAAGGGTTCCGGCCGTAATCCTGACAGATCCACCTTCATTCAACGAATCCTCATCTATGTAGGAAGAATCCTTGATGTATCCAAAGCAATATAGCTGCCCGGAAGATTCTATCTTCGCTCCGGGTTCCATATTGATTTCACAATACAAGCCGTTGGTCTGGCCACTGAGACCCGCTCCATATCCACCCAGCTGACCACCGATAGTCAATTCTCCGTCGTTTGTCAATGTGACACCTTTGGCCATCGTGACTTTGTTCTTACGATTTTTGGTAACGGCATCCCAGTTGGCATCGGCAAAGACCGAGGCCGAGTTATCATAAGTGACATATTCTTTCTCACTGTAAGGGAGAATCAATTTATCGCCGGATGAAATCGTACAGTCCCTTTGGATGACAGGATTGGTTCCGGGTTTGACATAAATCGTGTCGGAAGTGCTGTTATTCCCTGCAATTTCCAAGGCAACCTCGATGGTGTACAACTTGTCAGGATTGCTTTCAAAGTAAGCGGAAGGAATCACATTGTTCAAAGACGGAGAAAGCAGGGTGCTGACTTTTTCATTGCCACCGGAAATGATGAATGTGGAAAATCCGATACCGATGGAACATACTATGAGTGCTCCACAGAAGAGAATCTTCAGCCAACGTTTCAATTGAGAATGCATTTCAGCTCACCCCCAAGGAAATATGAAAGGAAACATCACTGACCCTGCCATTCTTCTCTTCTATATGGCATCGGTCATAGACATCCACCAAAAAGTCGATCGTTACCGTCTTTCCATCTGTAGTTGTCCTGCTTTCCTTGATTTTTCCTTGATATTCAAAAGTCAGATAGACAGTCTCATATTGGCTTTTGAACGAATCAAGGGATACGGTTGTCTTTGATTTAAAAGTGGAAGGCTCGTTTGTAGCCTTTATTGACGTGCCTTTATCCTGGATAGAAGAGGAAAGATAGGTCGTCTGGGTAAATTCACAATAATTCGTATCAAAAAAAGGAAATGTAGTCGTGGTATCTCTGGAAATGTCATAAGTCAAAAGGCTGACATCGGAAAAAGAAGATACTTCCCAGGTCGAAGAAATCAAGAAAGAGCGGTCATAATAGGTGTATCGCTTATCCTGGATGACCTCTTCATGGGAAAAACCGTTTTTGGTCATTGAAAAGCTCTCCCCTTTGACAAAGGAAACCAAGCATCCTTTTACCTGAACATCACCGACCTTCACATAGATATCCGGAGTCAGGACAGGATTGTTTTCAGCTACGACCCACGCCGAAAACCCACACGTCAGTGTGGCAAGTGAACATAGCGCTAACAGACCGGCAATCTTTCCTTTGGATATCATGCTTCAATCACCATTTTATATACTTTGCTTTCAGCACCATACTCCTGCAGACAGGTGTCATGTCGGTGAATCTGCCGGCATTGACGTTGCTCAGATCGGTATACCAACCATCAAATGTCTTATTTTCAAGAACAGGAAGAGGAATGCTATCCAAGGGAACTGTCTCTCCTTGAACAACATCCACCGAACGGATGGTTTTGACTCCATCGATTGTTCCTTCTACCGGATCAAAATAGACATGGTATCTCGTCTTTTCGGATGAGGTGCTATCCCCCTTCATGCCAAAGAGGAACTTCCATACGTCATCTACCTTCTGATAGACATAGCCTGAAAGAAGATTGATATAGAAATCACCTTCGACAGCAGAGGCAAGGTCTGGATTCCCCTCTGGTGCAGTGGCTCCGGAATACCATCTGTTGGCATCCTTGCCGTCTTTAGGCTTATCAAACTCCACCAAATGGGAAAAGTCATCAGAATAGACGATCTTCAACACATATTTACTCGGATCATCGCTTTCGACACTTTCGATATGATCGATGCCGATACCATCCTTGATGATGAAGGACTGGGATGGCATTTTATCAGAATCGGTAAACGTAACGGTGACTGTCGTCACTCCGTCTACGGTCTCCACGACAAAACTCTTGATACCGATACCGTCTTCTCCAGGATCCCCGTCCTTCCCCTTGGGTATGCTGATCTTCTGGCTCTTTGTTCCGTCGGTATAGCAAAAGACGATATCCGTGCTTCCTGTCTCTTCATCCAAGGATACCTCGACATTGGAGATTCCTAGATACGGAACCGTCAAGACGGTATCCTGTACAGATGTATCCGTATACTTGATGGTGAGTTCGACATTCTTCTTGTCATCGCTCATCTTGGCAGAGACATCTTGGATACCGACTCCGTCCTTGCCAGAGAGGCCTCTAGGTATCGAGAAGGTCACCGGAGAGACATCCTCATCGACAAAGGCGATGGTGATGATGGTGTTTCCGCTTTTCTCGTCATAGGTCGGTGTGACCGATTTGATCTCCACGGATTCGCTGTTTCCAAAGAAGGTGGAGTTGCAGGAAACAAGCCCACCTGAAAAGAAGAGCATGTTCGTCATCAGAAGACATTTCTTCAGAATGTGGTGTCTTTTCATAGTTACCTCCTACTGTCTTATATTTTCTTTCAAATCGTCTATTCCAGGAACCTTGTCAAAAAGGATTGGATTCTTACTTTCTTCCTTGCCGTTGACGATGAAACGGAAGGGATGGCTGCCGATTGTCACAACGACGCAATCGACCATCAAAGCTCGCATCTGGGACATCTTGAGCTTGCTAAGTTCTTCTATCAAGGATACTTCCAAAGAGTCGCTATATGTATTTGAGGTATCCTCTACCTTTTCTTCCACCTTGGAGAGGTTGAGACCTCCTCCATAGTTGGCAATCTCGGTATTGATATAGTCTACTCCGTCCTTTCTATAGATGAGACCTTCCTTGGAAGCCACTTCCCTTAAGGCCTTCTTCATCGGGAAGATGTCATCGATGGTAAGAGACTTGTCTCCCATCCCCAACTGCTGGAGCATGTAGGAGATGTTCTCTTCAATCAATGAGGAGACATCGATGCTATCGATGCTCTTCCAGTCATAGAACTCACTATTTCCCGTAAGTTCAAGATAGACAGGATAGCTTGTCTTTCCAAGGCCCTTGGGCAGGGGAGCATTGAGCATCTCCAACAAGGAGGTGATCATGCTAGGAATTCCTCCATATAGCAATGGTCCGTTGAAGATGGATTCCGTAGCGATGGAGAACACGCCGCTTCTTGCAAACTTCGTGTTGTTGACCTTCATCCTGCATGCATAGTCTATCACATTTCCGTTGGAATCTAAAATCCCGGTGGTGTTGTCTAGATACTTCTGTATGCCGGTCATGGAAGAGACATAGTCATAATCCACGTCCGTATCAGATACGCTTGCCGACAGGAAGTCATTGAGGATGGTATCGGCAGAAGGGGAACTATCATTGTCATCGAAGAATTCCTGGAATCCCTTGCTTACATGAACATCCCCGTCAGCGGTATGGAAGGTCTCGTCGACATTCCTATCCTTATCATATCCGTTGGCCTTGTCACTTCCGACAAGCATGGTGAATTCGCCGGAGTTCTTCAGAATGCAGTTGTCGACAAGAAGGTTATCGGCATCATAGGCTCTCAATACCACCTTGCCATTGGATAGGATGCTGTTTTTGACAGTCACATTCTTTGCCTTGATATCCAGGACCGTCCCTGTATAGGAGAGATTATAGGTGTTATCGACTTCATTGACATTGCTTAGTCTCACATCGTTGATGGTGATACCATCATCCGAGACATAGATACCGGAATTATCCTGTCCTAGGGCCGTGATGAGAGGAACTTGGCTAGGATCCCCGATAGAGACAAAGGGCAAAGGTCCTTGAAACAGGTCTTTGTCTCCAGGCTTGAGTTTTCCTGAGATAGAGTCGATCTTCCCGTGATACGGATAGCATAATCCGTCCATGTTGATGGAATAGCCGTTTCCATAGAGATTCCCTTTTAGATGGATGCCAGAGATGACTTCCTTGGATAGCTTCTTATCCTCACTTGCCGTAGCATTGTAATTGTCGATATAGGTTGAATCATAGGTGGTCGTAAAGCGATAGACCTCATCAGAGAAGGAATACTCCTGTTTGGCAAAATCATAGTGACCAAAGAGAGATGTGTTCTCATTTCTCAGTGTCTCGATGTAGTTTCCCTTGTCATCCTTACGATAGGTGTTCTTCAAGGATTCGAGATTCTTCTGTAGGACGATGTTCTCCTTCCTGGAAGAATCATTTGTCGCCTGGAGAAGATCGTCATAAGAGTAGATGTTGACGCCGTCTACCACTTCAAAATAGTATGTCGCCTCATAGCTGCTTACCGGATCCTTCAAGGTGAGATAGGAAGAACCCTTATCTAGGAAGGTGATGACATCATCCTTATAGGTGATGTTGTCGCTCATCTTGACAGCCTCATTCTCATGGCTTACACCATCCTCTCTAAAGGAAGAGGATTCGATTTCAAAGGATGACTTCTTCTTGGTATAGCTATCCTTGCTTCCATACTGATACTCCAAGTCATAGAGTCCATAGTAGTTCGTCTTGTCGATTTTGTTGCCGCTGGTCTTCCTCTTGGGGTTGATGATCATCGCTCCGTCCTTATAGATGACGGCGTTGAAGTTTCTGCTGACACTGCCTCTTTCATTTTGGCAGATGACTTCCACTTCTCCTTCCTTCAGGGCACGGAGATAGTATTTCCCGTCTTTTTCCTCAACCCTGGCATATTCATCATCACTCGTATTGATCTTCTTGGTCTTCCAGATGAGATCGTTTCCGTTTGCAAGGATCATGTCAGGATCGACGATAGGTGTTGCCTCTAAGGCATACGTCTTATCTTCATCGATACGGAAGCCTTCGTTCTCTCCGTAGTTCCATTCGATCCCTAGGATATCGACAGCTACTGCATTATCCAGAATCTTGATGGAGACAAAGGTAAGAAGGGAGATGATGAAAGGAATGACAAGGAGGACAGCCAATGTTTTCTTTTTCATCAGTTATGTACCTCCATCTTCAAGAAGGCATCCGTAAGCCTTTTTCGGAAATGAAAGAGAAACGGAACCAATAAGAACAGGCTGAAGAAGCAACCCAAAAGATATAGGGCATAGCCAGGAAGTCTGAGATACACCGAAAAGAGGAAGAAGAGAAGGAAGATGATAAGTGGAAAGATGAGAGGAACGATGTTGTTGATGAGGCTCAGCTTGATTCTACTAGGATTGGGATTCCTGTCCTTCATATCGGCATAGATACCAAAGACGTTGTTAAAGAGGGTCATGACGCTTCCGATGAATAAGGAGGATAAGAAGACGGAGATGCTGATGATGCCAAAGGATACCAAGACGATATCCGTCACCAGAAGGGAGAACAAGGATAACATCAGAGGAATGGCAATCTTACAGAGAATCTGTCTTAAGGGGGAGATAGGAAGGGTCTTGATGATCCATACGGCCTTTCCTTCCCTGCTGACTGACAAGGATGCAGAGGCATTGATGACACCGGAAAAGAGAAGAATCAAGGTAAGATTGATACCGCTGATGAGTTCCGGGAAATAGGAGGCATAGAACTTGAGGTTGTCATAGATGATACCATTCAAGGAAGATATGACGAGATAGGTCAGAAACGGACAGAGAATCAACAGCGAGGTATAGGAGAACAGATTCGTCTCATCCTTGAACAGCAGATCCATCTCCTTTCGAAGAAGAATCTTTGCCGGGCTCATCATTTTTCCTTTGAACTTCTTTTTCTTCTTATCGTGAGTCTCTTCTCCATTCTTGATCTCATGATAGAAGACAAGGCTTGCACTTCCGATTCCTAAGACTAAGGAAAGAAGGATCATCCCTAGACTTAAAAGGATATCGCTTTGGACATTGGTCTTCTTTACCATCATATCCAGCATCAGGCTGACAGGAGCAAAATAGGAGACCATCCGATGGAGAGTCTCGACAAAAGAAGAGGAGAACATGCCACCGACGGAGGAGTCATTCAAGGCTCCCAAAAAGAGATTGAGGATAAACTGATATAGATAGCATAACAGGACCATCAATATGGATGCCGTCACAAACTGGACGATATCATTCTTCCTTACAAGCTTATAGACCTGCTGATAGGCTAGAGAAAGAAGAAGTCCTACCCCGATGATGAAAAGGGAGATGAAGAAGGGATATAGGAAGCTGAAGATGTAATAATAGGGTATGAATCCTCTTGTAGAGCCATAGCAGACCAGAAACGGCGTATACAGGATAAGTCCTGACAAAGAGCTCTCGACATAGATATAGGCAACCTTGCTTAGAACGATGGTCGAAGGGGATATCGGAAGAGGCATGCTGACAAGAGAGTCTTCCCTGTCAAAGAGAACGCCTCTTGCCTTGACCATCGATAGGATGATACCGACGACCATCGATACCGATAGAAAGAGAGATAGAAAGTCATAGTATCCATAGGAGGAGTACTTCTCAATCTTGCTATCCAGATTCAAGGAGATAAAACAGATAAGAGCGACCACACCACCATAGAGAAGGACACGTAAAAGGATAGAGAGAATCAAGGCAGGCTTGCCTTGGTTCTCCATACTTCTTCTTTGGATGAACTCTTTCCGCAGCAGTTCAAGAAACATCCTTGTCTTTCTCCTTGATGTAGGTATCAAAGAAAATCTTGCCAAGATTCCTTCTCTTGAGCGGTTCCTTCCTGAAGTCGATGAGCTGGTCGACGACACCGTTGTTGATGATGGCTACCCTGTTGCAGATCCTCGAGACCATGTCGATGTTGTGGGAGGTGACAAAGACGGTCCTGCCGTTTCTTGCAAACTCACGGAGCATATCCATCAACGTCTCATAGACGATGATGTCAAGTCCGACCGTCGGTTCATCCAGGATCCAGATGGATGGGTTGTGGATGAGAGAGGCCATCAGGCAGACCTTCTGCTTCATACCATGGGAATATTCACGGATTTTTCGATTCAGGTCATTGTCATAGATCATGAACTTCTTCTTCAGGAATTCATAGTTCCTGTCAAAGGCTTCCTGATACATGTTGTAGCTGCTGGCGACGAACTGGAGATATTCGTTTCCGGTCATGACCTCATAGGTGACAGGTTCACTGGGGACATAGCCTAATTCCATCTTGGCATCCAGAGGATTCTCCTTGACGTTGTGACCATTCAAAAGGATGGTTCCGGAATCGAAGTCCTTGAGTCCGACGATGGAATCGATGGTGGTGGACTTACCGGCACCGTTCTTTCCGATGAAACCGAAGACTTCTCCCTTATAGACTTCAAGGTTGATGCCTTTTAAGACTTCCTTCTTTCCATAGGACTTATGGAGGTCTTCGATCTTCAGGGCAACTTCCTTGGTCTCTTCATCTGTCTTCTCGTTCTTCTTCATGTAGGAAGCAAAGGAGAGATCCATGTTTTCGATATCGTCAGTCATCGATGCTCTCCTTTCTAAAGGACATCAGCCACATCAAAGAAGTGGACTTCACCTTCACCAGGGAATAGCTGGAGTGACATTCCTCACAGGCGAACTTCTTTCCGTCAAAGATGAGCTTCTCCTTTCCACATACCGGGCATAGAGAAGAGTAGACTTCTCCATTGGCTTCAAAGAGATTGGAAGCCATGCTGAGCAGATCATAGATCAGATCCATGTTTCCTTCATCATGGAAGCTGAAGGTAAGAACATCATGATACTTCCTGATGACGTTCTTGCAGGTGACAAGAAGCACCTGGTCATATCGATGGACAATCTTGTCTTTGAAAAGAAGGATGTTCTTTTCATTCTCCTTGACGTATTTCTCCCTTATGATGAGATAGTAGGAAGAAGCATGTCTTTCCTTGTCATCATCTTCAAAGAATACGTCCATCCTGATGGCGATATTCTCCTTATCGATAGCAAAGGAGAAGGTAAAGGGGTCATGATAGAAGCTGAGATTTTCAAAGGATAGGATCTCTTCCCTGTCAAGGAAGAGGGATGGGACCTGTTTTAGAAGACCTAGGGAAAGAAGAGCCTTGATCAGACTTGCACTGACATAGTTCAGATAGAGGATCTCTCTTCTTCTTGCACTGGTTGCGACATTCTTGTAGTGGTTGACATAATATCGATAGCAATAGCTATAGAGAGGATCATGGATGAGGATGTTGGTCGGAATGACGTTTCCGTTCTTCATCTTTCCATGGTTGGCCTTATAAAAGAGCATGGACTTGAGATTCCTTAACCTTCTTTGAAGCTTCCTGGTAAGAAGAAGGATCTCATCCCTCTTATCCTTCCCTTTGAGAAAGAAGGATTCATAGGGATAGGACTTGCTTCTCAAGTCATGGATGAAGGAATGTTCACCGAAGGTGACTCCCTTATGCTGATAATGTTCTTCGATGCTTTCGATAAGAGGTCTTGAGTCACAGCTTCTTTCATCCAGTTCATCTTCGATGACATCCACAAGCATGCTGATGAAGCGGTTCTCATAGGTATCGATAGAGTCGATGGTCTCACTGGAATAGACATATTCCGGCATCATCTCGTTCTGCTTTTCCTTCCATAGCTTTGCGTCCTTCAAAGTGTTCCGGAAGGAATCATGGTTCAGCTTTCCGGATAATTCACTTCTCAGAAGGACTTCCTTGTTCTCCACCTTGATATGTGGACGATAGAAGATGGAGAGAATCTTATCCAGGAGCGTCTTGAGCTGGTTGAGATGACTGATTTCCTCTTCCGGAGATATCTCCGCATGAAACTTGAGTCCATCAAAAAGATGTTCAGGAGAATCAGCAATCCTGGATTTGAGATCATCAGTGAAGCTAATAAGGAAATCAGTGCTTTCAGCCATGGTTTAAAGTTTACGTACGAATCGATTGATGAGGTGGTTTGTCTCGGCAAAGCTGTTCTCGCCATAGGTCTTGTAGATGAGAGATTGCAAGTCAAGCAGGCCTTGCTTGATATAGTCTTCAAAGCGGCCTTCCAGCTTGGCGATGACCTTTCTGGAGAACATGAAGTCGAGAGCATCCTCCTTCTTTCCGCCACAGGCGACAAAGACAGGGACGAAGAGCTGGATCTGACGAAGGATTCTGTTACCGAAGGTAAGGTCGAACATCTCATAGGTGAAGTCGGTCAAGGTCTTGAACTTCTTGTATTCGCTGTTGGTGAGTCTGTTCTCTTCCTTGTTGACGGCCTCACGATAGAGGTTCTGAAGTCTTTCAAAGGAAAGGGTGATCTTTTCACTGTCTCCTTCGACTTCAAAGGCTTCGTTTCGTTCATCGAAGTCGATGGTGATGGCTCTGTCATAGACCTTGTCGGTGATGGTGAAGGTGGATTCATCCTTGTTGGCCGTACCGATGAAGTAGGTATTGCCAGGAATCATCAATACACCATCAGGAAGGTGTTCCGGTGCATCAAAGTCATAGGGGAACTGCATGATCTTGATCTTCCAGTCCTCCAGAGGATATTCCATGATGGAGAGGAAGTCAGCAAAGTAGTATTCGACTCTGGAGATATTCATTTCATCCAGGACCATGACATTGATGTGGTTCTTATGATATCCGGCCTCATAGACACGCTTCAGGAATTCCGTCTCGTCATAGGTCTTGGAGAAGTCATTGTAGTAACCGATGAGGTTGGTTCTGTCTCTCCAGGTAGCCTGGACGGCTTCAAAGAAGGACTTCTCACTGATGAATTCAGAGAAATAACGGGCAAGGGAGGACTTACCGGTACCAGAGAGTCCTTCCAGGATGATGAAGTGACTTGCTGCCATACCGGAGATGAATTCCTGGATGACCTTCAAAGAGAAGTAGAGTCCCTGCTTATCCGCCAGATAGTTTCTGAACCTCACACACAGTTCATCCAAGGACAGGTTATCCTCAAACATGTCATTGACAGGAGTCATGTTGGCATAGTCGATGGAGCAAAGGCCGGGGAATACTCTTTCCTTGTCCTTCAATGGAGAGGCATCATCATCGTTCTTCAAGGATGCCTTGGCGTTGTTGGCCAAGCCTGAGACCATGGATTCACCTGCTACTCCATTCTCTCCGAAGCTCTGGGCAAGCTTACCCTGTTCGAAAGCCTTCTTCTCTTCTTCTTCCTTTTCCTTCTTTTCCTTCTCATCCATCTCGGTGTTATCAAAGAAACGGAAAGGCTTGTTGATGTTCTTGAAGTTGACGACGATGAAGCAGGCATTCAAGATGATCATGGAAAAGGCCAGATAGAAGATGGCACCGATGACAAGGGCTTCGCCTAGGAAGATGAAGCTTGTCATGATGTAGTAGCTATAAGGCTTGTCGGATATCTGGGATACCATGGAGATACCAACCCACAAAGCTCCGCAGATGAAGAAGGTAAGGGTATAGATAAGCCACCACTTCCTAGAAGTCGGCTTCTCATTGTAGTATTTGGCTAATCTTACTTCATATAAGATGGAGCCAAAGCAAAGGACCATGTAGATGATAAAGAGAATCACAAGGATATAGGCCTGCAAGGATCCGCAGGGTACACCCTTGACTACCCTTCCTTCCAGGTTCATGAGAGGAAACATGCTAGAAGCCATCAATTGAACAGGATTGTTCTTCTTGAAGACAGGATTGTTTCCATCGATCATCAAGGCACAAAGAAGGGCCGTCATCCCATAGAAGAAGACCATCGCTATGGCGATGAAGTTCTTTCTTGTAAAGTGCGTTTTGAACATAGGGTTCCTCCTTATTCTTTCTTTTTGTCTTTCGCAAACTGCTGAATGTTCTTCATATCTTCTTCGCTGACATCCTCATAGACTTTCGAGGTATTGTCCTTGGTATACGTGACAGTCAGTGTATTATGACCGTTTTCCTTCTTCAGGAAGAGAAGGCTGTCATCTTCTAGAGGAACTTCCGCTTCCTTCTTATCGATGAACTTTCCATCCTGGAAGGTATAGACCTGATCCTTGTATAGCAAGGTCTCATGATAGTTTGCCTTCAAATCCCTGCCATCTTGTTTTCCGACATCATAATCGATCAGTTTGACCAGCATGTTGGTTCTTTCTAAGATGGCCTTCTTATATCTTCCTGCATACCTGTCATACATGAAGAGACAATAGACCACAGCAAGGATGGTGACGATTCCTGCAGGGGACTGAAGGAAGATGACAAAGATACCTAATCCCTTGACTCTTCTTGAGTCATATTTTCCGATGATCTTATCATAGGTAAGATATCCGGAATACTGGGAAGAACCTGAATTATCCGCATATAGATTGGTATCCCCTTGAGTCAGATAGACATCATTTCCATCACTGTCCTGATGAATCTCGACGATACGATGGACGATGGTGACATTCTTCTTATTGTGATAGGCAATGACATCGTATAACTTGACCTCATTCTGACTACCATACTTCGAAATTCCTATGATATCGTAGGTATCAAACTGATTGTTGAGTTCATCGTTGTTCTTGACATAATTGTTGTTCTTCTCGCTCATGGAGCCTGATGCAATGACGACAAACCCTGAATTTCCAAACAGCAACGAATCATTGCTGATCTTGGATATCAATGAGAATACAAAGAAGACAAATACAGCTCCAAGTAATATATAGGACAATATTTTTCCTATCCATCCGAAAATCTTCTTAGATTTCTTCTGCTTTGCCTTTTCTTCATCTATCGCATTGTCTATCAATGCGATATCCTCCTTACCGGAGGTTATCGCATCGGTATTGGACTTGTAATAATGACGGAAGAGAATGGTAAAAACAGCACAGAAACTAAGAAGACAAAGAATGGTGACGAATAAGGTAATGATTTCTACGACGGACATTCAATAAATTTAAATTAGGAATTAGTAATTTCAACTGCCAAAGTCAAAGCAAACTTAACATCATTTCCAATTTTGTTTTTTAAATAGGAAAGGTTATTTTTTAATGTATCTGCATTCCCATTTGTTGTTAAACTTTTATCACTACGATTATAATCATAAATTGTATCAGAAGAGGTAACTGCGGATGGGTTCTTTGAAGCAAAGGCGGTTCCCCAACCAAAACTAAAAGTTTGTTTGACAGAATAGGACCCACTTACACTTTTCTCAGTAATTTCAGTTTTTATGCTATTATTACTACTAGAACCATCAGTAGGTACATTGCTACCATCAAAGACTAAAACACCATGCCCTTTAGAATCAGTTGTAGTCCCATCACCAATACCATATGGTAAGGTAATCAAACCCTTTTCAGCAACATCCTTAAAATTTCCGCCGACTTTAGAATCAGAAAAATAAGCAAAGACCTTAAATTTGTTATCCGTAGTGTTATTCTTTACAATATAGGAAATGGCAAATGATAAATCTTCATTTTCTCCATCCCCACGCAGAATTTCGCCAGTTGTGCTATTAGAATCAAATTTGACTGTCCCTTCATTTACATTTGCATCACTGATTTGAACACGCTTATCCTGTACATCAGCAACATTGACAGTGATGTAACCAGTACTGCCACCAGTCGTTCCATTGATGACCCAGGCAGAGAATCCTACACCAACCAAAGATATGGCTGCCAAAGAAACAGCAAAAATTCCAATAGTCTTTCCTTTACTGAATTTATTCATAAGTTTTCCCTTTAATTAGAGGAATCCTACTTTTTCAAAGTCATCTCAAGCTTCAAAGTATTATTGGAGTCTTCAGTAGGACTATATTTATTATACATAGCCTTAAGCTCTTCATAGGCTGCTTGTAAATTTTCAGGTGTATTATTGGATTCTTCATTAGTCTTTCCAGTGAGATAACTATTATAGAAAGAAATAGGATCAGAAACAGTTGCAGAATCACCAGTTCCTTTGAAGAAATTACCCCAGGAAAACCTGAGTTCAACTACTTTGGTATAAGTTTTGAAATAGGAAGAAGTAGATGTTTCTTCAGTAAAATCAGAAATTGTCAAAGCCGACGGGCAATCGAAATAAACTAAATTAGTATCCGAAATGTGTGCTCCAGTCAACTTTTTTCCCTCATTTGCAATTTGATTATTGATTTGACTATCAGAAGCAATCGAAAAAGAGATACCTTTATATTCTTTTTTAAGATCAATGCCATTACCGGCAGTGATGGTGAACTTTCCTTTAATCTTCAAATCTTCAACAAGACCATTATTATCAGTTGCTCTATAGGAAATAGGTTTAACTGTTTTTTGATTATCTTGACCAGCCAATGCAATAGTATTATCATAATCATTCCCAACAGCCTTCTTGAAATCAGCAGTGATTGTCAAAGACTCATAGCTGACATCATCTGCCTTGACAGTAACACCTGCAGTGTTTGATTCTTCACGAGTACCGACAACCCATGTAGCAAAGCCAACTCCTGCAAGAGAGACAGCGGCCAAGGAGCAAGCGACAATACCAGTGATTCTACCTTTAGATAATTTACTCATAATTAATTTTCCTCTCTATTAGTCGTTACCAGTATTTCCTTTGGAACTTGCAAGTTCAAAACGAAGACTGACTTTCACAGCAGTATCTTTATTTACATATTTGTTGTACATGGAATCCAATTCCTTTTTAACCTTCTCAGCATTCTCAGTAGTCTGATCGGTTTTATTAGACAACAAAGTCTTGTTATAGAATTCACTCGGTGCCTGGTTACCAAAGAAGCTTCCCCACTGGAACAATGTGACATTATTCATATTGGCAAGTGTATAAGTAATGGTACCTGAGTTAGACTCAGTTGCAGTGAATTTACTTTCTTTTCCAGTCAAGTTCCATGTAACATTACCATTTTTATTGTCTTTCAAATCAAAATATGTATTGCGATTTGTACATTTATCCTTTAAGCTTTCATCAGTTTTGAATTGATCACCATCGGTTGCAACTTGATTGTCAACAATATGCATAGATTCGTTTGCTGCATTAAAGGAAATCTTCACCTGGTCATAGCGATCTTTTGGCATGGTGATTTTAAATTCAGAAAAAATAACATCAAAATCTGTCTTTTGTTCTTCACTTCCTTTGTTTTCGATTTTCACAAAATCATTTTCGTGTCCTTCAGAACTGGTATCCGTCTTAGCTTCCTGAAGAGCTATTTTGTTGTCACTTAATGTGACTTCAAAGGTGACATTATCATTTCGAGCCGTATCAACATCAACCATGACATCGCCATCCTTTTCGGTCTGTGTCACACCCACGACCCAGACAGCAAAGCCAGTCGTCAACAAGGCGACACTGGCAAAGGCAGCCAAGCCTCCCATGATCCATTTTCTTCTCGACTTCGAATTGATTTCTTTTTTCATAAAAGAGTCATCCTTTCATTTTAGGTCTCTTTTTCTTTATATACATAGATCCAAACGATTCCATACGTATGACCTTCCTAAAGGAAGAGACCTATCTCCTAAAGGATGTCGCTTCATTTTATCACAAAAAGATGATAGACAAATTGAAAAATAGGCACTTTTTTATTGACTCGACCCATGAAATTATACACAAAGATAGAAACAGTTCCTCTTTTTTTATAAGAAATGAGGTTCCTTTGGGTTCTCCTGTTTCTCATATCCATCCATAGGGAAGAGCATATTCCTATACAATGATAAGGTCTACTATCAGAGCACATCCGACAACTTCGACGGGCTTGTATTGAAGGATGGATACGGACATGAGATCGTCTACAAGAACGGAAGTTATCATTATGACGAGTCCATCAAGAGCTATGACCAAGAAGCCGTCAAAGATCTTTCTGACTTTCTTCCTATCAGGCAGGTTGCCATAGAAGCCTTCAAGTATGACAAGGACAAGGATGTCTATGTCTTGAAGGATGAAGCTACCGACTTCACCGTCTTCTTTGATGTCTTTCTAGGCTTGAACAGCGGCTTTAAGGATGCAAGTCAGGTCGATGAAGTCGATGTGAAGCTAAACAAGGACAAAGTCTCTTCCATCACCTATAAGATTGGAAAAGGCATCATCAACTACACCTACAAGTATGATGACAGCCTCTTGCCCTTTGCCAAGGACAGCTTGACTTCCTATGATGCCAAGGATATCTTCTATGGTACTTTCAAAGGGACTCTTCAGGGAGAAGGAAGCAGAAACGGCTTTGAAGTTGAAGTCAAGGTTGTCAAGACAAAGAATCAGGACAAGTATACCAGTGAAAAGCAGCCATACCTTACAAGCGTCAGCGTCGCTCTTGAAAAGAAGATCACTCAAGATTCCTCCTTCTATAACGCTACCAATGTCACCATCTCACAGAACACCATCTACTTTGAATGTGATGGAGACTATACCATCACCTTTGATGAGAATGATGAAACCTATTCTTTGACGTATACGACGGATGCAGGTGCCTCCTATACTTCCACACTGACAAAGCAGTCTCTCTGACTTTAACGATACGTCAATATCGACATAGATTCCAAGCATGGCAATCGGGAAACGTTCTTCTTTTTGATGTCAGAAGAGAGGAATCATTGCGCTTACATTCCTTTTGGAAAGGAATTCCTAGCGAAAATTCTTGATTAACGTTTAATTATGCTTTTTTTAATGGTACAATTGTGTACCATTAGGGAGGTTATCATGGCAATTAAAATATACACGGATGCTAGTTCCAATCTGTTCGAAGACATCCTGAAAGATAAAGACAAGGACATCACTGTCCTTCCGATGCAGGTCGATATCGATGACAAGAAATATCTCTGCTATTCGGATGAGATCCATGTCAATGAATTCTCAAAAACGTTCTATGAACTGATGAAGGAAGGACATAAGCCGAAGACTTCCCTTCCCAATCCTGGCATGTTCCAGGAAAAGATGGAAGAGGAAATCAAGAACGGAAACCAAGTCATCTATGTCTGTCTTGCCGGTGGAATCTCAGGCACCTATCAGACAAGCACCATGATTGCAAACCAGATCAATGAAGAGCATCACTCTACTTTGGTCAAGGTCATCAATTCCCGTACGGCCGGACTTGGTGAAGGAATGATTGCCATGTATGCCTATGATGTCTCCAAGGAAGGATTGTCCTTGGAAGATACGGCAAAGAAGATTGAAGAATACGCAAACAAGGTACGCAGTGAATTCATCGTCGATTCTCTCATCTATCTCACAAATACCGGAAGAGTCAGCAAGCTCAAGGCAACGATCGCTTCCGTGCTATCCATCAAGCCTCTTCTCTATGGTTCCGATGAAGGAAAGATCGAAGTCACTTCCCTGGCCCATGGAAAGCTCAAGGCGATGAAGAAGCTTGCCAAACAGGTCAATGACCATATCACGGACAAGAACAGCAAAGTCTATGTCTCCCATTGCAATGTCCCTGAGGAAGCAGAGAAGTTCAAGAACATGCTTTCTGAATACGGCATCCAGAATGTCGAAATCTACTTCTATGACTTAGTGACCGGTGCCCATGTCGGTCCTGGCACCATCGCCGTCTTCTATGAAGGCAAGGACAGAAGTCTCTAAGACTAGAAATCCAACCGTCAAAAAGCCTCCCGCACTCTAGGCAAGGAGGCTTTTTGAATGTTTTTTAATTTATAAATCCATAAAGACATCAATTGGAAACAAAGAGAAGTCATCGCATCTTATCTGGCAATCATTTTCAAGAATCATCCATAGATTGGATTTCAATGAAACAAGTTGTTTTATTATTTGCTTTGTTCCATTTCAAGGAAGAATCCTACTTCCCGGTAGAACCTATTCCACCTTTTCTTGTTCCTATGGAAGCATCGTCATCCGTGACAAGATACTTCATGAAGACACCCTGGGCGATCTTGTCTCCCTTCTGAATGAGGACTTCCTCTTCCGAGATGTTCGTCAATGCTATCATGATATGGCCGTCGTTCTTTTCGTTTTCAAAATAATCCGAATCGATGACACCCACGCTGTTGCTAAGCAAGATGCCCTTCTTGATTCCGATGGAAGAACGGATGAAGAGATAGAGCACTTCGTCTTTTTCCATCTCTGCCTTGACACCGGTAGGAAAGACGTGGCTCTCATGGGGTTTCAAGGTATAGGTTTCCAAAGAACGGAAGTCATATCCGGCACTGTCTTGCGTGCTGCGGCTGGGAAGGATGACATCACTGGAAGAAAAGCCTTTGGCGACATGGAATTTTCTCATTTAAATCGACCTCACATGCTTTAGATTATAAAATATGGCGTTTATTATATCTACAAGAAGATTTTTATTTCATGAAAAATATAGGCTATACGTCTTTCTCCCATCCTTCGTCCTTCCTGTCTTTTCTTTTGGTTGCAATAAACAGACCGTAAGGGAAGAAAAGGAGCTTTTTCTTACGATTTCCGAAAAGGATTATCCTTCCTTCAAAAGGGTGACGGATCTTTTCTTGGAAGAGAACCCGAATTATACCATCCGATACAGCATCAAGAACAGCAACCATCTGTCCTATTACCTTGCCCATGACAAGATCGATACGGATTTCGTCATCGTCGACGATTTCGTCCAGCTCAACTTCTATGGGTCAAACCTTCTTGACATCACCGACAGTAAGGCTCTTCAGAACTTCAGTTACGACATCTTCAACTTCATCAAGAACAAGGACCGCAGGATTCTGGCTATGCCAAGTCCAACATGGAAGATGAGATTTCCATCCACTTCTTCGATGAGAAGATGCAGGAAGACTTCGAACTGACCAACGATATCGAACAGAGCCAGGAGCTTGCCTTGCAGGCAACCGCTTCCGTGTCTTCTATCAGGGCAAGTATGACTTACATAAGAACAGGTTCACAGCCTGTAAGGCCCTGGCAAGATGGAAGAACAACACCAAGGGCTATATCAACACCCAGACCTTCGTCGATGTCTTTGAAAGAAACGGTTTCATCGTCAAGCTGGATTTCTTCATCTTCAAGAAGGTCCTTTCGGACATCAAGGAAGCTCTCAGAGAAGGCCGTGAAATCCTTCCGGTCAGCGTCAATCTCTCCAGGATTCACTTCTATGACCCGGATTTCTTCCTGAATTTTGAAAATGCCATCAAGGAATCCGGCGTCGATCCAAAATACATCGAATTTGAAGCCACCGAAGGCGTCATCCTCAACGAAAAAACGGATCTGAGCCATGTCATCGAACAGATCCATCAGATTGGCAGCAAGGTATCCATCGACGATTTCGGAAGCGGTTTCTCCAACCTTTCCATGATCAACCGAATCGACTTCGACATCCTGAAGATGGACAAGCGTCTTGTCCAGGGAAAGAACGGCTTCGACGAAAACTCCAGGCAGATTCTCAAGACCGTCGTCAAGATGTGCAAGAACCTCAACAAGATGGCCCTATGCGAAGGTGTCGATACGAAGGGAGAAGTCGACTACCTGCGTGAAACGGCTGCGACCTCATCCAGGGATACTACTATTCCAAGCCTTCGAAGAAGGATGATTTCCTAGGGCTTGTCGACAGGACGAACCACTAGTCGATGGCAGGGAAGGCAAGACGAAGGACATCTTTGACGATCTTCTTCTCTTCATGCTGCTTCCCGTCCAAAAGGGTAAAATAGAATATCGACGCAAAAGCTCCGGCATAGAACATGATCATGGTCTCTTCCGAAGCTTTTTTGGTGAGAATATGATATTTGTCTTCGATTCTCTTCAACAAATCCTGAAAGAAACGGCTGAGTTCATAATATAAGGTACGCGAGGAATCCTTCTTAAGGATTTCCATGAACGGGATATCGCTGACAAACAGGTCATGGACGATGATCTCGATGCAGTTCTTGAAGGTGATGAGGTTGGAAAAGAGGAACTTCTTTTCAAGCTGGGGACGGATGCTCTCAAGAAGGGCTTCCTCATATCTTACGAAGACGAAGCGGAGCAGGTCTTCCTTGTCCTGGAAATTATTATAGAAGGTATTCTTGGAGATCAATGCAGTATCGGAAATGTCCTTGATGGATATCTCGGCATAGTCCTTCAACTTGAGAAGTTCTTCCAGGGCATTGGCTAAGTCTCTCTTTGTCCTGATGGTTCGCACATCTTCCTTGTTTTTGGTTTCAGTCATAGTAATTTATCTCCGTATAATTTTTTGAACACGGTAATAATTTTATCACTTAGGTCTTGAAATTGGAATAGAGTTGAATTATTATTATTGCCGTTAAGTTATTGTGCCTTAGTTCAATAACTCGACAGGAGGTGAAGTAAATGAACAATGCCATCGAAATCAGACACCTGACGAAGGACTATGGACAAGGAAGAGGTGTCTTCGATGTTTCCTTCGAAGTCCACGAAGGGGAGTGCTTCGGCTTCTTAGGCCCCAACGGTGCCGGAAAGTCGACGACCATCCGCCATCTGATGGGCTTCAGCGTGCCAGACAGCGGTGAGACGCTTCTCAAGGGAAAGAACTCCCTCAGGGACCGTGCCAGCCTCATGAACGGCGTATCCTATATTCCTGGCGAAGTCGCCCTTCCCTTGTCCCTGAAAGGTTTTGAAGTCCTTCAGGAACAGATGAAGCTCAAGGGAGTGACAAACCGTTCCTATCTGGACTATCTCATAGAATACTTCGAATACGATCCAAACCTTTATTGCAAGGAGATGTCCCTGGGCATGAAACGAAAGACAGCCATCATCGCTGCCTTCATGTCGGATCCTGACATCATCATCATGGATGAGCCTTCCTCCGGTCTTGACCCGGAGATGCAGGAACGCTTCGTCCTTCTCATCGAAGCCGAGAAGAAGAGGAACAAGACCATCCTTCTTTCCAGCCACATCTTCCAGGAAGTCGACAGCTGCTGTGACCGCATCGCCGTCATCAAGGACGGAAAGATCGTCAGCAACTTCGTCGCCGACGAACTCAAGCACAAGGCGATCAAGGAATATATCCTCACCTATTATCAGGAAAATTATAAGGACGAGGCCCTGAAGCTTCTCTCTTCCATGTTTGACACGAAGGACATAAACGATGAATCCTTTGCCGTCTATGTCAACGAAAAGGAGACCAACAGCTTCCTATCCAGCCTTCCTAGGGAAGGATTTGAAGATTTCCGGGAAAAGAAGGAGACATTGGAAGATTACTTCATGTCCTTCTACAAGGAAGACAAGGTCTATGGAGGTATCAAGAAATGATTCAGGACAAAGCTGTCATCAGCGTCAACCATATCACCAAAGACTATGGAAAGGGAAGAGGTGACTTCGATATCAGCTTCCAAATAAGACAAGGCGAGACCTTAGGTATCGTCGGAGAAAACGGAGCTGGCAAGACGACCCTCATCCGCCAGATGATGGGCTTCATCAGGTCGGACTCTGGAAACATCAACATCTACGACATGGATGCCTACAAGGATGCCGACAGGACCAAGTCCTATATCGGATACATCCCCGGAGAAATCAACTTCCCCGACGTCAAGTCCGGAGACGAGTTCCTTCATAACTATGGAAGGAGCCTCGGCATGAAGGAGAGCGACTTCGAATATGCCGATTCCATCATCAAGAGGATGCAGCTCGACATCAGGGCCTATCCTAAGAGGATGAGCAAGGGCATGAAGCAGAAGACGAGCATCGTCGCCTGCATGATGTTGAAGGCGCCGATCCTCATCATGGATGAGCCGAGCATCGGACTTGACCCTTTGATGAGGGAAGAGCTTCTCGAGCTCATCCTGGAGCAGAAGAAGCGCGGTGCCACCATCCTGATGACTTCAAACACCATCGAGGAGCTTGAAAGAGTCTCCGACAGGGTTGCCTATATGAGCCAGGGAAAGGTGCTTGACATCGCCGACTGCAATGCCATCAAGGACAGGACGCTTCGCGATCTGAAGATGGAATTTGAAAACGAAGACGAATATCTTTCCTTCCTGAAGGGAAGGGATGACATCCTATGTGCCAAGCCCAAGTATCTTCAGGCCGTCATCCGCATCGACAAAGACAGGATTCCGGAACTGTTTGACACTCTGAAGGACTACAAGCTGAAATACCTGTCTGAAGTGAAGTTCTCTTTGACGGACTACTTCAATGAAAGAAGAAACCTTATGAATCTGAAAGGAGAAAACCATGCTGACTGAAAAAGATTTACTTACCGAAGGCATCCATTTCCAAAAAGAAACAAAAAATTGTGAAATGGCTCTTCCTCCGTCCATCAGCAGTTCCAACAAGAAGCAGAAAAAGAAGCTCTTCAGTTCTGCTCTCTTCAGGGAGTCCTTGCATTCCAACCGCTTCGGGTTGATTCTCGTAAGCCTTGGAAACGCCCTTATCATGGTCGCCATCATCACCATCCTTTCGACCCTCCACATCAATGCCACGGCCGATGCCTTGAAGGATCTCTTTGAGAATGCCGACTATGAGAATTCCATCAAATCCTCGACCATCTCCGTCTATTCTTCCTATAAGAGCTCTGCCGATGCCTATGAGATGTATCTTCAAGGAGACGATAGTGCAAAGACGCTCTTTGAGACCGAAGTCAACACCATCAGTGACACCACTCTGAATACGACAATCAACAATGCCAAGATCCTCTATGATGCCACATACCGCCTCACCAGCGGAGGCGAGGAAAACAAGAAATCCGTCGCCAGGAACGCTACCATCGAAGTCGTCGGCAAGACGCTGGATGCCACTTCCTATTCCGAACAGGAAAAAGCACTCCTCAAGAACATCGCCAGCGAATACTTCGACACCTATGGCAATGACAGAAGCCAGTCGACCAAGCAGATCTTAAGAAAGGTCGTTCCTAGCTGCTTTGCTTCCAGTGTCAATGAGACCTATCGCCTCAAGGATAAGGAAGCCGAAGATGTCACCAGCCTGTTTGAGGACTGTGCCAAGTACGTCATCGATGAAGGAAAGTCCATCGACAACGTCAAGACAGAGTCTTCATTGAAGCTGATGCCTTACCTTGCAAATGAGGATCAGAAGGATTTCGTCACGGATCTTTCTTCTTCCCTTCTGAAGCTCTACGAAAAGGATTCTGACAGCTACCTGAATGATTCCACCATCCGTGAAAACGAAGTCGCATCAAACGTCAAGGACTACGTGATGGATACCCTCTCCTCCTTTGCCTACTATGAATATCTTCCTACCTTCACGGTCGAATACAAGACCAATGACTTAGGCTATCCTATCCGCATGGTAGGTACCGGAAGATATGCCGACAACGGCAATGAGATCATGGAGGAGCTTAGCATCAAGAGCTACAATCCTTCCCTCTACATCAAAGAGAGCGAAAAGATGGGAAAGAAGGCGAACCTCCTCCAGAAGATGCATAAGGACCTTCTCACCGGAGAAGACTACTCCCAAGAGGAAGTCAAGCAAGCCAAGGACGAAGCCCGGGATGACCTAAAGACCATCCGCAAAGGTCTTGATACCTTCTTTGATGACTTCCTGAAGAGAGAAGACAATCAAAACGAATACTATAAGGACAAGACCATACAGTATGAGGCCATCGCCAAGAGAGCGACAAACGAAGTCTCCGTCATCGCTGAGAAGACCCTCATTGATTCCTATAACGACAAGCATGATGTCAAGATTTCCACTCTCGAGGAAATCACCAGCGAAAACAGCAGCATGTCCGGCAAGGAGATGATGGACCTTGTCAAGGGTTATGCAACAAGCTCAATCTCCAGCTATGATTCCTACTACAGTGAATATGAAAAAGCAGGTTACAGCCTGATAGACACCAATCTCCTGAGCCTGAACAAGTCCAGCCAGGGCGTCATGTCCTTTCTTCCGAACTCCGTGGATGAATCCCTGAAGGAAATGGGCCAGATGAACACCTATGGCATCATCGTCGGCGTCGTCGCCTTCCAGATGGCTGCCTTGCTCGTTCCGATGGTCTATACGATCCTTCTAAGCAAGTCCCTGGTCTCCGAGAAGGTCGAGACCGGTTCCCTTGCCTTCACCCTTTCTACGCCGACCAACAGAAGCTGCTTCATCTTCACCCAGGCCGTCTATCTCATATTCTCTGAAATCGTCATGGCCGCAACCTTGCTTGTCTTCTCCCTCTTGACTAGACAGATTGGCATCCTTGCCGGTTCAACCGATATTGCAACTTCGCTTCCGGTCAAGGACATCTGCCTATATGCCCTTGGCAACTTCCTTGTGTCCCTTGCCATCTCCGGCATCAACTTCCTTGCCAGCTGCCACTTCAACAAGACCAGCCAGGCTATCGGTACCGGTGGCGGACTGACCATCTTCTTCTTCATCTGCTCCATCCTGGGTCTCTTTGCTACCAAGGCCATCCCTGGCACCATCCGTATCACTTCGATGTCCCTCTTCAACTACATGACCATCGATTCCCTCTTCGACCCGATGGCCGTCATGTCTCAGGATTATTCGACCTTCTTCTTCAAACTCTCCTTCCTTCTCATCATCACCATCGTCACTTACATCCTTGGTTCCATCAACTTCCAGAAGAAGGATCTACCGCTATAGAAAAAGGGCTCCGGCCCTTTTTTCTTGCTTCTTTTTTCACTCTGCCATAGATTTGTGCTACCCTATCTAGCAGGTAAAAACCATGACAAAACAGATTCTGGAAAATGAAATATGTTATCTTGACGATGACGGAAGGAAACTGGCCTTCGTCAGCTTTGCCAAAGAAGGTGACGTTCTGAATATCGATAAGACTATGGTCGATCCTTCCTTGAAGGGGCAGGGAATTGCCAAAAGGCTCATGGAAGACATCCTTTCCTTTGCCATGGACAACGGACTGAAGCTGAAGGCAACCTGCTCTTTTGCCATCTCCTATTTTGAAAAGAACCCTAGTGTTCTCTATCTGAAGTGATTTATGGAAACACTGACGCTCATCCTTTTCTTCTCTTCCTGTTCTCTTCTAGTCCTTTCCGTCCTCTTTTTTCCAAGCCTGAAGATCGGTAAAGCAAGATTATCTACCTTCTATCTCATCCCCCTTGTCTTTGCCATCCTGATGATAGCCTTAGGACCTGTAAGCCTATCTGACCTGAAGGATTCCTTCCTAGGCAATTCCAGCATCAACCCAGTGAAGATCCTCCTTCTTTTCCTTTCGATGACAGGCCTATCCGTCTTCCTTGACGAAGTAGGCTTCTTTTCCTTTCTGGCAGAGTGGCTTGCCATCCGCTTTGACAAGAACCAGAAGGTTCTCTTCCTTGCCTTCTATATCCTGATTTCCCTTCTTACCGTCTTCACCAGCAATGACATCATCATCCTGACCTTCACGCCGTTTCTCATCTATTTCTGTTCCCGCAACAAGATCGATCCGATTCCATACCTCATCATGGAATTCATCTCGGCCAATACCTTTTCAATGCTCTTCATCATCGGGAATCCGACCAACATCTATCTTTCCAGCGCCTATAAGCTGGATTTCCTAAGCTATCTAAGCGTGATGTGGCTTCCAACTCTTTTTTGTTCTCTGACTTCCTTTGTTCTCCTCTTTCTGATGTTCCATAAGAAGCTGGATATGCCTCTTAGTCCATCCAAAGAGCTTTGTCCGCATCTGAGGAGAGTTCCTCTTATCGTCGGTCTCGTTCTTCTTTTTTCAACCACCCTCCTTCTAGCCCTATCCGACTTCTTAAACATCGAGATGTATCTTGTAAGCTTAGTTGCCTTCTTCATCCTACTTCTTTTCTGCATCTTCTATTCCATCCATGAGAAGGAAAACTACGTCCTTCCCCTATTGAAGAAGCTTCCCTACACCTTGATTCCCTTCGTCCTTTCCATGTTCGTCCTTGTCATCGGAATGAAGAAGACGGACTTCTATTCTTCCATGAGGAGTTTCCTTCTTGGCTTTGATACCACCTTCTCCTATGGCATTTCCTCAGCCCTGGCAAGCAACCTCATCAACAATATCCCGATGGCAGTCTTCTATGAAGGCCTTCTGGATGGGGCCCCGGTAAAAGCACTCTATGCCACCATCATTTCCAGCAACCTCTCAGCCTATCTCACCCCGATGGGTGCTTTGGCCGGCATCATGTTTCTCGACCTATGCAAAAGCCACGGCGTAAGAATCGACTATCTGAAGTTTCTCAGATATTCGCTTCCCGTCGGAATCCCGACGCTTGCCGTGGCTCTTCTTGTCCTTCGCTTTTTAGTCTAGATATTCTTTAAGCCTGCAATCGATCGTCTTCTCTTCAAAGACGATGGCTTGAAAGCCTAGCTTTTTGCTTGCTTCGACGTTGTCTGACCTGTCATCCAGGAACAGACATTCCTCTGCCATCAGGTCGAACTTCTCAAGGAGAAGACGGTAAATCCTGACGTCCGGCTTGATGACTCTCACCTTGTAGGAGATGAGTTCTCCATCGACATAGGAGAAGAAGTCGAATCTCTTCTTCAGGATGTCGATGCCATCCTTGGAGAAGTTGCTCAGCAGATAGATATGATATCCTTCCTCATGGAACCTCTTGAGAAGCTGTTGGCCTTTCAGAAGAGGCGTATAGCTATCCAGGAAGCCCAAATCAAAGAAGGCCTGAAGGTCATCCTTGGCTTCCGGATGTCTTTCCTGGAAGGAGGGGAGAGCCTTGAGCATTCCTTCATAGAGACCTAAGTCGACGTCACTGAAGAATCTGTCCGTCCTAAGCAATTCCAGAAGATGTTCCTTCCTCTCTTTGGGGATATCCATCTTATCGAGGATATCCTTTGGATCATGTCTTACCAAAACACCGCCGATATCGAAAATGATGTTCTTGATCATGCTTTTCTCCTTTTCAGGGGAAGAGGTATCTCTTCCTTGCTTACTTCATGAAACGTATTGTGGTGTTCCTGATAGGCACACCTCTTGTCAGCCCAGGTCAGGAGGATGGCCTCTCTTGATCTGGGAAAGATCCAGAAAGTGAAGGGAAACATGTGGGACAGGATCATGTTCTTTTCCTTCCTGGTAAGAGAGAAGTCCCTCTCTGCGTTACGTAAGGAGAAATAGGGGTGCCTGAAGCCGTGGAACTTATGTCCTTCATGGGCCCTATGCCAGTCATAGAGGTAGTAGTCATGAAGAAGGCAACCCCGGATGAGACTTTCATAGTTCAAGGAAAGCCCTTTGCTTCTTGCTTTGGAATAGGCTAGAAGGCTTACCCTGAAGCAGTGGTCAAAGAGGGTATACCTTCCATGAGTCACATACTTCTTCATCTCCTGATAGCGATGGTCCTTCAATATGGGAAAGGCGACTTTCCGAAAGAAGGAATCCAGATATATCTCTTCCATACCCAACTAGTTTACTTCAAAAGGCAAAGAAATGAAATGCATACGAGAAAAGGTTTTCTTTTTGTTTTTGTGCTACAAAACCAAACGTTCT
>JAJVUU010000025.1 GCA_021621525.1 Caryophanales bacterium
TTATAATAACTGAAATGGTAGAAATAAATATATTTTTCAGTGAAAATGTTTACAGGTTGGAACTTATAATGCCATGTCGAGGTCAGCGTAAAGTTTTTCAAGCTGATCCGTGAGCTTGGCTATCTCGGCAGAGATGGCTTCCATCTTCTTGCTGTCGGTATAGTTTTCTTCAAGATAGCAGGCGTCGGAAAGCTCCTTCTTTCTTTTCTCGGCACGTTCGATCTTCTCCATGATCTTCTCCGGAGATTCCTTTGTGAGCCTTGTCTTTTTGAATGCAGGCTCTTCCTTTTTTTGCTGAAGCTGGGCGATTCTCTCTTCCTTCTTCTGCTGGTTTTCCAGTTCGAGCTCCTCTTTCTCCTCGTTCATGATCTGAACAAGTTCTTTTTCCTTGAAGCTGGAATATGGCCCTTCATAGTAATAGCCTTTTCCGTGATAGAGATACAGCAGCTTGTTGCAGGTCTTGTCGATGAAGTCACGGTCATGGGAGATGATGACAAGGGTACCTTCATATTCGTTGAGGGCATCGATGAGTTCTGAAATGGAAAGCATGTCGAGATGGTTTGTTGGCTCATCCAAAAGAAGAAGGTCATAGTCTTCCAGGGAAAGCTGAAGAATCTCAATCCTCATCAGTTCTCCACCCGAGAGATCGCAAAGGTGTTTTTCGTTGGCCTCCTTATAGGTGAATGCATATCTTGCAAGGCCGGAATAGATTTCTTCGTTTTCCATCCTCGGATACAGGTTTCGGAAGTGCTGGAAAAGCGTTTCGTCTGATTCATAGGAACGGATATCCTGTCTGAGAACGCCCATCGTCATATGGAAATATCTTCGTATGTCTCCCGAATAAGGCTTCAGTTCGTTGAGAAGAACTTTTCCGAAAGTGGATTTGCCGATGCCGTTTGCACCCATGACGGCCAGATGATCTTTGCCAAAGAGAGTGAAGGTGATGTCCTTGATGAGCGGCTTGTCATAACCGACGGATACATTGTTGAAATCCAATAGTTTCTTTCCTTCTCGGATTTCGCCTTTGAGACCGATGGAAAGGGATTTGTTTTTCTTGAGACTCGGATCACTGATGGAATTGGCTTCAAGCCTGGCAAGCTTCTTGACTCTGTCCTGGGCTCTGGATGCGAATCGTGGCTTTGGCATATAGAAGGTGATGAAGCGTTCCAGTCTTGCCTTTTCTTCTTCCTGTGCCTTGAACCTGGCCAGTTCGTTTTCATACCGGTTCTTCTTTTCGATGGCAAAATTGTCATAGGTGCAATTATACATGGTATAGATGCCATGGTCGATGTCAAGGATGTGATCGGCAAGGTGTTTGACGAACGTGATATCATGAGAAACAAAAAGAACAGCACCTTGGTAGGATTTCAGATAATCCTCAAGCCATTCTATTGAAATAATGTCGAGATGGTTTGTCGGCTCGTCCAAAATCAGAATATCTGGATTCAATAGGAGGAGCTTTGCAAAGGCGACTCTTGTCTTTTCTCCGCCGGAGAAGGTCGAGATTCTTCTTTCATAGTCACCCTTGGAAAAGGAGAACATGTTGAGAATCATGGCTATCTTGTAGCGATATTGATATCCTTCCCTGGCTTCAAATGCGTTTTGAAGACGTGCATATTCTTCCAGCTTTGCATTGTCGTTTTCATTTTGGGCGATTTCCTTGGATAGTTCGGAAAGCCTGTTTTCCATGCTGATGAGATCTTTGAAGACGGAGAGTGCTTCTTCATACAGCGTATGGTCTGGATCCTCGATGACATCCTGTGAAAGATATCCGATCTTGATGTTTTTGGAGAAAACGATTTGACCGCCGGAAACCTCTTCCTGACCAAGTATCATTTTGATCAGTGTTGATTTTCCGGAGCCGTTCGGACCGAGGATGGCGGTCCTGTCATGGTCTCTGACGATGAAGGATGTCGGCTCGAAGAGTTTTACACCCGAAAACTCCTTGTAGACATCCTGCAATGATAATACGACGCTCATGGTTTATTCTTTCTCGATGACGAAGGTGCCGGTCGAATTGAGCGAAATCCTCTCTTCGACAGGGGAAGGGACTTCAATCGGATCGTCGCTGAAGTCGAAGTTGTTCAAAATAGAGGAGACGAGGCTTTCCATGCCCGGCTTCTCAGTATATAAAGTCAGGATGACATCGCCCTTGGCGACTTTGTCACCAAGCTTTTTGGACAAGATGATGCCTGCTGCCGGATCTATGACATCGTCAAGTGTCTCTCTTCCGGCACCGAGTGTCATGCTGCTGACACCCAAAGCCATCGTATCAATCTTGCTGATATATCCAGATTTGACGCTTCTGACCGGAATGGAATACATGCTGATAGGAAATTTCGAAGGATCGTCGATGTAGGATATGTCACCATTCTGTGCCTTGACAAAGGAACGGAAGATCTTATAGGCGCTATCATCTTCCAGGGTCTGCTTCAATGCAGCGACGGCTTTGTCTCTTTCATTGTAGATGCCTGCCTGAAGAAGCATGGTGGCACCGCTGGAAAGACAAAGTTCGACGAAGTCCTTCGGCCCTCTGTTATGAAGGGTATCGATGGCTTCCTTGACTTCAAGGATGTTTCCGATGGCAAGGCCGAGAGGCTGATTCATGGATGTGATTTCAGCCTGTACGTTCTTGCCGAAATGGTTTCCGATTTCGACCATGAGCTTGGCAAGAGTCTCAGCTTCTTCCTTCGTATGCATGAATGCCCCGCTTCCGTATTTGACGTCGAGAAGGATGCAATCGCATCCGGCAGCGAGTTTCTTTGACATGATGCTGGAAGCAATCAAGGGCATCGAATCGACGGTTCCCGTGACATCCCTGAGGGCATATAATTTCTTGTCAGCCAAATCAATATCGGCACTCTGACCGATGATGCTCATGCCGACCTTGTTGACCGTATCGATGAAATCCTTTGGGGAAAGGGAAATGGTCATTCCGGGAATGGACTCGAGTTTGTCGAGCGTGCCACCGGTGAAACCAAGTCCTCTTCCGGACATCTTGGCTACTTTGATGCCTAAGGCTGCGACCATCGGGCAGAGAACCATGGAAGTCTTGTCTCCGACACCGCCTGTGGAATGCTTGTCACATTTTACACCGTTGATTTTGCTTAAGTCGAACATGACTCCGGAGTCCATCATGGCCTTGGTCAGGGTGAAGGTCTCCCTCTTTGTCATCCCTTGGAAGCGAATGGCCATCAAAAGGGAGGAAACCTGATAATCTGGAATTGAATCATTGCAATAGCCTTTGATCCAATACTGGATTTCCTCATCGCTCAGTTCTCTCCCGTTTTTCTTTTTTTCAATAATGGAAAGCATGTCCATAAGAAGCACCTCTCTGAATGAAATGATATCGTTGTAAAATCAACTCATTATACCACGTAAAGCATCGATTTTTTTAAATTGGTCGAGGAATCAAAAAATAAAAGGGACTGCGAATGAGTAGCCCCATGATAAAACAAGATTATTCGATATAGATGACGACCCAACGATCGTTGTCGTTGCCCTGGTTGTTGTCGAAGATTCTTAAGAAGATGGTGTGGACCTTCTCGTCTCCGACATAGAAGAGCTGGGAATATTGCGTGATGTAGATATATTCCTGGTCGTCGCTGGCTTCTCCCTGAGTGACAAGGGCACGTCTTGCCTCAAAGCATTTCTTGGCTTTGCCGACAAGGGTATATCCACAATTGGATACACCGCTCATGGGAATCTGCTTTCCGTCGTTGTGTACGAATTTGATTTCCGTGTTTGGATACAATACGCCGGTATAATAGTATTCCTTGGTTCCGTAGAGAGGCGAGATGTGGGCAGAGAACTGATGCTTTTCATTTTCCTGAACGAGATAGACATCTTCGCCGGTATCAGCTTCGGGTGCTTTGGTGACTTCGACAAGCGGTCTGCGTTCCAACGGCTTCACATTCTTGGAATGGCTGTTCTTTTTTACTTTGACCATGTATGTCTCCTTTGAGATAATGTATATATATATTATATACCGACCCATTGTCGAAAACGAGAAAGAAATATGTCAAAGAAACAGAAATGCAAAAAAACAACCAAGGAAACGTATGACTTTTCCAAACTGCTTGAATATTGTGATGAGGAAGAGAAGGAAAGGTTTTGCAACAATCTTTCTTCCCATAGCGTCTCTTCTCTGATCAGGAATCCGGATGCCTTGTCAGAAGAGGAACTTCTGACAGTTTTCCCTAATCTTGTCAGGGATAAGGAAGACGGTCTTCTTTATCGGTTTGACAAAGAGGAAGATGCTATCGGCAGGACTTTGGAACACTTCCTTGGAGATTTCTATATTTTGGATCCAAGCAGCGCAGCCATCTCCTTTTATCTTGCCCCTTACCTTAGAAAGAATTTCCTATCCTTGGACCTCTGTGCAGCTCCAGGAGGGAAAAGCATCGCTTTGGATATGAGAAGAAAGGATGGCCTGTATCTATGCAACGACATCTCCTGGGACAGGGCCTTGGAAATCAGCAAGAATGCACAGAGGATGCATCTTGACAACATCCTGGTGATGTCCATAGATCCTCTCAAAATCGAAAAGAAAGAAATATTTGATCTTATCATTGCCGATGTCCCATGTTCAGGAAGCGGAATGATCCGGAAAGACAAGAAGATGGCATTGGATTATTCCGATGAGAAGATGGAACGTCTTCTCTCTATTCAGAAGAACATCTTCGAAAAAGCATATTCCTTGGTAAGAAAAGGAGGAATCATCGCTTATTCTACCTGCTCTCTTTCGATGAAGGAAGATGAAGAACAGGTTGCTCTCTTTTTGAAGAACCATCCGGACTGCTCCTTGCTTTCGTTGGAAATGAAAACAGGCATGGTCAAGGGAAAGGATGGATATGGAATTCACATGGTTCCAGGCATCTATGATGGGGAAGGAATTTATTTTGCCTTGATTCGAAAGGAAGGAGAAAGCGATGTCGTTTTGACTCCATATAGGAAAGCTATCGAATCCGTCCATGCGGATTGTCTTGAACTGCCTTATAAAGGCAACTCCTACTTTGTTTCCCGTTTTTATGAGGAAATCTCTGATTTCCCCTATTTGGCGCCAGGGTTGAAAATAAAAGATGATACAGAGCATCCGAAGTGCGAATATGATCATTCCTATTGCAAGCTTTGCAAGGATCTGCCGGTGATCGGACTTGATAGAAGCCAGGCACTCTCTTTCATCCAAGGCAATGAGCTGAGATGCAAGGATGAGGCTGATGGCGGTCTTGTCGTCCTTGCGTATGGAAACAGAAGAATCGGACTTGGAAAAAAGAATCAGGGGAAAATCAAAAATTACCTTCCGAAAGGGTTGAGAGGGTATCTTTCTTGACAAAACAATAATTATGTAATTCATCATTACGCTTGTCATTTAAAATAAAATGTAATAACATATACGCGTTCTTTCAAGGAGGCGTGTTTGATTATGCCAAAAAAGAAAGTCGTTCTCATCAAGATGATCTATGTTGCGATGTTCTCTGCTCTTTGTTTTGCCGGTACCTGTATCAGCATCCCGATCGGTGCATCCAAGGTCCATCTGGGAAACTTTTTCTGTCTTCTTGCCGGCCTTCTTTGCGGCGGTCTTGTCGGTGGACTGTCCGGTGCCATCGGCATGACGCTCAATGACATCGTCTTTGGATATCCTTATGATACGTTCCTCAGGACGATGGTCTTGAAGTTCCTGATGGGATTCATTGTCGGCACTCTCTTCCGCTTCATGCTGAAGCATAAGGCAAACGGAACTCTTTTTTCCTGGATCAGCACAGCCCTGTCAGGCGGCCTTTTTGCCTATAGCCTCACCATGTTTCTGACGGAGAGCCGAGATAAATATCTATGGACCATGGTGTTTTCAGCCATTCTCTTTGGCTTGATCCTGTTTTCGGCTATTTTCTCCTTCAAGCTCAACAATGTTCTCAAGTGCATATCTTTTTCCATCATCGTCGCATTATGTGTCAATGTCGTGGGTGAGTTCTACATCCGTATCCTCTTCAATACGTTTGTGCATGGTATGATTTATGAGACTGCTCTTGCTACATCGGTTTCAAAACTTCCCGGTGCTCTATTCACCAGTGTCGTAAGCATGGTCTTTGTCATTCCTATTTTCTATCCCTTGTATCGTGCAACCTATAAAATCAATAAGCTGGATGATTTAAAGGAATATATTGTTCTTGCTGAAAATAAATAAAGCGATTTTCTTTGATAAGACAAAAACGTTTTATGATTCGATGTATGTCTATTTCCACCAAGCAATAAGCCTGATACAAATGTATCAGGCTTATTTGACAAAGATGTGCTAGCGCAACCCTTTTAATACAATCCGTATGGTTGGATTTTTGTCCGTACGATTTATAAAAGGCCCGTACGAACAACAGAATTTAGTTCTCTTCGCTATTGTTTCCATTGTCGATCACCTTCCTGGATCCTTGTTGGTAGAATCGGTGAACTCGATTGATGGATAATCACTAGCCATTGTATTTTTGAGTGACTCATACACTTCCCTGGTATTTTTCAAATGGTCTGGTTGGTGTGTTTTCTTGTCCTTGGTTTTAATCTGAAGCACAGAGTCATTATTCATTATCTTGATTTCAGCTATCTCATCAACAGCGATTGTTTCCTTGCTACCATAATTGTTAAGGATAATATGATCCATGGATAACTCTATAGGCGCTAAGTTTAGATTATGGTTATTCCATCTTGTTTCCTTGACCAATAAAAAGAAAATAATAATTGAAATGATTAAGGTCAATACAACAATGGCAAGGCCAAGATATATCCTTTCAATATGCATGTGCTCTATCATCATGAAGAAATCCAAGGCGTATTCTCTCGGCCAGGCTATCACAAAAAGAGCCAAGGCCAATCCCACTATCCATATAATTACCTCACCTTTGATGACTTCTTTTATCACGGATTCTTTCTTTCTTATTCCATTCATCGTATCATCACTCCTATTTTACCTTTAAATAATTGCTTTCATAAGCATCTTCCTTCTCAGCTTCTTTACTGCTTCAGGATAAGTTATACAATCTTTCTCCGCTTTGATGTGTTGTATAAATTATAACTTTTTTTATTCATTTTAAGCCACAATAAGTACTTGTTTTTCTCAACAATGTCCCAAAAACATCCAAAGAAAACAGGCTCATAATACCTTTCGTTCCGTTGCACTGCCTACCGTTACGTAGTTGGACTATAAGAAAAAGCCCTGCAAAAGCACCTATCGGCACTCCTACAAGGCTGACTATTTATTTGGCTGATATGGATATTTATCCTTTATGCCAATAAAAAAGGCCTGACCCTTGCGGTATCAGACCTATACTATTCTTATGGTGCCGACTGCCGGACTTGAACCAGCCACCTACTGATTACAAATCAGTTGCTCTACCGGATGAGCTAAGCCGGCACGTATGGTGAGTGCTACGAGGATCGGACTCGTGACCTCTTCCGTGTGAAGGAAGCGCTCTCCCGCTGAGCTAAGCACTCATGAAGAGCCCGTATAGTTTATCATTGAATGGCGGGCACTTCAAGGATTGATTTTGATTTCGATGAAAAATCAGCTTTCTATCCTTATTTGATGAGTTTTGACAACCGCAGCATGTTTTCGAATTCGGTGATGTTCTTCTCGTATTCGGAGATATCCTCCTTCACGAAATTCTCAAGGTGCGCATCAAAGTCCTTCTTTTCCAAGGCGTTGTTTTCCAGAATTTCTTTCGAGAGTCTGCTGATGTCGCTTGTGACGAAGCCCTGTGTCTTGTCCATGAGTTCCTTTTCTTCTTCCGACGTCAGCTTGAAATCTTTGAAATATCGTTGGATGAGGAGGAACCTGGTATTGTCATCAGGAATGCGGACTCTAAGAAAATCATCGAAAAGTTCGTTTCCGAAAGCCTTTGGATTTATCTTGTCCGGAGCTGATGTCGTGGCGATGAAGAGGACGTTGAGCTTCTTTTTGCGAATTCTTTTGAGCTCGTTTCTGAAAAGGCGCATGAAGAGGTCACAGGTATCTTTCGAGAAATCATCCTCTCCGTTGGAGAAATAGGGTACCGGTGATTCCATGAAGAGGACGACGTTGTTTTCGTTCTCGATGGTATCAAAGACTTTCCTGAAGGAATATTCGACGTCCGGGAAGTCTGTCATGCGGAAATGCTTCAAAGGTTGGAAGAAGTATGCTTTGGCATGAAGCTCCTTGATCAGAGAGTGGGCGAAGCGAGTCTTTCCGACACCATGCGGGCCATAAAGGAAGAGTCCGTTCTTTTCTCTTTCATAAAGAGTGTTTTCCTTCCAGGGCTTGATGATGGTGTCTTCAAGGTATTTCTTTTCTTTGTCAAGGCCGATGAAGTCGCTGAAACCCTGGGTAGGAGTCTCTACCGGAAAGACACCTTTCTTCTTTGGGTCTCCGCTCATATCAAGATAGGCAAGAGCCTTGTCGTAGTAGTGTTCCTGAAGGTTTTTATATTCCTGGGCATCCGTGACGTTATAGGAAATGTCGGCAAGCTGTTTGCAGATTTTGCTGGCGTTCATCATGTCTTCATAGGCCTGCTGATACTCCTCGTTCGAATAATGCTCGACGGCTGAAGAATAGAATTTCATCATCTCAATCCGAAGTTCGTTGAATTTCATATCTTTCTGCCTCCTGGTATATATATTTTACCTGAATCGATATAGATTGACAATTTTTTCTCTTAGTCCGGATCCTTGCATTCTTCACGTATTTCCTGAAATGCTTTCTTTTGAATATGGTGTACGATGAAGATATAGGTGATGTCGACCAATGTCCAGCTGATCGGATAGACGATGAAGAGCCAGAAGACCGTATGGAAAAAAGGCATCGGGAAAAGAACATAGAGGAAGAAGATACGGATGCCGACACAGCCTGAAATGGTGACGGCAGCAGGAGCTACGGCATGCTTGAGTCCTCTCAAGTATCCGCTGCAGATGTCCATCACGCCATCCAGACAATAGGTTATGGCCATCAACAGCAGCCTTTCCTTTCCTGCAGCCAAGGCATTGTCAAGGACGATGCCTTCACTTTCAGTGACAAAGATGCTGAGAACCTGATAGGGCCAGATACAGCAGATCATGGTGCAGATTCCCCATAGAATCAACATCCAGATCAAAGAATAAAGGAAGACCTTGCGGATGTTCGTGATCTTTCCGGCTCCATAGTTCTGGCTGACAAATGCTGTACATCCGATGGCAAAGGCGTCGATGAAGGCAAAGATATAATTTTCGATGGTGCTTGAGGCTGCCGAGCCTGCAACGATTTCATCGACTGATATCGGAACGTTGTTGATGGCATAGCCGGTGATGGTATAAAGGGCTGACTGGATCAGGACGTTGGGAAGAGAGAAGCCGAGTTCCTGAATGGCGCTCGGGATACCGACCTTCATGATATTCTTGAAGGAAATCATATCCATCTTCAGCTTGGAAAAGCGAAGGACGACAAACCCTTTTTTATAGAATGTCAGCCAGAGGACGACCAATATGGCAGAAACGACTTCACTTAAGACGGTTGCCCAGGCAACGCCTGCAACATCCAGGTCAAAGCCGATGACGAACCAAAAATCAAAGGCGATGTTGATGATGCCTGATATCACCAGTATATATAAAGGCCTGTTGGAGTCGCCTAGGGCTCTTAGGATCTGTGAGCCATAGTTATAGACCATCAGGAAAGGAATGCCGATGAAATAAATCTGAAGGTAGAGGGTAGACTTTGCCATGATGGAAGCAGGCGTTCCCATCCAGGAGAGCATGATGGAGGACATGAAGTAACCGAAGACACTGACAATGATTCCTGTCAGAACGGCAAGAATCATGGATGTATGGAGGACTTTGGATGCAGCTTCCTTGTTGTTGGCACCTTTGGCGTGTCCCATGGTGACGTTGACACCTAATGAAAGACAGACAAAGGTGGTCACAAGCATGGTGATGAGAGGCGTGTTGGAGCCGACGGCTGACATGGAGTTGCTTCCACCCCCGAAGTTGGCCACGGTATAAAGGTCGACGGTCGTATAGAGAAGCTGAAGAATCGTCGTAAAAGCCATCGGCAGACCGAATAATGGAATTTTCCAGAACAGGTTTCCGCTGGTCAAGTCCATTTCCGACAATTTTCCCTTTTTGGTATCAGATAGTCCCATACATAGATATCTCCTCGAAATAGCAAATGAAAAGTATAGCCCCTTTTTTCCTGGATGCAACGAAAAAGTGCATTTTTACCCTGTCTATCCTATAATTGAAGAAGGAGAAATGAAATATGAACCATATTGATAAAATGATGTCTCTTCTTGGAAAGAGCTATTCGACATTCCATGTCGTAGACAATATCAGGAAAGAACTTCTCGAACATGGCTTTGTCGAACTTGATGAGAAGGAAAACTATGTCCTGGAAGGCGGAAAAGATTATTTTGTGACCAGGAATTCGACTTCCGTCATCGCTTTCAGGGTACCTATGAATCTTAAGGATGCCCACATGCAGATCACGGCTACACACAACGACTCTCCGACTTTCAAGATCAAACCGAATCCGATGAAGAAATCCTGTGGACTTCTCCAGCTCAATACGGAACCCTATGGAGGACTCATCATCAATACCTGGTTTGATAAGCCTCTTTCCATCGCCGGAAGGGTCTTTGTCCGTCAGGGAAATAAGATATCTTCCCATCTTCTTTGTGTGGACAAGAACCTTCTTGTGATTCCGAATGTCTGTATCCATATGAACAGGAACATCAATTCCGGATATAACTATAATGCTTCCGTCGATACGATTCCTGTTCTTGGAATGGAGGAGGACTTTGATTTCAATCAGTTCCTGCTCTCAGAACTGGGCATGAAGGATGGAGAAGTCATCAGTCATGACCTGTATCTATATAATCGGGAAAAGCCTGCTCTCTCAGGTCTTCATGATGACTTCCTGTGCAGTGGAAGAGAGGATGACCTGACGGCAGCTTATTCATCATTGTTCGGCTTTTTGGAAGCCAAGAGCGAAGACCATATCTCCGTCTATGCTTCCTTTGACAATGAAGAGGTCGGTTCCCTTACCAAACAGGGTGCCAATTCCACTTTCCTGCAGGACAATCTGAAACGTATTCTTTCTGCTTTGGGAAAGCAGGATGAATTCCAAAAGGCGATGGCTCAGTCGATGATGCTCAGCATCGACAATGCCCATGCCAATCATCCGAATCATCCTGAGCTTTCTGACAAGACTACGGATGTCAGGCTCAACAACGGCATCGTCATCAAGTACAATGCCAATCAGTCTTATACATCAGATGGTATCTCTTCGAGTGTCGTGAAGTATCTCTGCAAGAAGAATGGCTTGAATTATCAGGAGTTCACCAATCGTTCCGATCTGCGCGGGGGATCGACCCTCGGAAACCTTTCCGAAAGTGAAGTTTCCATCACCACCGTCGATATCGGTATCGCCCAGCTTGCCATGCATTCCAGCTATGAGATGCTTGGAAAGAATGATATCGAAGACATGGTGCTCTTGACAAAGTCCTTCTTCGATAGCAATATCCTCTTTGAAGGACAGGACGTCACCATCGATTGATAAAGAAAAAGTTGCTGTGGATATCAGATTGAACATCTGAGAAACAGCAACTTTTTTGATGCGTTTTTCGAAAAAGCAAATAAAAAAGCCTGCGTGATGCAGGCAATTTTCCGATATGGTGGGCCTTAGTGGGCTCGGACCACCGACCTCCCGCTTATCAAGCGGACGCTCTAACCAACTGAGCTAAAGGCCCAAATAGGCGAGAATTATGATACTAAATCCAGGCGCTGATGTCAACAAGAATTTTCAAACTTGCGGTAAAATGTTGTCAAAGGCCATGAATGATGAGAAAAATGGATTTTATTGCAATAAAAGGAAATTTCGTCAAAAAAACGTAAAAAGTTAGAAAAAGCTAACTAAAATTATTGCTTTTTCTCTTGTATTATGGCTGTCAGGATTCTAAAATGATTCTAGAAGTACATTGGAGGTACATGAAAATGACTAAAGTTACTGTTAACAAGGATCTGTGCATCGGTTGCGGTGCCTGCACTGGAATTGCTGCTGATGTTTTCCAGTTTGCTGATGATGGCAAGGCTGAAGCTGTCGCTCCTGTCACTGCTGACAACGAAGCTTCCGTCGAAGAAGCTGTCGCTGGCTGCCCGGTTCAGGCCATCGAAGCTGAATAATTTCAACTTTTTGAATTTAAAAGCTGTCAGAGAAGTCAGGTCATAAGCCTGCTTGTCTGGCAGCTTTTTTGCTTTGGTTCGTTTTCAGTAGGCGATTGCGATGGTTGATGCTTGAAAATCGATCGGACATAAGCCATGATTTTAGATATAAAGATGAATAAAGGGGATGCTTTTGCTTCTTAAAGACAACCCTGTAGATTTGGATTCTTCCGCTGATGTCTTTTATGAGTCCTCCTTGCAGGTCTTTTAAATAGAAGCCGTTGATTTGTTTTGTGACTTTCTATCATCTATAGAAGCTTGATTGGTTTGGTATTCTTCCAATCAAATGAAAACTGCAGCAGGGGCAACTGCTGCAGCCTTCAGAAAAGAAAAGATTAAGAAAAAGGTTTATTGGACCTTTGTCTCCGTGTCAGGATTGTCCTTCTTATGGAATGTCAGGAACAATACGATTGCTCCATAGATGAGCATGCCACCGGCAAGGACACAGTCGATGACAATCATGAAGATTTTCCAGTCAGACATCCGGTATCCTGTGATTTCGCTGTTGGTTGCACAGGAGTTGCATACGGTATAGAGAATGTTGTGTGCGGCATTACGGATGGCAGTGACCTGTGTAGCGGAAGTATCCTTGAGACTTGGATTCTTGCCTTCCTGATTCAGGACAAGATCGCCTCCGGCACGGATCATTTGGTTCTGGTTCATATAGCGGGAAAGGTTATAATCGGTGACGACTTGGCCACGGAATCCCCACTCTTTTCGTAAGATGCCGGTCAGGAGATTGTAGTTTCCACCTGCCCAGACGGTTCCGATTCTGGTGAACGAGGACATCATGGCGGTAGTCTTGCCTTCCTTGACGATCATCTCAAACGGCTTGAGATAGATTTCTCTCATCGTCTGTTCATCAAGCCAATTGAGGCAGCCTTCGGTGTCGCGGTTTGTTTCCTGTTCATTGATGGCAAAGTGTTTGACGAAACAATAGACACCCTTGGTCTTGGCACCTTTGACGACCTCGGTTCCCATGATTCCGGAAAGATATGGGTCTTCGGAATAATATTCCCAGTTTCTTCCTCCAAAGGGTGAACGATGGACATTTACGGCCGGTGCGTACCAGCCGGAATAGGGAAGATGATCACCTCTTTCATTTCCGATGAGACCTTCGTTTCCGATGAGGACACCCATCCTGTTTGCAAGTTCCTTATTCCATGTGGAGGCAAGGACTGTCTCGGCAGGATAGGAAGCACATCCATAGACGGGCACGGTATCGCTCATGGCCATGAAGGAAGTGAAGCCGCTCGGGCCGTCAGGCTCGTTGGTGACAGGTTTCCCGATGTTCTCGATGGCGATGGAGCCATAGGCGCCTTTTCCGATGAGCGTGCTCATCTGTTCGACGGTGAGCTGGTCAAGGAGCTCATCCCATTTTTCGTCATCGTAGTCCAGACCGACTAGGTCAGCTAGTTTCAATGTCGGATTGTCGACTATCTTATCCGCCTGTGTAGGCATCTTGTCTTCGGATACCTGCCAAGGTTTTCCTTCGTCATTCTTGGTGTATGTGAGTGAACTGATGAAGTCGGAAGTGACATTTCTTTCTTCATCCGTAGGAGTGGTAGGGAATGTATTATCTATATCATTTCTCTTCATGACGGATACTTTTGAAGAAACATCATCAAATAGGTTGGTGACCTTGGTTCCGGTCGTCGTATCGTTTTCAATACGGATATCTTCACTCAGAGCAAAGTCTTTGTTTGCTTCAAAGACATGTGCATCATGTCCGATATGAAGGGTGTAGTTACCTTTTTCAAGGATATAGCCCTTGTAATCACTGCTGTTTTTTCCTGAATAGTCATAGGACTTCATGTCTTCAGCTTTGAGGGTGAGGGTCAGCGTCTCGCTTTCATTCGGTGCAAGAAGCTTGGTCTTGGCAAAACCTCCAAGATTGACATAGCTTTTTTCGATTCCTCCTGCAGTATATGGTGCCGTGTAGTAGAGTTCGACGACATCCTTTCCGGATACGTTTCCTGTGTTCTTGACCGTGACGTGAACCTGGAACTCATGCTCGATGGAGTCAAAGGCAGTTTCGCTAGGCCAGCTGACGCTCCATTCGAAGTTGGTGTAACTCAGTCCATATCCAAAGGGGAAGACGACATTCTTTTGATACCAGTCTTCACCTGCAGTGCCCATGTCGTGGGCCTTGGTCTCATAGTAACGGTATCCGCTGTAGATACCTTCTTCATATTCGACGAAGCGGTATCCGGTATCGGCATTGTTGTTTAAATAGGCGTTTCCGTTTTCCTTGTTATTGTTTCCGAAGTTTGGCCAGGTGGGATCGTTCTTGAAATTCCGTACATAGGTGTCGACGGTGTGTCCGCTTGGATTGACTTTTCCGGATAGAACCTCACCTAGGGCTGAAGCACCCTTCTGGGCGGGAAGACCCATCCAAAGGCAAGCCTTGATCTTCGGCTGATAGGCATAATAGGTCGGGTCATCCAAGAAGCCGAGTTCGATGGTCTGGGCTGTGTTGAGGACGACGATGACGTCATCGAAGTTGTCACAGGCTTCTTTAAGCATGTCCGTTTCATTTTGGTCAAGCTGTAGATAGTGGTCAGAGGCGTTTCTTGCTCCGTCGACTTTTGGAGAGTCTTCTTTGAAACCTGTCTTCATCGTCCTGGGAAGGTCATATCCTTCGCCTCCGGAACGGGAGATGACGACGATGGCTGCATCATGGTATTTGGAGTAGGAGGAGCGAAGGCTTGCATCGTAGGAGGAGATGGGAGTCTCACCTGTAATCATGCCAGAAAGGATGGTTCCCATGGCAGGGGCCTTGTCTCTTCCGTTTCCGCTCTTGTTTTTGTTCTTATAGAAGGCTTCCATGGTCGGATTGACATCAAATCCGGCACTCCTAAGAGAATCGTAGATACCGATGCTGGAATCTGTGCTTGTAGCGGAGGAACCAGATCCTCCGAGGACAGGATTGACGGAATTCTTTCCGAAGACCGTGACACTCCGCTTCCCTTCCTTGAGTGGTAAAGTGTTGTCTTCATTCTTTAAAAGGGTGATTCCTTCTCTGACGACGTCTATACCGAATTCCTCGGCAGCTGTTTTGGCTTCAGCTTTGCTTGCAAAATCGGCAACATAGGTTCCCTTGTCTTCGCCCTTGATGGCTTTGTCTCCGCCAAAGGCGATGTCAAAGGTACCAGAAATCAAAGGGTTGAGAGTGATGACAAGAGATACGACGAGGGCTAGAACAAGGACGATGGGACAAATGATCATCCAGATTCTGGTCTTCTTGGTATTCCACATTTTCTTGAATATGTTCATTTTACTGCTCCATTTTTATAAAGCGTCTGGAGTTTATCTCCAGACGCTGGTCTGCTTATTCTTCTTCAGGAAGGTTGGAAGTCTTCGGAGTCCAACTCAGATTGGCTTCCGATGTGACCTTGACGTAGTCGAAGGTCGGGCCTCCGGTCGAACCATTGAGGTATTCGTTGTCCTGTGCGACGGTGACGATGAGGGTGTTGGCACCTTGAAGAAGGTTTGCCTTTCCTGCAGGATAGGCACGGTATCCTGTGGCATAGAGGGTGAAGTCGGCATAGTCCAGATTGGTACCGTTGAGGTTGACGGTCAAAGACTCATCGGTGAACTTCATGCCGGTTCCGATTTCGTTTCCAAGGCCGAGCATGAAGGATGCCTCCTTGGCGCTGTCGGACTGGAAATTGTAGGTGAGGGCGAATCCTTTCCTGTGCGTGAAGGAAACAAAGTATCCGCCATGGGCATCCTTGGATGCCTGAATCATGTTTACACCACTGGAGGAACCGGAGATTCCGGCTCCGATGATGCCATCCAGGTTGGTGAGTTCGCTCTCCATGTAGAAATCTTTGGCACCATCTTGCTGAGTGGTGCTGCTTTCATCCTTCTTTTCGGATGAAGATGCATAAGGCGTGTTGCTTGCGCTATCCTTCTTTGCTTCTGAGCTGGATGCAGTGCCCTTGCATCCACAAAGAGCAGTCATAGACAATAAGACCAAGGTCAACAATTTCTTTTTCATTTTCTTTTCTCCTTCAATTCTGAATTATTCTTCTCTCTTCTTCTTGAAGATGAGACCGAGAGCCAAGGCAGAGAGGCCTAAGACGGCAGACGAAGCGGCGATGATGCTTCCTCCGCAGCCGGAAGACTTCTGATTGGTGAGCTCTTCAATCTTCTTTTCAAGTTCGGCAATCTTATCGGCATTACTCTTGTCACCGGAATCCTTTTCGGCCTTGAGGTCGGCAAGTTCCTTTTCAAGATCAGCGATGGTCTTTCCGGCTGCTTCGTTGACATTGAGGATGATTTCCTGAATGCCATCTTCATAACCTTCAGCGGAAGCGACGACCTTGAAGGTATACTTTCTGGCGGTCGTCGGAGTACCGGAGAGGACACCGGTCTTCTCATCGATGGTCAGTCCGGCAGGAACGTCTCCTTCCAAGGAATATTTGATTTCGGAGTAGACGGTCTTGGTATTCACTTCGGTGGCAAAGCTGACGCTATAGGCGGAACCGACGGTGGCAGAAGTGATTTCGGCATTCGGATTGATGACCTTGCTTCCATAAGGAACGTCCATGGCGTGGGAGTTGCAGACGGTGTAGAGGATGGCCTTGCAGGCTCTTCTCATGGCAGCGACCTGAGTCGGCTTGTCATCATGGTTGGAATCGTCGGAAGCCCATTTGCTGAGTCCGACGCTGTTGCCAGTGGAGTTGATGCCGCTGGTCAAAAGGCAGTCTCCGCCGGCACGGATCATCTGGTCGACGTTGAGGAATCCGTAGATGTTGATGTCGGTGACGACATAGCCCTTGAATCCCCATTCGTCTCTCAGTGTGGTGGTAAGGAGACTATAGTCTCCGCCTGCCCAAGTGCTTCCGATTCTGGAAAAGCTGGACATGCATGCACCTGCCTCACCTTTTTCAACGGCAATCTGGAATGGCTTGAGATAGATTTCGCGAAGAGCCTGTTCGGTGACCCAGTAACTGGTTGCAGAATGTGCATCGCTGGAACCTCTGTATCCACTGATATTCCATTTTCCATCGGCACCGACGCTGATGCCGACACCGCCTCCGTCCTCGTGGAGGGCATAGTGCTTGATGAAGAGGAAGGCTCCTTTGGATTTGAGACCGAGGGACTGGTTGGCAGCCATCTCGCCGGTGAGGAGCGGATCTTCAGAGAAGTATTCAGTGATTCTTCCTTCAAACGGGGAGCGATGGATGTTCATGCCCGGGGCATACCATCCGGTATAGGCATAGATTTTTCCGCCGACATCGGTATCTGTTCTGTCGGAGCATCCCCAGAGAGCCTGGTCTCCGACGACCTTACCCATTTCATAGGCAAGTTCCTTGGAGAAGGTGGAGGCGATGACAGGTTCAGCCGCAAAGGAGTTGAACTTCGAACCTGCGGTACCGGTACCTGTCCATCCTTTTGGACCATCGGTATCGAGAGAATAAGGCTTGCCGATATAGTCAATCGCCTGTGTACGGAAGCCGGCATTGGTGATGAGATCCTTCATTTCATCGAGGGTGAGCTCGTCAAGGAGGGTATCCCATTTTGGATCGTCATAGTCAAGACCGACGAGGTCTTTGAGCATGACATCAGCCGTCGGCTTTGCTGCTCTTTCTTCGGCGGTCATGTATTTCGGCATCTTGTCGGTGTACCAAGGATCCGTGGTCTTGTCGCTGACCTGGTAGGCAAGGGCATCATACTCAGCCTGGGTGAGCTTGGCTTCGGCTTCGGTCTCTTCTTTCGGGAAGGTACCGGCAAAGTTTGCTCTGGTGAAGGAGCCGACATCATGTTTCTCGGCGGCTGTCTTGGTGACGTCATCAAAGGCATTGGTAATCTTGTTTCCGGTGACGGCGGTATCTGCCTTGGTAAATTCGGCAAGATTGTAGGTGGCAGTAAGACTGTTGTCCTTGATATCATGAGCGCTGGTACGGAAGGAGAAGGCATAGTCACCCTTGTCGAGGACATAGGTCTTGGCGGCTGTATAGTCATAGCTTGCCATGTCATTGACATCGACGGAGAGTCTCAGATATTCGGATTCACCAGGATTCAGGAGGTCGGTCTTGGCAAAATCACCTAAGACAACGGAACTCTTTTCGATCTTGTTGGTCTTGTCATAGTCTGTGTATGGAGCAGAATAGTAGAGCTGGACGACTTCCTTGCCTGCTCTTTCTCCCTTGTTGGTGACTTTGACGACGAAATTGAGGGTGTTTCCGACCTTGATGGCATCACTTGCCGGTTTGGAGACAATGCTCCATTCGAAATCGGTATAGCTTAAGCCATAACCGAAAGGATAGGAGACCTGGGAGTCATAGTCGAAGCCGCTGTAGTTGCCCTTCTTTGCTTCATAATCGGCTGTCTCCCAATAGCGATAGCCGACATAGATGCCTTCGTCATAGTCGCAGAAGTAGGAGTCGGCAGTTTCTTCACCTTCATCTTTCTTTCCGTTGCTGTTCTTATCAATCCAGTATTTCGGATTTCCATTGACGGGGTCGCCTTTGACATTGATGTTGTTGTAGGAAGGATCCTTGGTGAAATCGGCGGCATAGGTGTCGGCGAGATGACCGGATGGATTGACTTCGCCGTTGAGGATCTTTCCGACGGCAGTGAAGCCGTTGTCACCGGGCTGACCGATGACGAGGATGGCATCTACGCCGGTATCCTTCTTCAGCGTATCAAGTTCAACCGGAGTGGAATTGTTGATGAGGACGATGACCTTGTCAAAATGAGCCTTGGCTTCGTCGATGAGATCATACTGTTCCTTGTCGAACTGAAGGGAATGGGTTCTCTTGGCATCTGTTCCGCTGCTTAAGACGATGATGGCAGCATCGGAATAATGACCGAAGGAAGCTTCCAATTTGGTTTTGCTGTCTGCCTTCTTGAACATTTCGTTGTAGAGAGAAATATCGTTGGAATAAAGCGCCTTGCCCTTTTCGTCTTTCTTTTCAAGAAGCTCTTCATAGGTATTTTTGACAATCGGATTGACCATAAATCCGGCATTTTCGAGTGAAGAATATAAGTCAGCCGTGAGCTTGACCTTGCCTGCAGAAGCGTCACCTGTGGAGTCTGCGCCGCCCTGTGGCCTGGCTCCCCTGTAACCTAAGAGTGTGACTCTTCCGCCTGCTGTGCCCTTTTTCGAAGAAAGCGGGAGTGCATTGTTGTCGTTCTTCAGAAGAACCATGCCTTCCTCGGAAATCTGTTCGTTGACCTTGAGGCCAGCTTCCAAGGCTTCTTCCTTGGAAGAATAATCGGACTTATAAGTCCTTTCGCTGCTGTCGTTTGCCTTCAACAGCTTCCCTCCAGCCTGGAATCCCTGGTTTTGACCGAGCGTGAAAACGGTCGCTGCCATTGCCAACACTGCTAATGAGACGATACTTTTTTTCATGTGGTATGAAATCCTTTCTTTATCTGCTGCGTCTTTTTTGAAAATGGAATTTTAGGGCTTTCAATTCCGTGTTTTTCAAAGTAAAACGCTTACATCCTTTATATATGAAAAAAGGCCACGGATGCAATTCCGTGGCAAAATCCGTATCTTAACAGGCAAAGTCGGTTGCCTTTCAATGTTTTGGAAGGATGATCTGGACGATGAAAATCTGGTTGTCGGTCTTGATGAGCATCCTTCCGTTATAGCGGTTTACGATTTCTTTGATGCTCTTGAGACCATATCCGTGGTATTCCTTATCCTTCTTACTGGTCATGATGGTCTTGTCGACCATATGGATGGAACCTTCGTAGTAGTTGTTGCTTTGGATGGATACCATTCCCTGGACTTCGCTTAAGGTGATGGATATCGTTTTTTTATCGGTAAGCTTTTCGACGGCTTCGATGGCGTTGTCCAAGAGGTTCCCAAAAAGGACCAGGATGTCCATTTTGTCCATGAAGGACAATAACTTTCCGTTGATGATGGCTGTCAGGGTGATTCCGTATTTCTCGCATAGCAGCTTCTTCTCTGTCAGTATGGTGTCGATGACCTCATTTCCTGTATGGAAAGTAGAATCGTAGATGCGGATGCCTTCATAGACATCGTGAAAGGCCTTGGACTGTTCTTCTTTGCTCATGGTCATGAGGGCACTCATCTGGTGCTTTAGGTCATGTACCTTGTGATTGATGATGTCGATGCTCTGCTTGTTTTGTAAAAATTGCTTTTCTCTTTCGGCAAAGAGCATTTCGGCCTCCTTCTTTTCGATGTTGGCCTTGTTGATGCGCATGACGAGAGTCTGCATGATGATGAAGACGATGCAGATAAGTCCATCATACATGACGGCTTTGTAATTGAACCTACCATCCATCGTCCAATAGAAAATACCTTGGCAGAAGAAGGTGAAGGATATGAGGACAATCAAAAGAATAATATACGCAAATACGGCATATTTTGACTTAAAATCATCAATTTTCGGAAATTTGATATATTTTTTTAGCAGTTTATAGAAAATGAAATAGTAGACAAAACAGGTGAAGATGGATAAAAGAATGTAGGGAAGGAGCAGTTGTTCTCTTTTATTGTTCCAGAATCCGATACCGATCATTTCGTTGCAGAAACAGTATTCAAAATGTTGGATGCACCATCCTAGAAGCGACCTTGAAAGAACCGTCGCCCAGGAAGCCTTGTATAATAGCTTCAGGGATATGACCGTCAAGGCAAAGAGGAACATATACCAATATCCGAAGAACTTGTTCCATTGCCAGGAAAGAGAATCCGTAGAAATAATCGGGAAGTTCAGATTCAGATAGTTCACGCCGTTTGCTATCGGAAAGTATAGGAAACTCATGCCGATGAAGATGGCTATCGACAAGGGGAATTTCCATTTGAATCCTTTCTTCTTTTGAATCGGTGCCCATAGGAAAAGAATGTGCTCGGCAATGAGAACCTCGATGATGAACCGCAGCTCTTCGAAAACCTGGTAGCCTTTCATGGGTCTATTTCAAGGCTCCGATATAGCAGGCAAAAGCATCGAGAAATTCGGATTTCCGTGCCCGTGAAATGGGAAGTGGATTGTGATTGCCACGGATGACGACGTCATCCTTGGTGATATATTCGATGTGCTTCATGTTGACGATATAGCAGGAGTTGGTCCTATAGAAGCCTGGCAAGGAGAGCTCCTGGGATGCTTCTTTCATCGAACCGCGTACGACGACATCCGTTCCATTGGACAGATGGTAGGTCAGGTAGTGCTTGACGATTTCGACATAGAGGATGTTCTTTGCCTGGATGATGGCAGTCCTTCCATAGATATCGGTCTTGATGATCTTTGCATCTCCGTCTCTTGTAAAGCGTCGGATAGCTTTGTTCATCTTCATGACGAAGTCCGGATAGGATAACGGCTTGAGGCAGAAGTCCATGGCGTCGACTTCATATCCGTTGATGGCGTATTGGCTGAGGTTGGTGACGAAGATGATGTTGATGTTCTTGTCGGTTTCTCTCAGTTTCTTTGCCATCTCAAAACCGTTCATGCCTTCCAACTCGATATCAAGAAAGACGAGATCGAAGCTATCGGAAGCTTCTGCTACAAGGAAGGATTCTCCGGAAGGAAAGGATTCGGACTCATATGAAAAATAGGAATTCTCCTTCTGGAATTGCTCCAGATATCTCAGGATGGAATCTCTTGGTCCTGTTTCGTCTTCAACAATTGCAATTCTCATAATTATTAGTTGAAAGCCTTAAAAACGGAGTAATAAAGCGTTTACATTATAGTATATATAAAGGTAAGCAAGAATTTCTCATGCTGGCAAATTCGGTATTGTATCTGGCAAAAGCGGTAACTATTATGTTAATTAAAATCATTCTTCCTCATCATAGTTTCCGTAATATTTTTCGTTTTGGAAGGATTCCTTCTGGTTTTCATAGCAGTCTTTCCTGATTGCTTCGATTGATTCCGGAGCAATTTCATAGAATTCGCCTGGCTTGAGCTTTCCAAGCAGAATGCTTCCAATCCTGACACGCATCAGCTGCCTGACAGGATGGTCAAGGGTATCCATCATATAACGGATTTCTCTCTTCTTTCCTTCGTGGAGGATGAGATCGAAAATGACAGCATCCTCTTCTTCACGCAACACTCTGGCTTTGCATGGGGCAGCTGTATAACCTTCCTTCATGACGTAGAGCCCCTTTTCCAGCCTCTCAATCTCATCCCCTCTCAGCTTTCCCTTGACCTTGACGACATATTCTTTTTCAGGTGCACTGCTGGGGTGGGTGATGAGGTTGGCAAACTCTCCGTCGTTTGTAAGAAGAAGTAAGCCGGTGGAGTTGTGATCGAGTCTTCCTACAGGGAATAGTCTTCCATATTGGCTGGGAACATAATCGACGACCGTCTTTCTTCCCTGTGGATCCTTGGCCGTGGATACGACGTCATAGGGCTTGTTGAAGGCAAGGTAGACCTTTCTTTGATCTTCCTTTTGACTGATGACCTTTCCATCGACTTCGATTTCATCTTCCATTGTGCATTTTTCACCAAGACTGACGACTATGCCGTTGACTTTGACTTTTCCTTCAGTGATATATTCCTCTGCCTTTCTTCTCGAGCAGACGCCGAGCTGGGAGAGAATCTTCTGTATTCTTTCAGTTTCCATGTTCTATATTTTTCCTTATAATCTTAACGGCTATTATTTTATCAAATGAAGGGTGACAAAATGAACGGTATCGATGGATTCTATCAAATGGATGCGGATGAGAACCATGTCTTCCAGTTCTTGGAAGACAATGATATTCCCTTTTCCAAAATCGACCATGAAGCTATGGTTGACATGGAATCATATATGAAATTGGAAGAGGAATATTCTGTCTGTGTCCCTAAGAATCTGTTTCTTTGTAACAGACAGCAGACGAAATTCTATCTTCTGCTCATGAGAGGAGACAAGAAGTTCCTGACGAAGGACCTTTCCAGACAGATTGCCTCGGCAAGGCTGTCCTTCGGAAGCGAAGAAAGACTCAAAACGATGTTGCATTGCTTCCATGGAAGCACGAGTCCTTTCGGCTTGATATTTGATAAGGACGATCAGGTCAGCCTTCTTGTCGATGACGATCTTCTTTGCCAGGATAAATTAGGCTTCCATCCCTGCATGAACACTTCCACTCTCATTCTTGATAGGAAAGAGTTCTTTGAGAAATATCTGACGAAAGTACATCATGAGCCGACCTTTGTCCATTTGCCAAAAGAAAACGACCCGGCATGACCGGGTCGGAATATCCTTTGGTGGAACAAGCAGGGTACGATCCTGCAACCGCTCGGTTATGGGCCGAGAGCTCTAACCAGTTGAGCTATTGTTCCAAGAAGCAACAAAAATTGTATACAATCCTGATGTCAAAATCAAGGAAATGACAGAAATTCAAGAAAAAAGGCGACCTTTCGGTCAACCCTTGTGATTCCTGATGGAATCTATTCAGAATCCTTTCGGATCCGCCAGTAAGCAAATGGTGGCTGTAGGGAGGATCGAACTCTCGACATATCGGGTATGAACCGACCGCTCTACCAGCTGAGCTATACAGCCAAAAAATAGGCGTTTCTAATGATATAACAATTCCTGTTTGATTGCAAGAGATAATTTTGCTTTTTTTGATCCCAAAATCTCTTGAATAGACATCCCTTTTCTAAAAGCATGGATTGCTTAATGGAGGATTCATTTAAAACAGTGTTTCCTGAAAGGAAAAGTCTCGTAGGATTTCATCATCGATATAAGTCCAGACCTTACCGTTCTTTTTGATTTTCACAGGGGATGAAAGACGTTGTGGATTTTTGAAATCGTAGGCATAATAGGTCCTTTGTTCATCGGCATGGAAGATGAAATCCTTCCATTTTCCGGACTGATGCCATAGGCAATAGTCTTTGGCGGAGATGACATGGGTCGAGACCAACTCGATGGTTGCGATGATTTCTGATTTCCTTGTATCGACAAGAGCGATGATACCTCTTTTTGAAGTGTCATAGCTTCTGGCATCATAGGTCTTCTCTCCACTTATGATTTCTTCAAGGTATTCTCTCAGCATGATGAGTCCGTACATGTCTTCAATCCTCGAAAGCCATTATGCATCCTGGTTTATGTACATAGGAAACAATCGTTGTTTTATTTGAAAGGCATTGGTCGGATGATAAGATATCCATACATCCATTTTTTAACGACACAATGGAATGCTTTATCAGCGGGAGGATTTGTTTTTCTTTAGTTTTTTGAAATATCGTTTTCCTTTTGTCTTTCTTTCGTTTGTCATCGGTTTGTCTGTCAAGATGATCTCCGACAGAATCTGGGCGGTCATGGTTCTTTTCATAGGGATCAATAAAGAAAGCTTGGCAACTGGGAAAAATCCAGGCTCATATTTAGGCACCTTGTTTCGAATCTACTATAATTGTGTCAGTAATCTGTCGGAAAATTCATTGATCTGCCGGTAAATTAAATGATCTGCCGATAGAATATGTAAGAATATTGGTATTGCGATACCGATGATCGCCTCTTCTAAGAATTTTGAAATTTCAGCTTAAAATCAGGGTACTTTAGACAGAATTTATCCGTGGTGAATGGAAAGAACTGTTTTTGCGGAAGGATTGTTTTCGGATACTGCAAAAAACAAGGTGTTTTGACGGATTTTCAGTTACAATATAAGTATCTTAAGGAGATATTTCCATGGAATACCAAAGATTTGGAAGTGACATCATCGTCAGAATGGATAGGGGAGAAGAAATCCTGTCCGGTTTGAAGGAAGTCTGCCTGAAGGAAAAGGTAAAGCTGGCCTCCATCTATGCCATCGGAGCCGTCGATGAGTTTCAGGTAGGGCTCTATGATGTCGAAAAGAGGGAATATGAATCCAGGACCTATACCGGTTCATATGAGATTCTTTCGCTTCTGGGAAATGTCACGACAAAGAATGGAGAATATTACGCACATCTCCATATGTCCTGCTCCGGAGAAGACGGAAAGGCTGTCGGAGGACATCTCAATAGGGCAAGGATTTCTGGGACTTTGGAGATGTTCATCCATGTTATCGATGGCAGCATAGACAGGAAGGTCGATGAAGCTACGGGCCTGAATGTCTTTGATTTTGGAAAGTAGAAGATGAACGGTATTCTGATTGCTGACTATGTCCAACCGACAAGGAACTTTTCTCTCGCCTATGTGGCTTTAGACTCTCTTTTTGTCATCTTCCTTGTCTTCTTCCTCTTCTTTACGAAAAGGAAGGTGACAGGAGTCTTTTCTTTGATTGGAGGTATCCTTTATTTTCTGGTCGATTTCCTCATCTTCTATCTGGCTACGAAATCAAGAGCCATTTATTATGCTGCCGGAAACATGGGTATCCATGAGGCGGATTCCTTGATAACGGCGATGGTTCTATTCTGGATGTCGATGTCTTATGGCATCACCAACTTTGCCTTTATCTGGCTTTGGCTTTCCAAAGACAAAAAGGCATTGCCTTTTACAGCTTTGATCGTCGTATGGTGGATATGCTGCCCTTTGATAGCTTCTTTTATAGATGGATTGGTTCCCGATATGCTCTATATCACGACAACAAGGTCGACAGGGAAATACCATGGCGTCATGGGAATCATCATGGTGGCAGGATACTTCTTCCTTTTGATCAAGGATATCCTTGGGAAGGAAAAGATTCCTCTTATTCGATTGTTTGTCATCGGATTCATGGTTCAGTTCCTTTGGGAGTTCATTCTCTTTGTCTTCAACATCCGCTCCCAGAACTATGGAGATGATTTCATGAGAGTCTTTTCTACCATGCTTCAGGATTCGCTTGTCGAGACCAATCTTGGCATGCCATACTTCTATCTGATCCATAAGGCAGTATCCAAGAAGTTTTCGGATGTACCTGTCATTGAGAAGGAAGTCTGACCATAGCAATCGGCAAATTTCACAAAATCTATTAAGGTTGGTATATTGGATATAACTTTTGCTTTTGATGTGCCAACAATTTTGTATTTTCAATCACATTCTGCCTGTTTTATAGACTGATAGATTTCTTTCTGCATTAGAATCATTGAAGAATGTAAAAAAACTTTATCGGGTTATATCCGCAAAAGTTTGCCAAAATCAAAACTTTGTCGGGTTATATCCGCAAAAGTTTACCAAAATCAAAACTTTATCGGGTTATATCCGCAAAAGTTGTTGGATTGACCGAAATGATATGGAAAAGTCATTCATAAAATGAAGGTGCTCTATTCGAAATCAATCCCATCTTTATAAATGATGTTTTGATATAATTCTTCCTTTATTTCGGTATCTAATTCCATGTCGATTCTAACGACGTTACCAATGCCGGGTTTGTTTTCCTGAATAAAATTTCCAGTGGGCTTTAAGCTTCCGAGGAAAAAGAAATTACTTTCATTATGATTTTTCTTTAGGAAGAGAAGGAAAATCAAATTGTTTTTTTTGTATTCTTGGACTTGCTTGACAAAAGGTGTATTTAAGGTCGTGTCTTTTTTTGTATACCAGACAAGGTGCCTTGAATCTATAAAATAGTCTTCATAGTTGAATTCGTTTCTATCTTTTTTGTCGTAGGTCACAAAAAGCGGAATCACCTTTTCTCCCAAGACATAATAATAGCCGCCGACTGTTTGAGGATTCACATTTTTTTCCATCTCAAAAAGAGTGAAATAATCCTCGTAAGAGTATTGTTCATATAGAACAAAAGGCACTGTCATCGAGTCCTTGACAGAGGTCTTGAGAGTATACTTTTCTTTGAAATGCAGTGAATAATTTCTTATTGCATAATCCAAAAGATAAAGAATATATTTTTT
>JAJVUU010000095.1 GCA_021621525.1 Caryophanales bacterium
CGACGACCGTGTTGGTCGGCCGCTCGACCTTTCTGATGCTTTCAGGTACCATAACTGTTCCCTCCTATAGTACATTATGATTTAATTTTGTACTATGGAAATTATACCATTTTTTCTATAAGAAAAGCATCAGAGACATGCATTTTGATACCTCTGATGCCTGTCCGACCATGTTTGCGTCGTTTTTATTAGTCAGATGTCAATTTATATAGTACAACAGTATGGGAAAATTTTACTTAACGAAACGTGAATGGCAGTACGGGTATTGGCTGATTGGAATTGAGTTGATGAGGTTCACCTCCTCCGCAGAGGTATATGGATGCTTTGCGTCATACCATTCGCTGATGGTGGATGACATCATCGATCCGATCTTGTCGTCAAATGTGGTCTTCGAAAATGCGGCCCTGAGGGTCCTTGGCCTGTTGTTTTTCATGTGTGGCGGTTGCGTCATTGGAGGAGAAGCGAAGGCAACCGCCAAGTTAGGACTTCGCATCTCCTCCAACGAATCCTATGGGATTCATGACGGCTTGAAAATTATACTGCAAAAGTAAAATAACAGCACGCATGTGCAGGTCAGGACTTTGATTTTTTGTTAAAACCTTACTCCTTAGGGATAGAGATGTAGACAATATGAAAGGTTGCTTCAGTATATCAAGGAGTTCTTGTCCTTCAGGAAGTCGAACAGACCCAGTCTCATCACTATCACTCCATCATCGTCATAGGATTTCCCACTGGTGAATTTACTGATGATGATCCGTGGAAAGACATCTGGAATTCTTCGAAAAGATTCTTTTTCCTGCCGTAGCTTTTCTTCGTTGTCGATGAGGAAGGCAGACTGGATATAGTATCTCTTTCCGTCTTTCTCGATGACAAAATCGATTTCTCTTGTCACTTTTACGCTTTGTCCGTTCTTCTTTTCTACATCGGTCAATGAACCGACATGGATAAGATATCCTCTGGAAATCAATTCATTGAAAATGATGTTTTCCATGAAACGAGGTTCTTGATCCATCCCTTTGAAATCAACGGCTGCATTTCTGATACCTATGTCTTCGAAATAGATTTTCGATGAACTGGAAAATAGTTCTTTGCCTTTTAAATCATAGCGTTCTGTCTTCCGGATAAGAAAAGCATCCTCTGGATAGGAGAGATACTTTCGAATGGTTTCCGGAACGACTTTGACTTTTTCCTTGGATTGAAATGTGTTTGCTATCTTTGTCGGATTGATCAGACTTCCTACGGAACCAGCCAGGAAAGCAGTCACTTCTTCAAAGGCCGCGGCATTCTTGATACCATTTCTTTCGATGATGTCTTTGAGATAGGTGGTGAGAAACACCTGTCTGAGATATTGTCTCTTCTCTGCTTCGCTTTGTAGATTCCATACTTGCGGAAGGCCACCATACCTCCAATAAGAATCCCATAATTCAAAATCGTTGACCGAAGGATCGACTTCTTCTCTGATTTCCGAATAAGCGAGAGGAGACAGAGGAATCTGCCATCCTCTGCCTCTGAATTCTGTTGCTATATCCTTTGAAAGCATATGGGAATTGCTTCCTGTGACAAAGACTTTGGTATTTGGATAAGAAAGGAATTCATTCAGGGAGTCATAGAAAGTCAAAAGTTCACCTTTGACCCAAGGATTATACTTGGGTTTCACAAACTGGATTTCATCAATCAGGAAAAGAGCATCGTCCTTGCCAACGAAGGAATCCGCTTCACCTGTTTCCTAGATGCCTCTTTGCTCAATTATATTCCAAAGGAAAGCCTGTATCTCTTTTTGAGAAATTCTATCGAGGCCGTAAGACCTCTTCCTGAAGAAAAGAGAGTCATCTCCGTCATCGGAAGCAACTTCAAGGATTACTTCACCATCCATATGGAAAACTACTGCAAGGATGATAAACCCTTGACTTCCTTGGAGACGACAAAGGAAGACAAGAGCAACCATGGCTTCGGACTGAAGTTCATCTTCATGATTATGAATCAGTATGACGGAAAATATAAGCTGACCAAAAAGGACGGAGTCTTCTTCCTGGACCTTCTCTTCCGTATCCCTTCCAAAGAGGAAGGACAGGAAGGAATATAAGGAAATCAGTCTTTCAAAGCAGTGATTGGAACGACAAATACGCCATCATCCCTTTGATATGCTGCATTATAGAATCCGCATATGACACATTTGACGATTGGAGCCTTTCCTTTGTTCCTGACGATGGTTTCAGAGACCTTGTTCAGATTGCTTGCGGCTTCTTCAATCCTGTTTCCGCCCAGCTTGATTTCAAAAGCACACCAGTCTCCGTTTTCAAGCTCAATCACGGCATCAATCTCATTGCCTTTATAATCCTGGTAATGGAACAGGTTTGCATGAAATGCTTGGGCATAGATGGATAAGTCATGTTCGACCAGGGCTTCAAAAAGAAAGCCGAAGGTGTTCAAGTCACTTAATAGCTTTTTTGGTGTGATGTTCAACAGGGCGCAGGCCATGGCTGGATCTGAGAAATGTCTTTTCTCAGCCTGCTTTACACGTAGGGAGGAACGGAGGTTTGGCGAGAAAGGCTGTTGATTGTTGAATAGGAAGAGCCTATGTAAAGCCTGAAGATATTTGCTAAGCGTAATCCTGCTCATCATGTCATTGTCGAGAGTGATATTTTTCAAAAGGGATAAGTCAGATACTGTAGTAGCCTCGTTTCTTGCAAGGGAACGTAAGAGAAGCTCAGCTTTATGTGGATTGTATTTCATATCCTCGTCAAGTCTAGGAAGATCTTCCTCGATGATGCTTTGCATATAAGCCCTTGGAAGAAGGTGTACTTTGTCATCCGGAACGTTGATGTTCTCAGGCCATCCTCCACGTACGATGAGGGTGGCTAGTTTCTCCAGTGATACTTCTTCCTGAAGGACGGGAGTCAATCTTCCTTCACAGAGTTCCTTCAGGCTTACTTTTCCGGAGGAATCCCCTGATTCATATAAAGACATGGTATTCATCCTCAACTTGACGATTCTTCCTGTTCCGGAATGAAGCACTCCTTTTGTCACAGGAGTAGAAGAACCTGTCAAAATAAGCTGCCCCTTTGCATGCCTTTTGTCAATTTCTGCTCGTGTGGCATCCCAGATGGAAGGGACTTCCTGCCATTCATCAATCATTCTTGGAGTCTTTCCCTGCAAGATGAAAGAAGGGTTGATTTTAGCCAATTCTCGATTTGAAAAATTGTTGGTTGGATCTCCGATTAGATACTCGCTGTTGGAAAGAAAAGCGGATGTCCAGGTCTTGCCACACCATTTCGGCCCTTCGATGCAGATAGCTCCACTGATTTGAAGATAGGCGTCAATCAAGCTGTCGATGACTCTTTTCCGATAATCTTTTTTGTCTAAATCCATACCATGTCCCTCTTATGGATGATTATATCAAAATATACAATATTTTCAATTATGAATATACAAT
>JAJVUU010000026.1 GCA_021621525.1 Caryophanales bacterium
AAGGAGAAGAGGTCTTCAAGGCCCAAAGAGAGGTCGAATGTCTTTTTCCGCATCCTGGCTGGGTGGAAGTGAATCCGGACAAGATATGGATTTCCACCATCGATGTCATCAACGAGCTTCTGGTCGTTGCCTCCTCCTCCATGGATGAGATTGCTGCCATCGGTATCACCAACCAAAGGGAGACGACCGTCGTCTGGGATAAAATCACAGGACGGGCAGTCTACAATGCCATCGTCTGGCAGTCCAAGCAGACGCAGTGCCTCTGTGATGAGAGAGAAGACAAGATGGATTTCATACAGAGTCGTACCGGACTCAGGATGAATCCATATTTCTCCGCTTCCAAGATTCGTTATATTCTCGATCACATACCTGACGGGCAGAAGAGAGCAGAGAGGGGCGAACTGAGCTTTGGAACCATCGACTCATGGTTGATTTATAAGATGACATTCGGAAGGTGCCACTATACGGATGTATCCAATGCATCAAGAACGATGCTGTTTAATATCTTCACGATGAAATGGGATCCTGAATTATTGAAAATCTGGAATATTCCGATGGAGATGCTTCCGACTGTGCTGGATAATTCTGCAGACTATGGGGAAGCCAGCTTCTTTCCTGGACATGTCCATATCCATGGTGTTGCCGGTGATCAGCAGGCAGCCTTGTTCGGACAGTGCTGCTATCATGAAGGCGAATCGAAGAATACTTATGGAACGGGTTGCTTCATGCTCATGAACATCGGTGAGAAACCCATCATTTCCAAACAGGGACTTCTGACGACCGTCGCATGGAGAGAGAACGGGAAGACGACCTATGCCCTTGAAGGATCCGTCTTTATGGGAGGAGCCATCATCCAGTGGCTCAGAGATCAGATGGACATGATCAAGAGCAGTGCTCAGTCGGAGGAATATGCCAACCGTGTCAAGGATACGGCCGGGGTCTATGTCGTACCTGCCTTCGTCGGACTTGGAACTCCGTATTGGGACGATGATGCCAGAGGAGCGGTCTTTGGCCTTACCAGGGGCGCTGACAGACATGCCTTTGTCAGGGCGACTCTTTTTTCCATCGCCTATCAGTCCAAGGATGTCATTGAAGCGATGAAGAAGGAGGCAGGGTTGGAGCTGAAGAAGCTCAAGGTCGATGGCGGAGCGAGTGCAAACTCCCTTCTCATGCAGTTCCAGTCGGATATCCTTCAATGTGAGGTCGTCCTCCCGAAATATATTGAAACGACAGCCCTGGGTGCCGGGTACATGGCTGGCCTCGGTGTCAATTTCTGGAAATCGAAGGATGATATCGAATCCAATCATTCCGTCCAGAAATGCTATCTTCCGAAGATGGGCAAGGAGGAGGTCGATGACCTCTATGAAGGATGGCTCGAAGCTGTCAAGGCTACCCGTGCCTTCAAACCGAAGAGAAAATGTCAATAATTATTTGTTTATTATTTACGGGAAAAGTATAAAATAATATATAGAATCTTTATGGATACAAAAAGCAGGAAAAATATCCTTACCGCCGGATTGCCGAAAGAGAAATCAGCTGTCGTAAGGGAAGCGGAAGTGTTTCTTTCCCTGGACGTAGTCCCTGTCAGGAAGAAGGCAGAAAAAGGCAATGAAGATTCTGCAAATGAAGAGAGAGGAGATGCTCAGGCATGAAAGAAACCACAGTCAAGGTACCAGGAAAATTCGAAGTCTATCCGGAAGATGATCAGTTCAAGTATCGTCTGAAGGCTAACAATGGTGAAATATTGGTCGTTTCCTACGGATATTCTTCCAGGGATGGCGCCCATAACGGAATCGAGACATTCAAGAAGAGCCTCGACAATGGTCTTGTCACCTATATCACGGATAAGAACGGCCGTTCCCAGTGGAGACTTTCCAATGCCAATGATTCGAGAATCGTCGCTTTGGGTGAAACCTATTCCACCTTGGCTGGAGCTCAGTCCGCCTATGCTTCTGCCCAGAAGTTCGGAAAGAGCGAGAATGTCGTCGACCTCGATGAGATTCCTGCCAGCGAGAGAAGGGAATGGGAGTTCATTGCAGCTACGATGGGAGACAAGGATACCGGTACGATAGAAATCTTTGCCGAAAACGGAAAGTTCCGTGCCAGACTCCTTGCCAACAACAAGCAGGTTCTCTTCAATACGGCACAGAGCTATGCCACGAAGTCTTCCTTGAAGTCTGCCTTGGATAATATCAAGTCCAAGCTTAACACCAATTCCTTCCACCTTTCCAAGGATAAGCAGGGATGCTATCAGTTCATCATGGAGTCCGGATCCGGATTCGTCTATATCGTCGGGGAGTCCTATAAGACTGCCGATGCAGCCAAGAGTGCTGCTGCCAGTGCTCTTTCCTTTGTCCAGAAGGCGACCTTGGTCGATACGACCCTCAAGGCTGCCGAAGAGCCTAAGAAAGACTGAAAAAACGAGACATGGCCTCGGGAGTATCTTCCGGGGCTTTTTCTTTGCCTTTTGAATGAAAAAAGACGAAAAAACTGCCATGCTTTCACTTTTCCAGGATACATGATGGTGCTTCTAAACTGAAAAACGGGAAAATGCATGTTTTTTGCTTGAAATATCAAAAGATTTCTATAGAGTATGCAATACTTAATCACAAGGAAAGTAGTATAATATCCCCGTGAGGTTTTATAGTGCAATGATCAAGAAAACAACAGTTATCCATGATCCTTTGAAGCTTCTGGGTTCAACCAAAAAAACGGTGAAGCTCAAAGTTCCGGAATACCTCTTCATTGCTACGAGCAACGCACGATGTCCGAAGGCTGATATCTATATCAAGGAAGGCGATTATGTCAAGATGGGCCAAGTGGTTGGCATGAGACATGCAGCCTTCTTCGACCAGCCTATCCATGCATCTTGCTCTGGCACTTTCGAAGGGTATGAAAAACATTTCCACCGCAGTGGAAAGAAGGTCGACTTCATGAAGTTCCACAACGACTTCAAAGATACGGAAGATGAGTCAATCCATGAAAGAAGCGATGCCGAGATTGCCGCTCTGACCAAGGATCAGATTACGGAAATCCTGAAGAACTGTGCATCTGTCGGTCTGGGAGGTTCCTCTTTCCCGTCCTACATCAAGATGCGGACGACCAACAAGATCAATACGATTTTGATCGATGGCATCGAATGCGAACCGTACATCGACGCCGACTATCGTTCGATGCTTGAGAATCCCGAGGAAATCATCCGCGGAATCCAGATTCTCCAGCATGCTTTCGATTGTAAGGATGCAAGAATCTGCATCAAGAGCAGATACAAGACGATTGATAGCTTCTATAAGGAATATCTGCAGAAATTCAATGACAGCGGCATCAAGGTATGCAAGGTCAAGAACTACTATCCTCAGGGATGGGAGATTGCCATGATCAAGGAAGCTACCGGTATCCAGGTGGAAAGCGGACATCTTCCTTCCGAATATGGAATCATGAATTTCAACGTTTCCACCATCATCGGTATCTACCAGAACGTGAAATACAACAGACCTGTCTTCGAAAGAAGAGTCTCTGTCACCGGAGATGCCATCAACGCACCGGAGAACTTTGCCGTCCGTGTCGGCACACCGGTCAAGTATCTGATCGATGACTGTGGCGGATACAAAGATCCGAGAATTCCCAAGACATTGATTCTCGGTGGACCTATGATGGGCGCCTCCTTGGATACGGATGATTGTATCTGCACCAAGACTGTGACTTCCGTCATTGTTCTCAACCATAAGGACTACAAGGAAGAACCATGCATCCGTTGTGGATCCTGCGTTGCTTCCTGCCCTGTCGGTCTTCAGCCGGTCAACATCATGAATGCCATGAAGCATATGCCGGTCGATAAGGAAAAGGTCAAGATGCTCAATCCTTTGAAATGCATCGAGTGCGGACTTTGCACCTACAGCTGCACTTCCAAGATCCAGGTCACGGATTATGTCCGCAGAGCCAAAGTGATTGCGAGGTTGAAATAATATGGAACAAGTGAAAATCATCAAAGAGAGTGCTCCGCATATCCGCAGGAAGGATTCTCTCAATAGGATGATGCTTGATGTCGTGATCGGCCTTCTTCCGGTCATCATCTTCGCATTCATCTATTCTCCGCTTCAGATGTTCAGAAACCTCTGGGTCTCCATCCTTACGATGGAACTCTGTGAGTTTGTCTTCGTCTTGATTCAGAACCGCATTCCCTATGACGGAACGAAACATACCGTCAAGGAACAGTTCCTCCATGGCGTGAAGGCGTATCGTCTGTCCAACTTCATGGTGCCGCTCGTCTCTGCCATGATTTATGCCCTCATCTCTCCGACTGACATGGAACAGGGATACTTCTATCTGATGTACCCTGCCCTCATCACCGGTGCCGTCTTCGGACTTGTCATCGGTAAGCTTGTCTTCGGTGGGACTGGAACAAACATCTTCAACCCTGCCTTGGTCGGCATGATTTTCTCCAAGATCTGCTTCGGCTCCCATTATGCCTATTGGGACGCCTTCAAGGGAAACGGTGAGCTTGTTTCTGCCGGTGCTACCAGCCTTTCTTCCAGCTTCATCGATACGGCCAACAACAGCTTTGCCTTGGATAAGTCCTATTCGCTGCTTGATCTGTTCTTAGGAAGGATTCCTGGCCTGTTTGGCGAGGTTTGCAAGCTTGCCATCCTGATCGGCTTTGTCTATATGGCCATTCGTCATGTCATCGACTGGAGAATCACGCTCTCCTATGTCGGCAACTTCTTTGTCTTGATGCTGATTGCCGGTGCCATCATTTCCAACAGCAAGAATGCCAATGGACTCAATCCATGGTATTTTGCCACCTATCAGCTTCTTTCCGGCGGCCTTCTCTTCGGTGCCGTCTATATGGCTACGGATCCGGTGACTTCGCCGATCACGCAACCAGGAAGAATCCTTTATGGTGTCATCCTTGCCATCTCTACGGCCTTCATCCGTCTGTTTGCCTCTCTTCCTGAAGGAACGGGATATTCCATTCTTATTGGCAACATGATGACTTCCGTCATCGATTATCCGAAGTGGTCTACCAATAAGTTCACCTTGAAGAATATTCTGATTCCTGTCAGCGTCTTTGTCGTCTTTGCCCTGATCATGGTCTGGGCCTTATGTGTGGAGGTGCTTGGATAATGGATGAATTCAAAAAGAATCTCATCAAGACTTCTGCTACCTTGATGATCATTGCCGGCGGTGCTGCCGTACTTGTCGGTGCTACCAATGCCCTTACGGCTCCTGTCATCGCCAAGAACGAGGCAGAGAAAGAAAGACAGCAGCTGAGCCAGGTCTTTGGCGACAAAGCCAATGCCTTCGTCGAATGGAAGTCCTATGATTCCGAAGAAGACCAGAAGGACAAGGCCGAAGAACATGATGGTGGAGCCTATCTTTCGGAAATCAGCAAAAAGCTGAATTATGTGCAGAAAATCTGGACGGCCAGAAAGACTTCCGGCGATCCGGACAAGGCCACGGATTCCGACAAGGCTGTCGGATATGTTGCCAGAATCTACGGAAAGAATGGCTATGGTGACGTCGATCTTCTTGTCGGCATCAATTTGGATGGTACGTATTCCAAGATTGCCATCATCACCGATAGCATGTCTTATAAGTCGAAGCTTGAATCTGATTATCTTGATCCTTACAACAGTGCTTCTGACAAAGATAAGGAAAAGGCTCTTGGCAACGTCAAGTGCGGTGCCACCTTTGCCGCTACCCTTGTCAAGAACGGCGTCGAAGAAGCCAAGAAGGTATGTCTCAGGGAAATCGTTGCCGGTGTCGATAAAGAAGCAATGATTTTCGGCGGAAGCCGCAGCGATTATACTGAACTTACGATTCCTGCCGATGCCAAATATGTCAAGAGTGTGTTCGGCTGTGCCCAGGGTTATGTCTTCAATTCCTATGCTGATGTCAAAGGTGATTTCGGCTCCAGCAGTATGAATATCTATATTGCCGTCAACAAGGATGGTACGCTTCATTCCATCGTCCTTCCTTCCGCAGGGGCAGGCAATACCTATGGAAATCCGCAGACTTATGTCGATCATGTCAACGAGGCTGACAATAAGGAAGCTGCATTGGATGATGAGATCAATACTTCATCCACATATTCCAACAGTGCCATCAAGGATATGGTCAAGGAGGCCCTTGACCTTGTCAAGCAGAAGAAGGTCGCTTCATTGTCCTATCTTCCTGGATTTGACACCGATGTATATTCCATATCCTATGATATGACTTATTCATTTGAAGAAAGGAGATAAAGGAAATGACTGAAAATAAGCATAAAGAAAGCTTTGTCTCTGGTATCATCAAGAACAATCCTCTGTTTGTCGCCGTATTGGGAACCTGCCCGGCTTTGGCTGTCACCACTTCTTTTGAGTCCGCCTTCGGTATGGGTCTTCTCTTTACTTTCGTCCTTTTCTGCTCCAACGTCATCATCTCTTTGCTTCGCAAGCTGATTCCTGAAGTCATTCAGACTCCTGCCTACATCGTCGTCATCGCTGCCTTCGTCACCATCACGAAGATGATCACCCAGGCCTATCTTCCGGAACTTTACACTTCCTTGGGTGTCTTCTTAAGTCTTCTTGTCGTCAATTGCATCGTCTTGGGAAGAGCTGAGGCCTTTGCCAGCAAGAATGGTGTTCTGGATTCTGCCTTGGATGCACTGGGAAACGGCATCGGCTATACCATCGCCATCTCCATCATCGGTTTCATCCGTGAACTTCTCGGTGTCGGATATTTCTCTGTCGGAAAGATCTTTACCTTCCTCCCGCAGTATGACATCAACATCCTGGCAAACCGTGCCGGTGACTGGAATCTGTCTATGAGCATCTTCCAGAACTCTGCCGGTGGCTTTATCGTCATGGGCATCGTCATGGCCATCATCGCTGCCATCGAGAACCAGAAGAACAATAAGAAGAAAGTCGATGCAAGAATTGCCATGCAGAAAGAACTTGCAGCCAAGAAGGCTGCCGCTACCAACAGCGTCAAACCTGCCATGGCTAAGGAGGCAAAGTAACCATGTCTGCCACGCCATATATCGTTTCGTTCCTTCTGGCCATCGTCTCTTCCATGTTGATCGATAACGTCGTTCTGTCCCGCTTCTATGGAATCTGCTCCTTCATCGGTGTCGGTAACAAGCCGAAGTCAGCTTTTTCCATGGGTGTTGCCGTCACCTTCGTCACCGTCATGGCTGCCTTGGTCTGCTGGCCTATCTATACGTATATTCTCACTCCTCTTGAAATCCCCTTCATGGATACTTTGACTTACATTCTTGTCATCGCATCCTTGGTTCAGGTTGTCGGTCTTTTCATCAAGAAGTATTCTCCTACCCTGTATAAATCCTTTGGTATCTATCTTCCTTTGATTACGACCAACTGTGCAGTCCTTGGTGTCGTTCAGGGAAATACGGATTCCGGACTCAGTTTCGGAATGTCCATGGCCAATGCCATCGGTACTTCTCTTGGCTTTGTCATCGTCATCGTCTTGTTCTCCTTCATCCGTGTCCGACTTGAAGAATACAAGACACCCAAGGCCTTCAAAGGTGTTGCCATTGCTCTTATCACCGCTGCCTTGATGGCTATCGCCTTCATGGGCTTTAGCGGAATGGTCTCCCAGGCTTAATCCATGCCTATTTGGTTAAGATGGATCCTTGCCGTCGGCATTCTTGTCGTATTGGTCATCATCTTCGTCGTGTCTTTTGTCCTTTATCGGAAGACACCGGCTCCGAAGGGCTGCGAGGAATTCGAAAAGCCAAGCGAAGCGAAGTGCCATGGATGCAAGGAAACCGGATGTCATTTCAATCTCTATTACAATGACATCGAAAGCCAGGTAAAAGAAGAGATGGAAAAAGAAATTCATTCCTCCGAGAATGGAAAGGAGAATCAGAAAAAATGAATCTATGGATCGTCATGCTGATTGCAGGAGGCATTCTTCTTGCCATCGGTCTCGTCTTAGGTATACTTATCGTCGTCGCTGAAAAATTCCTCCATGTCGAGGAGGATTCCCGTATTGCTGATGTTGAAAAGATGCTTCCGAACTTCAATTGCGGTGCCTGCGGTCATGCAGGTTGCCATGATATGGCGGAAGCCATCGTCAAGGGTGAACAGAAGAAGCTTTCTGCCTGCAAACCCGGCAACAAAGAAAAGAACTATGATCCGATCATCAACTATATGAAGGAACATCCGGATGCGGATGGCACCCTTCATGTCCCTACCATCTAATTGCGGTCGCCGTTTTCTCTGGTGACGTAATCGTAGGGTTGGGCACAATCCATGTCGTCGGCATCGTCTTTGGAATCCGACATGTGGTTTTTGTCCCGAATCATGTTTCTGTCTTCGATGGAAACGATGGTGTTCCTATCGTTGTATTCGTCTAGATTTCCAAGGCTGGCATGACCTGTGATAGGTTTGTCCGACCTTGGAAGTCTTTTTTTACAATGTGGGCAGGTGAAGGTAAATTCCGGTATTTCTTGATTGCAGAATGGACAGATTCTCATAAAGATGGCCTCGATTTCTTTGAATATTATAGTACTTGCTTCAAAAAGGTGGAAAAACTTTGTTTTTCTGTCGATATCTTAATATAATGATGGAAAGGAAGGCACTCCCATGAACAGAAAGACTATTGTCGCTTTTATTTATGATTTTGATCATACGCTCTGCACGACAGATATGCAGAACTATTCTTTCATTCCGTCTTTGGAAATCGAACCCAAGGAATTCTGGGAGGAAGCCAACAGGCTTACCAAGAAAGAACACATGGATGCTCTTCTTGCCTATATGTATCTCATGATCTCAAAATCGAGGGAGAAGGGACTTCCTGTCACCAGGGAGGCCTTTGTCAATCTGGGAAAGGATATCCAGCTTTTCAGCGGTGTGAAGGATTGGTTTGATAGAATCAACCTGTATGGAAAAAGCAAAGGCATTGAGGTTCAGCACTATGTCATTTCCTCTGGAAACAAGGAAATCATCGAAGGAAGTGAAATCGCATCTTCCTTCAAGAAAATCTATGCATGCGAATATCTTTATGATGAAAAGGGTGAAGCCATCTGGCCGAAGTCGGTCATCAATTATACGACGAAGACACAGTTCATATACCGTATCAACAAGGGTGTGCTTGATATTTCCGAGAATGACAAGGTCAATGCATCCATGCCGGATGAGAAGAAGCCCGTTCCTTTCCAGAACATGATCTATATCGCCGATGGTCTTACGGATGTTCCATGCATGAAGCTTGTCCGGGCCAATGGAGGAACAGCCATCGCTGTTTTTGACAAGAACAAGAAGCCTGCCAAGAACCTTCTTACCAATGGAAGAGTTGACTTTGTCTGTGAAGCAGATTATTCCTACGGTTCTCAGATCGATAGGATTGCCAAACTCCTGATTGATAAGATTGCTCCTCTTGATCAGCTTTATCAGCTTCATAATACTCAGATGGAAGAAGGAAAATAAAAATCTCCGAAGGAAGTCCCATATGGATAACCTTCGGAGTTTTTTGATTGTAGATGAAACAGTCTGATGGTGATCAGTCTTCTTCGGCAATTTCCTTGGCCAGGGAAAGGATATCGGCTGCATACTTCTTCTTTCCGGCATTGAACATTTTCTTATAGATAGGATAGTTGATGCTGACGCCGAAGATGCCGACGGCACCGATGAGGATGCCTAGGATGATGTCCTTGATGTACCCGTTGCCGATGACTCTCATGGCAAGGCACATGCCGATGCCAAGGACCAAAACAGATACAACGCCGAAAGTATAGATGAAGATGGTAGCTGGGAGTTTTGCTTTTGCATCAAGCTTCTTCAACTTAACTGCTTTGCTTGTATCCTTGACGGAATACTCGTTGGCGACGGCTTCTGCATAAATTTTGTCTGTGTTCATGTTCATGTTGTGTTCTCCTTGATTGACAAGGATATTCTATGGAAAAGCGATGAACAACACAGAAAAGAGGAAATGTCGATTTGATGAATGACTGTCTATGGCCTTGGATTTCTATGTGGGATAGTAGGAATTTCGATTATTTCTTGATGGTCAGTCCGAGCTTATAGACATCGTTCTTGGACAGGTTGTTGTCGGATGCAATCTCTTTGCTCAGGGAAGAAAGGCTCTTTCCTTCCTTCAGTCCTTTTTTTAAGAGGACAATGATATCTTTTTCAGAAAGGATTTCATCCTGTTTCGATCCTTCGATGATGATGATGCATTCCCCTTTTTCTTCGATGGGATTGGTGGTGAGCTCCTCCAATGTGCCGTGGATGACTTCCTCATGGATCTTGGTGAGCTCACGGATGACAGAGGCCTCTCTTTGATTTGAGAAGACTTCTTTCATGATGGCAAGGGTCTTCAGAAGTCTTTTTGGGGATTCATAGAAGATCAGCGTCTCCTTTCTTGACTTCAGTTCTGAAAGGAAGGCTTTGATCTGCCCTTGCTTTGTCGGCAAGAAACCATAGAAGGAGAAGTCGGCACTGTCGATGCCGGATAAGACAAGGGCAGATAAAGATGCCGTAGGTCCAGGAAGGATGGTGACAGGGACACCGGCTTCATAACAGGTCTTGACAAGCAAGGCACCGGGATCGGAGATTCCGGGCATGCCGGCATCGGAACAATATGCCATCGTCCAATGATTTTTCTTGATTTCTTCGACGATTTTCCTGGACTGGCTGAGCTCAGTCTGGGCATATAAGGAAATCAGCTTCTTGGGCTTGATGTCTAGCCTTGAGAGAAGAAGGCCGGTGTTCCTGGTGTCTTCACAGGCGATGACATCGGCTTTCTTCAGGAAGTTGATGGCACGAAGGGTGATGTCCTCGATGTTTCCAATCGGGGTTGCGACAAGCCCGACTAGAGGGCCATCTGGATTCTTATAGGGATTATTTCTTATCATCGTTCTTTACCGGATGGACATCGAGAACGGATTTGTCGGCAATCTGCGAAACCGGTATGAAGCCGGAATCCTTCTTTGCTGCAGTTCCTCCGTTGGAATGGAATCCTTTTCTTGGATTGTTGTTATAGGAATGGTTGTTCTTGCCGTTGAAGGAACGGTTCCTGTTTTGATTGGCGGTGTTGTTCTGCTTCTGGGTCTGGCTGTTCTTATTTGGAACACCGTTCTTGCTGTTTGCTGTATTCTTTGGTGACTGTGGCTTTCCGTTTCGACTTTGCTGGTTTGGTCTGCTTCCGGATCTGCTGTCTTTCTTGGATAGCTTTTCCTTGGTCTCTTCACGACGTTTCTTTTCGTTCTTTTCAATCTGGGCGATACGATTGGCAGTATCTTTTACGCCATGTCCGCTCAAATCGACACCGGAATTGACATCCTTCTTCAGGAATTCAGAGCCATCGGTCTTGGAAAGACCCTTCTTGACCCTTTCGAATTCTTCCTTGTTGAAGGACTCATAGTTGTCTCCGTTATAGGCAGTGATGGTCCCGGTGAGAAGGTTGAGACCGGTGACTTCATAGTTCTTGCTGTTATAGGCGAATTTTTCTCCGATTTTTGGATAAAGAGGTCTGAGCTTGGAATAGGCTTCATCCTCGAACTTCAGACAGCACATCAGCTTTCCACACTGGCCTGATAGCTTTGGGATGTTGATGGAAAGGAGCTGGTTTTTGGCCATGGTGATGGAGATGCCGTCGAACTGCTTTAGGAAGGTAGCGCAACATAAAGGGAGCCCGCATGGACCTAAGCCTCCTATGGTCTTTGCCTGATCACGGGGACCGATCTGTCGAAGCTCAATCTTGAGATGGTATGTGCCGTTAAGAAGGCGGACGAGCTCTCTGAAATCCACTCTTGCATCACTTGTGAAGGTGACGAGGACCTTGTTCTGCTCGATGTCGAGATAGGATTTCAATACCTTCATATTGAGCTTGAGCTGGTTTGCCAGGCTCTGGGTGGATTTGGAAATTTCTTCTCCCTGCTTTAAAGAACGCCTTGTAAAATCCATGTCGCCGAAGGTTGCGATTCTCAGAATCTCCGGGAACATGGTGCTGAAGTTGGCCTTCTTTGTCTCTTCTTCATCAGGAACTCTGATTTTGACGACTTTTCCAGGGAAGGTTCCATGTGGTGTCTCGACAATGACGGTGGCTCCGACGGAGACATCCTTGCCGGTACGATAGTATGTCATTCCCATGAAGTCGAATGGTATGCCTAGTAATGTGATCATATCGTTATCCTTTCTCATCCAATGAACGCAAGAATCTTGCACAGCTGAGTGTGGCATTGTAGTTGAGATTCTTATGTGTCAGTATTTCTTTGATTGTGTCGATTCCTTTTCCAATCTCTTCCTGATGCTTCTGCAGATCATGAATCAGGTCTTGGAATGGAAAATCCTCTTCTGGATGATCGACCAATGTTTTTTCGAATAAATTCAGAATTGTCAGATACATCCAATTATAACACTTGCTTTCTTTCAATATGGTGGTTTCCTTCAAAAGTGTGTAGCAGGAAGCCGGGTAATTGGAACAATAATCGTTCAGGAATGCTTCTCCGGCCGAGATTCCATCAAGGATCATTCTTTCATTCTGGATTTTATCCTTGATTTCTTCCAAGGTGGCAAAGTTCTCTGAAAGGATATATGCCTGCATGCAAGAAAGATGGACGATGGTATCCTTCTTCTTTCCTTCTTCGTGGAAGTGGAATTCCTGTTGGAGCAGATTCTCTTTCAGCTTCTTGATTTCGATTGGGAAGACCCGGACGGAAAGGGAACGGGAAAGAATGGTGGGGAGAACTCTTTCAAGGTTGTTGGTCGTCAAGAAGGCAACCTGACCGACCTTCGGTTCTTCCAAGAATTTGAGCAAGGCATTGGCGGCCTCGTTGTTGATGTTCTCGACATGATTGATGACGTAGGACAGGCGGTGTCCCTTCTCATAGGCTGAGAGAGAAAATTTCTTTTCAAGCTCCTGGATTTCGCCTTTCTTGATCATGTCATCCTGTCCGTCGATCAGGATGAAATCAGGACGAATGCCTTCCTCGAATCTCTTGCAGGAATCACATTCGTTGCATGCAAGTTCGCTTTTCTCGCATCCGAGGGATTTTGCCAGATACAAGGCAAGGTCCCTCAAAGGCGCGTTTTTTGGACCATAGAGAATATAGGCACCGGAAAGTCGGTCTCTTTTTCTTGAATTGAGAAAGAGACGATATAGGTTCGGTTCATATTTCTCCAAGGTTTCTCTGTCTAGCATGTCTTCATTTTACAGGAGATGATGTTCTTGATTTCTTTCACTTCCTCTTCGATGGTCTTGGAAGCATCGATACGGACGATTCTCTCCGGGAATTTCTTCAAAAGAAGAAGATAGGCATCATATACTTTGTTGTGGAATTCGAGTTTCTCAAGATCAAGGCGGTTGATTTCACTCTCATCCCTGTTCTGGGCGATTCTCTTCAAGGCAACTTCAGGCCTGACGTCCAAAAAGAAAGTGATATCCGGCATGGTATCGTCGATGGCGAAGGCATTGATGGAATAGACGGCATCGATACCGATGTTCCTTGCATATCCCTGATATGCCAGGGAAGAGTCAAGGTACCTGTCGGATATGACTATTTTTCCTTCCTTGAGTGCAGGAAGGACGATTTCAGCAAGATGCTGCCTCCTGCTTGCAGCATAAAGAAGGGCTTCGGTCCTTGGATCCATCATGGTGTTTTTTTTGTCCAGGATGATGTTCCTGATTTCTTCGGCAATGAGACTTCCGCCAGGCTCCCTGGTGACAAGCGGGGTGATGCCGGCTTTTTGAAGCTCGATGCTCAAAGCCTGGATGACGCTTGTCTTGCCGCAGCCATCGCAGCCTTCAAATGTGATAAACAGACCTTTGTTCATTCTTTCTTTCCTCCTTCATCGAGTGATATCCTGCCTTTGATTGATGATGCGATGGTAAGGTTGTCCAGGTATTCCAGGTTCGTTCCGATAGGTATGCCGTTGGCAAGTTTGGAAATATGGATTTCCGGATCGTTCTTATAAAGATTGGCGATGTATAGTGCGGTTGTCTCACCCTCGAGGTCCGTCGGAAGGGCGAGGATGATTTCACGCACTTTGTTTTCTTCGACATGCTTCTTCAGAAGCGGAATGCCGATTGCTTCCGGAGTCCTGTTCCTGAGTGGAGAGAGAGTCCCCTTCAAGGCAAAATAGACACCATGATAGCCGTCGGTCTTTTCGATGGAAAGGATGTCCCTGCTGTCTGAGACGACCAGAAGGAGATGCCTGTCTCTGGATGTATCGGAACAAATCGGGCATTCGGTATCATAGTATGTTCCGCAGTTCGGACAGCACTTCACTTTGTCGTTTGCATCCTGCAAGGCAAGGATGAAGGCATCCCTGTCTTCCTTTGACAGACCGAGTGTGGCATAGGCAAGCCGCTCAGCGGTGCGAAAGCCGATTCCGGGAAGTTTCTTGTAGGAGGCGATGAGGTCCTGGATCGTCTTAATTGTTTCCATTGTATTGCTCTTTCTGGATGGAGTTGATGTCGAGCTGTATCTCATTCTTGAGATGGTCCTGGTCGGCATTGACGGCACCATGGAGGTTGTTGATCAGCCTCATGATGCCAGCTTCAATCTGACCTTTGCTGGCAGTCTCATAGAAGGACTGGTCGATATGGACTTCAAGAATCGTACCATCCCCCTTCATTTTACAGGAGATTCCTTGATATTTACCCTGGTATTCATTGTTTTGGATACGGGTGAATTTATCCTGATAGTCCTTTGCCTTCTGCTGAAGCATGAACATATCGGTTGCCTGTTTGGCTTTTTTCAGATTTTCGTCTTTGTTGTCATCCATGGTGGTATCCTCCTTTTAATTGAGCAGATCGTTCAGGAACTGAGTTGATGCATTGAGATTCTTATCTTCGCCGAAATCGATGTTTGTTTCCTTCTTGTCGGGGAACTGCTTGTTCCTGTATCTTTGAACGGCCTCGATATATTCGCTTTCAAGAATCGGAAGGACATGATAATCCTTTCCAAACAGGGTGTTGCAGATTTCTTTGAGCTTCGGCTGAGCCTTTTTGGTATTGATCTTATTGACTTCGCTTGGGAATTTGTTTGATATGACCAGGATATCATTGGCGATGAGCCTGACTTTCGATGTAGACATCGCCTTGGCTTCAAATGATAGCTTCTGATCGAGGAAGAGGTTTTCCAAATCAGCCCATTTGCCATCGACTTCAAGACGTTTGTTCTTATCAGCCTGAAGCATGAGGTTCAGAATGTCATCGGTGGTATATTTCAGCCTGTCATCATCTTCTTTTGTCTCTGCCTTTGCCGAGATTTCGATTCCCTGCTCCTGGTGATCTGATTTGACTTCTGTCGCTTTTGAGATGATGGTATTGGCTTTCTTTTCATCATCCTTTTCTTCGGCAGTCTGCTTGGATTGGACGGCTGTCGGTGGAACGGAATAGACGAATTCACTCATGAGATTGAGAAGCGTCAGTTCGAAGTGGGAAAAGATATCATCGGTCGTCCTATATTCCCTCTTTGCTTCCAAAAGGAAGTTGATGTTTCTTCTGGCTTCGTCCATGGATAGGTTCAATGTCCTCACTTCCGACAGGTCGAGCCTGTCCATCAGGCCTGCATTCTTGGTTGCCTGATAGACGATGAAGTCTTTGTAGATGGAAATAAGATCGTTGTGCAATCTGATGATATCGATTCCATGCTCGTATTTATCTTTTATCAGGGTGATGCATTCATCGGTCTTGCGGGAAGAAATCATGTTGACTAGGTTGAGTTCATCTTTCAGGGAAAGAAGACCGAGCATATCGTTTACGTCATTTACGGTCAGCTTGTCTCCGGCATAGGAGACTAACTTGTCCAAGAGGGACAAGGAGTCTCTGACACCGCCGTCTGACAGGTCAGCGACAAGACGCAATGCTTCCGGTTCGAACTGGATGTTCTCGTTTTGAAGGACACGTTCCATGTTCTGGATGAGGTCTTTTTCACTCACCTTGCTGAAATCGAACCGCTGTACACGGGAGAGAATGGTAGGAAGAATCTTCTGTGGCTCTGTCGTAGCCAGGATGAAGATGACAAAGCTCGGTGGCTCTTCCAATGTCTTGAGAAGGGCGTTGAAGGCTGAATTCGACATGTTATGGACTTCATCGATGATGTAGACCTTGTATCTGGACATGATTGGCTGATAGGACACGTTGTCGATGAGCTGCCTGACAGAATCGACGGTGGAGTTGCTGGCTGCATCGATTTCAAAGACATCCGGTTGTTCCCCCTTCATGATGCCGACACAGGAATCACACTGGTTGCATTGATGACCGATACCTTCCTTGCAGTTGAGAGCCTTGGCAAAGAGTCTTGCCATGGTCGTCTTTCCCGTACCTCTTGGTCCGCAGAAAAGATAGGCATGGGCAATCTTGTCCTCTGCAATGGCGTTCTTCAACGTTTCGACGATGGTTTTCTGCCCTACGACTTCGTCGAAAGTCTGAGGACGATATTTGTTATAGAAAGCTTGATATGCCATAGATTGATGATTTGATGATTCTCTTTTGATTATTATATAATATTTTGAGTGATTCCTCGATGGTTTCTTATCGGAAAACTTAGGAAACGGGGTAGGTTGTGCAAAGGTTTCAAAAGCCAAATCAAACCAAAAGGATATTTTGGAAAGTCTTTTTCATATTCGATAATCTTTTGCTTCTTGAAACTGCAAAGACAAAAAACCGACCTCAACATTGCTGAAGAGGTCGGTAATTCGTTAATCGATGTTTCCCTGGATATCCAGCTGTTTGATTTCTTCTTTGTATTTCTTCATCTCCTCGCTGTTTGCCAGGATGAAGTGACCGGGAAGTATTTCCTGGAACCATGGCTTCTCCTTGGAATAGTCATGTTCCTTTCCAGGATCATATTTGATTCTTTCCCTTCTTCTTTCGCTTAAGGGGTTGGGCTTTGGAATGGCTGAAAGGAGGGACTTCGTGTAAGGATGGAGCGGATGACGGAACAATTCATCGGAAGAGGCCATTTCGACCATGTCACCGAAATACATGACGGCGATGGTATCACAGAAGTATTTGACGACGGATAGATCGTGGGCGATGAAGAGCATGGAGAGGTCTCTCTTTTTCTTCAGATCGTTGAGAAGGTTGATGATCTGGGCACGGATGGAGACGTCCAGGGCTGAAATCGGTTCGTCGCAGATGAGGAGCTGTGGATTCATGATGAGAGCTCTTGCGATGCCGATACGCTGCCTTTGTCCTCCGGAGAATTCATGCGGATATCTGGAGCAATAGTCTTCAATCAAACCGACTTCATGGAGGGCAGAGACCACCTTGCGATGGTTTTCTTCCTTGTTGAACTGACCAGATATCTTCAATCCTTCCTGGATGATGTCCTCGACGGTCATGCGAGGGTCGAGGGAGTCGATAGGATCCTGGAAAATCATCTGTATCTCGCGCATCAGCTTTTTGTCGATGTGTCTGTTGTCATGATTGATTTCCTTGATCTTCTCTTTCTGAGTCTGGACGATCTTTTCGGTTTCGGATTCTATCTTTTCAATCTGAGCGTTCTTTTCTTCTTCGCTCAGGCCTGTATCGGCCTTGATTTCCTTGATCCTGTTGTCGGCTTTGATTTTCTTCCATTTGATTTCCTTTTCGTTCCATCTTTTTCCGGCAGAGATTCTCTCTCCCTTGTAGTAGATGGATCCGGAAGTGATCTTGTTGAGACCGAGGATGGATCTTCCGGTGGTGGATTTTCCACATCCGGATTCACCGACCAAGCCGAAGCATTCGCCTTTCTTGATTTGGAAGGAGATGTTATGTACGGCTTTGAGATAGAACTTGTTCGGATACTTTCCCATCGGGAAGAAGACTTTCAGATGGTTGACGGAAAGGATGATGTTGTTGTCGACAAGCTCCTTCTTGAATTTTGTCGGATGCGTATCGGATACAATCATCTGAGGTTCTTTCTTCTTCTCATCTTCCAAAGAATCGACAAGGATGTTTATATCAACCTTTTCCGTAGTCTTCTCTGGAGAATTCTGATTAATGTTGTGATTCATATTCTTCTTCCTCCTTCAGAGATTGACTGATTCGCTGTGTGACGATCTTCGGCGGCTCGACATGAGGAGCCTTTTCGTGGAGAAGCCAGGTGGCAGCATAGTGCGTGTCACTGAGCTTGAAGAACGGAGGCTCATATTCATAGTCGATACTTAAGGCATAGTGGTTTCGATCGGCAAAGGCATCACCCTTGGGCGGTTGGACAAGGTTTGGCGGAGTGCCGGGGATGGCTTCCAGCTTTTCCTTGGAATTGATGTCCGGAATGGAGGAGAGCAATGCCCAGGTGTAAGGATGCTTCGGCTCGAAGAACACTTCCATGGCTGTTCCGATTTCGACGATCTTTCCAGCATACATGACGGCGATTCTGTCGGCCATATTGGCAACGACACCCAAGTCATGTGTGATGAAGATGATGGACATGTTCCTTTCCTTCTTGAGCCTGTTGATGAGCTCGAGAATCTGAGCCTGGATGGTGACATCCAAAGCGGTCGTCGGTTCATCGCAGATGAGGACTTCCGGATTGGCCGTCAAGGCGATGGCGATGACGATACGCTGTCTCATACCACCGGAGAATTCAAACGGATATTGATTGAAACGCTGCTCCGGATTGTTGATACCGACCTCTCTCATGACGTCGAGAGCCATCTTCCTGGCTTCTTTTTTGGAGATGCAGGTCTTTTTCTGGTATTCTTCCTTGGCAAGCTGCAGTTCTTTGTTGAGCTCTTCAATCTGCTCCTTGGTGTTTTCTTCGCGAAGCTTCAGTTTGATCATGCGGACCTTGTCCGTATAGGCCTTCTTGACTTCGACGTGGTATTGTTGAACTTCCTTCTTCGCTTCCTTCTTCTTGGCATTCAAGGCAGAAACCAAGGCTGGCTTCTTTGCCTTGTATTGTTCTTTTAAGGATTTCCGCTTTTCAGCGTTTTCTTTCTTCAACTTGGCGTACTCTTCTTTGGTCTCTTTGCGGAAAGCCTGTTCGAAGGTCTTCTTTTCCTGGGCGGATTTTCCTTCCTTGTCAAGACGATAGAGCTCGTTCTTCAACGTCTCTTTTCTGTCGGCAAGATAGAAATCTTCTCCTTGGAGAAGCTTGGCCTTTCCCTGGACGTAGTCTGTCTGGGCATTCTTGTAGGCTATCAGTTCTTTGGAGATGAGATTGTCATACTTTCTTTTCAGGATGTTCTTGTTGATCATCGTCGTTTCGATGATCTGCTTTCCGACCTTCATGATAGGATTGAGGGAGGAAAGAGGGTCCTGGAAGATCATACCGATCTTGTTTCCGCGGATTCGATGGAATTCATCCTCGGAAATGGTCGTCAGGTCTTCGCCTTCGAAGATGGCACTTCCTTTTTCGATGATGGCTTCGTTGGCAAGGATGCCCATCAAAGTCTTGCATACGGTTGATTTTCCGCATCCGGATTCACCGACGATACAGAGAGTTTCTCCTTTATACAGATCGAAGGAGACACCGCGGATGGCTTTGACGACACCGGCATCGGACTTGAAGGAGACATGGAGGTCCTTGACCTCCAATGTCTTCTCAGCCGTTTTGTAGTCTATGCGGTTATATTTTTCAAAATCAATGCTCATATCAATCACTTCCTTTCAGAGATGGGTTGAGAGCATCTCGTAAGCCGTTGCCGAAGAGGTTGAAGCAGATCAGGATGACGGCAATGATGACGCTGGGGAAAATCAGCAGGTATTGGTTGGTAGAAATGTTTGCCTGGTTGGTGGAAAGGATGTTGCCCAGAGAGGACTGGCCGGAAAGACCGATGCCGAGATAGGAAATGGTCGCTTCGGCATAGATGACATTCGGTATCATCAAGACGGAGGAAGTGACGATGGTTCCCATGGAGTTTGGAAGAATATGATGGAAAATCAGTCTTCCGTCGCTTGCTCCGAGAGACCTGGAGGCTAAGACGTATTCTCTTCGCTTGAATCGGTAGAACTGTGTTCTTGTAAGACCGGCTGTGCCGATCCATCCTGTCAGACACATGGCGAGCATGAAGACGGAGAAGGTCTGACCCCAGTGAAGGACGAAGATGGTGATCAAGATGATGGAAGGAATGTTGGAAATGATATCGACGAAGCGCTCCATGAGCAAGTCGGTCGTTCCACCGAAGTATCCTTCGATGGCACCATAGATGAGACCGAAGATGAAGCATATGGCTGAGATGATGATGGCAAGCCCCAAGGAATTCCTTGTTCCTTCAAAGACGTACTTGAGCATATCGACACCATTGGCATCCGTACCGAAGAGATGAAGAGGCATGATGGCAAAGCCTTTTTCCTTATATTTGGAAAGCTTCACCTTGATTTCGGTGACGACGATGCCGGCAACTTTGTTGCTCTTCTGTTCGATGACTTCGATGACAGGGCAGAGGTCGTCTAGGATCTCAAAGGAATCGACGCCTTTGCTGACGTCATATTTCAAGAGACCCTGATCGACGAGTTTCTGCATATCCTGCTCGGAATAGACTTTGGTGTATTCGCCATAGGCGGCAAGGTAAGGATCGTAGGTGAAGGAGCAGTAGGTGATTTCAGCTCCGGTGAGGCCGGAAAGGTTGCTGCTGTTCTTTCGGAAGGTGTTGTTCAGCAATGCACCGTTTGCATCATCGAAGGAAAGAGCATCGATTTTGCTCCCACCGTTATATAAGCTGACGGAGGAGGCAAAGATGCCGATCATCCTGTCTAGGTTGTTTCCGCTTCCGTGTATGCCGATGTGGAGAGAGACGTTGCTGAGGTGGGAATTGTCGGCTATCTTATCTGTGACATCGATGTTTTCCTTCTTCCCGTATTCGGTGCTGTCGTTGACAAGGAAGGTTTCGTTTCCTTCCTGGTCGACGAGTGAGATATAGAAGGATACGGCATCATAGTCATCCAGGACATTCGTATTGATGTCATAGGAGAGGTTGAGGGATTTGCTGTTGTCGATGTCGGCAAGTCTGTTGCTCCAGACGAATTCATCCTTGTCGGCTGATGCGATGCGGATATATCCACCCTTGGCATATTTGTTGGGTGTGTTATCCAAGGTGCCGACATAGGTCTTCAGGCTTCCTTCGACGATGGAGGAAGTGTCAAAGCTGCCATCAGGGAGATTGGTTTCGGGATTATAGACAAGGTCTTTATATTCCTTGGTTCCATCCCAGAATCCGGTTCCGGCTGAGAAGAGCTTCGGAGGAAGATATTGGGTTCCCAAAGTTGTCTTTCCGGTCGTATCGAAGGGGAGGACAACAGGAAGAATCAAAGACAGAAGGACGATGATTCCAAGGATGATGGCACCGACGATGGATGCCTTGCTCTTGCAGAATCTTCTTAAAGCATCCTTAAGGAAGGAGGTCGGTTTTGTAACCAACGATTTGTCATTGATGATCTTGGTTTTCTGAGTCAACTCAAAAGAATGAGCATCGAAGACCACATCATGCTGTTCGTTGGAACTGTCCGTGTAATGATAGGTGTTTTCCATATTATTTCTTTTCCCCCATTCTGATGCGAGGATCCAAGAATCCATAGGATAAATCCAAGACGATGCCGGCCAAAAGACCAATCATGGTGAAGACGGCCATATCGACCATCAACAGGTTATAGTCTTTGGCATTGAGTGCGTTGAAGAAGACGGTTCCGATGCCAGGAATGTTGTAGATGGATTCCAAAATCATGGAGCCACCAAGGACACCGATGATTTCAGCAAGGATGCTGGGAAGAATCGGAACCATGGCGTTCCTGAGTGCGTGACGGATGACGGACTGACGTTTGGTCAATCCTTTCGTCCTGGCAAGTAAGAGGTAATCGGAAGAAAGGACGTCGCATAATTCTGCTCTTGTGAATCGGCAATATCCGCAGATGGAGCCTAAAGACAAGGCGATGACAGGAATGATATACCCCAAAGCCTTCTGGCTGAGCGGATAATAGCTCTTTGGCCATTCTGTAGGAAGCCATTTCAGATTATATCCGAAGATCATGACCAAGAAGGTGATGAGAACAAAGGACGGAACGGAAATCAAGATCATGACCAAGGTCGAGATGACGTTGTCGGTCGTCTTGTTCTTCTTCAAAGCGGCGACGATACCAAGGAATACGCCAAGAGGAACCGAGATGATGACGGAGATGACGTTGACCTTGATGGTGACGGGAAGACCGCGAAGGATGATGCCCATGCAGTCCTTGTTGACTTCGACTGCATAGGATGTTCCCCAATCCCATCTGGTGAAGATGCCGCTAAGCCAGGAGAAGTACTGATCCATGATGGGCCTGCTGTAGAAGTAATGGGTCTCGGTTGAATTGAGAAGCTTGACCGTCGATATCGCACTTCCATATCCTTCCAAAGGTTCCAGGGAATGAATCAGGTAACCTAAATCAGCCTGCTTCGTTAAGAAGGCTAGCTTGACTTCGGGTGTTGTTCCCTGAGGAATATCCATCGGAAGCGTCTTCATGAGAATGAATGTCAAAGACAGAATGATGAAGAGTGACACGAATGCCAGTAAGATTCTTTTGATTACATATTTTGTCATATAGCCTCCTTATTTAAACCAATGAAAGGAAAGTGCATCTTTGCACTTTCCTTTCAATGAAAAGTCGAACTTATTCGACAACACCGGCCAGGACACCATCTTTGATGACGACGGATCCGCCGTACTCGATGGCATAGTACATAGCTTCCATGGAATAGGAGTAGCCATGATACCAGATGCCGTATTTTCCGGTATCTTCGGAAGTAGATACGCCGACAGACATCTGAAGACCTACCGGCCAGTTGTCAAGCCAGCATCCGACCATACCGATGGCATCACCTGTACCACCGCTGATACCACCCCAGCAGAGATCATAGCAACCAGAGGCAAGAATACCATAGATGTCGGTGACCGTTGCCGGCGCTTTGGCGACAGTGACGGTGAGATTGTATCCCTTGGAGTTGAGAGCGGTATTGAAGTTGTCTTCGATGAACTCGGCAACCTTGTTTGCCCAGTTGGCTCTCTGCTTTTCGGCAGCAATCTGGATGCTGATGTTGATTTCAGTCGGGTTAGTTGCCGTACCAGGAGTGTATTTTCCCTGTGCTTCAAGCTGCTTCATGGCAGAGGTGAACTTTGCCTGGGCAACGGCTCTGCTGTAGCCGTAGGTGTCAGGAGAGTAGTTCTGAACAGCTCTCTTGTGGGCGGCAGTGGAGTTGTAGGAGACGAAATCATCGACATTCAGGACATATTCATCGCCAAGCCAGTCGCTGGACGGGTTGGCCATCAGATCATCGGCAAGTTTTTCGCGGTCGATGCTGAAGTAGATGCCGTCGAGGAAGTCGGAGTTGGACATGACCGGCTTGACGGTGTAGGCGCTTGCCTTTGCAGAATCATAGGTGTAGTCCTGTTGGACTTTCCAGTTCGTACCATTTTTGCCGAAGACTTCTTCCCATCTTTCAGGCGTAGTGGAATTGACCTGGAGAGAGGTGATGGAGGAGTTTCCAGTGACATACTTTCCGGGCTTGTTTCCTTCCCAGTTGCTCTTCTGGTCAGTCGGAATGCCGGAAGCATCGACTTTGCCTGCGAGATATTCGTTGTAGAGAGCGTGGGTGCCCTGGGCATAGTTGGAGTTGATCTTATAGACATAGCCCTTGATGGCATAGACTTCATACTTGTCGTTGTTCTCGAGGACTCTGTCGATGAAGGTGTCGTTTCTGGTGAAGACGATTTCACGGTCGGAAGCTGTTCCGGCTTCATAGGTCGTGAGCGTATAGGCACCGGTGCTTAAGAGCGTATCGGCCGGGGTCAGGTCGAGTCCGCCCTTGGTGTTGTTCTTTCCGTAAGCCTTCGGATCATAGTTCGAAGCATCATCATAGAGCGTGATGAGCTTGAAGAAATCTTTGTTGACCGGAGCCATGGAGGTGAGCTTCATCATGACGGTGGCCTGGGTCATCGGATAGGTAAAATCGAATTCGATGGTGTTGTCATCGAGTGCCTTGATGCCGACGCTCTTGAATGCTTCTTCATCTTCGGCAGAGAAGACCTTGGTTTTCGTGGTTGCTGCGTTATACTGATCTCCACCGACGAAATCGGATGCAGATTGCGAGGCATAGGAGTTGCCGTTGTTGCCGTTGAGAAGAATCTGGTAGGCATTGACGAAGTCCTTGGCCGTAATCTTTGTTCCGTTGAAGGAGGAAAGGGCAGTTCCGTTGACACTCTTGGTGGATGCCGTATGGAACTGCATGTTGTCATTGGTTCTGACTTTGACCTTCCACTTGCTGGCGACTTTGGTCTCTTCATCAAGATCAATTGCTTCAGGCTTGCTTTCGGCCATGGAAGGATACCATTCGAATTCTTCCTTGTATCCACCGTTTCCATCCTTGACGAGTCTCTGACCATAGAGTGCACCATTCAGGTAGGTGAGAAGATCGCTTGAGATGGAGTTGTTGGAATCGAACTGGTTGAGTTCACCGTTTGCCTCGGAAAGACCCTGATGGAGGAATTCGCGATAGGCAGCGTTAGGCTCCTGATCGGCCGTCATGGCGGAGGTGATTTTACCTTCCCTCTGGAAACCGAAACCATAGTTTGGAAGATAGGTGGATCCGATAGGTCCTTGGACACGGGTATTCATCAGTGTCCAGCCGCCGTCTCCGAAGAGCGGAATGCCTAAAAGATGATTGTCCTTGGCCCAGGATTCGATGTCGCCTAAGATGCTGGCTCTGTCGGCGGAACCAAGATAGGAGTAGTTGACTCCTTTGTCTCCGGAATTGAAGGCACCAAGCTGTTCTTCGTCAACGTGGGCGGCATCTTCCTCGGCATAGACACCATCGGCCTTTTCAGGCTTCTGCCTTCCTTCTTCCGGTGTAGGGGTGGAAGATGTTCCGGGATCGACTTCTCCCGAAGATGGCTTGCCGGTGTCAGATGATGTGTTGGTTCTGCAGCTGGCAAGGGAACCTAATGTAGCAAGAGTAAGAAGAGATACAAATAACTTATGTCCTTTCATAACAATGGACCTCCTTTCGTATATTTGTGTAACAAAAATCCCCGACAATGATCGAAAGCTGGATTGGCTGGGAAATATTTGGTGTGTAGAATATAAAATTTGATGAAAAGAAAGTCAATAGGCAGCTTTTTTGTCATAAATGCCTAAATTACGGCTCTGATGACGAAAGAAGCGATAAGGAAGCACAGGGCAAAGATGACATAGGGGAGGAAGTTGAGCGTCGTGTGTTTTCTTTTTGCTTTCTTCTTTTCCTTATAGTCGATCAGATCCTCATATTCCCGGATGGAACCTTTTCTTAAGGATTGGGCGATGGAAACAAATCCATATTCCATGAAGTCAAAGGCTCCGAAAAGGTTTAAGAGGGAAAAGAAACCGATTCCAAGCAGCAAAACACCGGGGATAAAGCAGGCATTGCATGCAGAAACGAGGCTTCTGTCAGAGGTGAAATAGATGATCAAAAAAAGAACAGAACCCAATAAAAAGGAAAAAACGTATCGGAAAATCGTGGAAAAAAGTCTGTTCAAAAATAAATCTTTTAGTTTCATGTCCTAAGCATAATGGAGGAGAAGGAAAAAATCAACCATGCAGG
>JAJVUU010000096.1 GCA_021621525.1 Caryophanales bacterium
GCCTGTCAAGTCAGGGATGGGGTGGGTGATGTCATCTTCTGGCATGGAGAGGATCGGAATTTGGGTCACAGATCCTTTCTTTCCAACCAAGCGTCCTGCACGTTCGTAGAGGGTTGAGAGGTTAGTATAAAGGTAACCTGGATAGCCCCGACGACCTGGAACTTCCCGGCGGGCAGCGGAGACTTCCCGAAGGGCTTCACAGTAGTTGGTCATATCTGTCATGATAACCAAGACGTGCATGTCTTTTTCATAGGCCAAATATTCAGCAGCTGTCAAGGCGATCCGAGGAGTGGCAATCCGTTCGATAGCTGGGTCATTGGCTAGATTTATGAAGAGAACAGAGCGGTCAATCGCACCTGTCTCCCGAAGGTCGTTCATAAAGAACTCGGCTTCTTCAAAGGTAATTCCCATAGCCGCAAAGACCACGGCGAAGTTTTCTTCAGAATTAAGAACCGTCGCTTGACGAGCAATCTGAGCCGCCAACTCCTTGTGAGGAAGACCAGAACCTGAGAAGACTGGGAGTTTTTGTCCCCGAACCAAGGTATTCAAATGGTCAATGGCTGAGATCCCTGTCTGGATAAATTCATCTGGATAGTCCCGCGAAACAGGGTTGATGGCTTGTCCATCAATGTCCAAGTACTTCTCTGGGATAATCTCTGGACCGCCATCGATGGGTTTGCCCATTCCGTTAAAGATGCGTCCGACCATGTCTTCAGACACAGGAAGTTCTAGGGGACGTCCGGTAAAGCGGACTTTGGCTTTTTCCAAGTTGATCCCGCTAGATCCTTCAAAGAGCTGGACCATGGCCTTGTCTTCTTGGACTTCGAGGACTTGTCCCTGACGGGTCGTTCCGTCATGGAGTTTGATTTCTACTAGTTCATTGTAGTGAACCCCTTCGACCTGATCGACAATCATCAAGGGGCCAACAACTTCGCTGACAGTACGGTATTCTTTAATCACGCTCATTGTCTACTCCTCCTTTTGCGACGATTTGGTGTAGGGTTTCTACGATTTCTTCTTTCAGGGCTTGAATGGTTGCCAACTGATCCTCATGGATGAACTTGCTACGGGCAATGCGGTCTCGAAGAGCTACTGTTCCTTCCATGATTTCTGTGAAGTAAGCTCCCAATTCTAGTGCTTTTTGACTTTCTTGGTCAAAGGTCAAAATGTTGGTCAACAAGGCCACCTGCTTGCTGAAAGAGGTATAGGTATCGACTTCATCAAAGGCATTTTGTTGCAGGTAGTCTTCACGGATCATCTTGGCCGCATTCATGGTCAAGCGGTCTTTTTCAGACAAGGAATCTAGACCAACCAAGCGGACGATTTCTTGCAATTCACTTTCCTTTTGAAGCAAATTCATAGCGCGGGTCACTTTTTCAGACCAGTTGATTTGTTCATGTAGATCGATATAGCGACCGACTTCATCTTGGTAAAGCGAATAAGAACTCAACCAGTTGATGGCTGGGAAGTGGCGACGTTGGGCCAATTGAGCATCTAGTCCCCAGAAGACCTTGACAATCCGCAAGGTATTTTGCGTGACTGGCTCTGAAATATCTCCACCCGGAGGAGAGACGGCACCGATGGCGGTAATCGAACCTTCACGCGCAGTGGTTCCAAGTGTCTTGACCCGACCTGCACGCTCGTAGTATTCGGCGATCCGGCTACCAAGATAGGCTGGGTAGCCTTCATCCCCTGGCATTTCTTCTAGACGACCAGACATTTCACGAAGAGCTTCTGCCCAGCGCGATGTCGAATCGGCCATGATGGCAACGGAATAGCCCATATCACGGAAGTATTCGGCGATGGTAATCCCTGTGTAGATGGAAGCTTCACGCGCCGCTACTGGCATGTTCGAAGTGTTGGCGATCAGAACGGTCCGTTGCATGATGGATTGACCAGTCGTTGGATCGATCAATTCTGGAAATTCATTCAGAACGTCCGTCATTTCATTTCCACGTTCCCCACAACCAACGTAAATTACGATGTCTACATTGGCAAACTTGGCCACCTGGTGTTGCACAACTGTCTTTCCAGCTCCGAAAGGACCAGGAACAGCTGCAGCTCCACCTTTAGTCACAGGGAAGAAAGTATCGATGACCCGTTGACCGGTGACCAAAGGCTCTACTGGAATCAGTTTTTGTGCAAAGGGACGGCCTCGACGAACCGGCCATTTTTGCATCAAAGTACCAGTAAAGAGACTGCCATCTGCCTGCTCGATCTCATAGACCGGCTCTTCCACTGTGTAAGAACCTGCTGCGATCTTGGTCACACGTCCACTCACACCAAAGGGTACCATGATGCGGTGTTCCACCATATTGGTCTCTTGAACGGTACCGACGATGTCTCCTGCAACCACCTCTGTTCCTTCTGTCAGGCTTGGTTCAAAGGCCCATTTGGTGTCCCGATCTAGATTTGGAACTTGCACCCCACGAACCAAAAAGTCACTGGCAGTAACTTCTTGGAAGCGTTCCAAGGGGCGTTGGATCCCGTCAAACATCTGAGAGATCAAGCCTGGTCCCAATTCAACAGAAAGGGGGGCTCCAGTTGTTACCACTGGTTCTCCTGGACCAACTCCAGACGTTTCTTCATATACTTGGATAGAGGCTTCGTCCCGCCGCATCTCAATAATTTCGCCAATCAAACCAAGATCGCCGACCCGGCAAATGTCTTGGATATTGGCCTCCTGCATCCCTGATGCAACCACCAAGGGACCGGAAACTTTGATAATTTTTCCTTGAGTCATGTATTCCTCCTGGGAATCCTTTGTTTCTTTGTTTTACTTTTGTGCTATCTCTCTTAGAGCTTTCTTTTGTTGGCCATTGGCATCGAAATTGCTTGGATCCAACCAAGCTTCTAGTCGCTGTTTGATTTCTGGCCATTCTTGGTCAATGATGGACAACCAGTCTGTATCACGGGTCCGACCTTTATAAACAACAGCCTGACGGAAACAGCCTTCATAGGTGAACCCTAAGCGCTCAGCTGCTTTGCGAGATGCTTGGTTTAAGGCATCGCATTTCCACTCATAGCGGCGGTAGCCTAAATCTTCAAACACGTAGCGCGCTAATAGATACTGGGCTTCCGTAGCCATGCGTGTCTTTTGGAGCGCTGGTGAGTAGGTCACTGCTCCGACTTCGATCACCCGGTTGGCTTGATCGATCCGCATGAGAGAGAAT
>JAJVUU010000097.1 GCA_021621525.1 Caryophanales bacterium
ATGTAAGGCAAATTACTTTCAGTTACTAGCTTTACACATACTTATATTAAATATCTTGTAATTGACCGTTGATACAATCATTCAAGTAATTATAAGCAAATCTAAGTCTTTCTTGCGATTTTTTGATTTTTTTCTGCTTTTTGCTAGATGGCTGTGATTCCATTATGTTCTTTTCAAAATATTCATTATCTGCCTCTCCTAATGTGAGCCGATAAAATCTTCGCTCATCATCTTCATCATCTTGTTTCCACAATAAATCTTCAGTATTAATCTCTTGGTGTTGTATATTTTTACTTAAAGAGCCTTGTGCTGCACTTGAAGAGTTTGCAAGATTAACTAATCGGGCAAAATGGTTGCATAGCACTTTCAAAAAAATAACAGATGTTATTGTCCTTTGTTGGCCGTCAATAATAAATTTCTCGTGTTCCTTAGCATCATTATGAATGACAATTTGACCAAAAAAATGACTACAATTTTGATCATCGTTATCATATAAATTAATCAAGTCATTCCAAAAGTCATTCAACTCATATTCTTCCCAGGAATATTCCCTTTGATAATTAGGAATCTTGTATGTGGATGAGAGGTATTGATTTATAGATGAAATATTATAATTTTGAAGCGCCATATTTCGGTATTCTCCTTTAACTGACGATATGAATAAAACTTTCTAAATTATAAAATTTCATATTTTTTAGATCAAGATCCGCACATGAAAAAAGGCATCCAGTTAAGGACGCCGTTTTAGAACGATACCTAAGAATCCATTGCAATTGATGTATTCTACAGGTTCGCTTAGATTTCGATTTGGTGGAGCTGAAGGGGCTCGAACCCTCTACCTCCTGCTTGCAAAGCAGGCGCTCTCCCAGGTGAGCTACAGCCCCAAAAAGGAAGCCTTAATATTATATAAAGGCCTCCTAGGAATTTCAATTCAAATTTTCACTTTTTTGAACTGCCCGGTGATGTCTTCTTTGCTTTCGAGAGAAAAACGAAGGTAGTTTTCGCTATATCCTTCATAAAGCCCTAGCTTGTTCTTCCCTTCGATGAGGACACAGGCTTCCTTTCCATGGAGAAGGTCCCGATATTTCTTTTCGTTTTCTTCACTCAGGGCAATCAACTTCTTTGTCCGTTCCATACGGATCCGCATCGGAACAGGGTCCTTCAGGCTTGCAGCCATGGTGAAGGGGCGCTCGCTATAAGGGAAGGCGTGGATTCTCATGAAACCGATCTTTTTGCAGAATTCATAGGTCTCCAGGAATTCTTCTTCCGTCTCTCCCGGGAAACCGGATATGACATCCGTCGAGAAGGCTGCTTCAGGGATGGCAAGACGTATCCTCTCAGTGAGCTTTTCATAGTCTTGGAGATCGTATTTGCGGTTCATCCTCTTCAGGACCCTAGGGGAACCGGATTGGAGAGGAAGGTGGAAATGAGGGCATAGCCTGTCAGGATGGTCCTTGAACAGGGATATATATCTGTCATTGACCTGGCTTTCTTCGATGGAGGAGACACGGATGCGGTAAGGCTCTTTGGAAAGATGCAGCAAGTCTTCCAGAAGGTCGACAAGGTGATAGTCCTTATTTTCCGGGTCCTGGTAGGATCCGGTATCGATGCCGCCGACGATGAGTTCCTTGATGCCATGGGCAAGGAGGGATTTGGCTTCTTCGATGACGGAGATGTGACTTCTTGAGCGGGAGTTTCCCCTGGTGAAGGGAACGACGCAATAGGAACAGAAGTTATCGCATCCGTCCTGGACTTTCAGATAGCCTCTGACGTTCTTCTCTCCTTCCTTGGTCGGTGTGTCCTCATAGGAGAAATGACGGCTGTCCTTTTTTACATGGTCGACTGTCTCCCCGTCTTTGTTTTCCAGGATTTTCTCGATGTCATTCTTTCCGGAGGAACCGGTGATGCCTCTGACGTTCTTGATGGGAAGGTAATAGTCTTTGTGAATCTGGCTTGAGCAGCCCATGATGAAGATGGGCTTTCCATCGTGGTTCCTGGAGATGGAACGGACTTTCTGGAGGTCTTTCCTTTCGGCTTCGTTGGTGACGGCACAGGTGTTGACGAAATAGATGTCGGCATCGTCGTCGATGGCTTCCGTATGTCCTTCCTGGATGAGTCTTTCCTTCAGGGATTGGGATTCATAGGCATTGACCTTGCAGCCGAATGTATAGATTTTAAATCGCATGCTTCATTTTCCTCTTCTGATATGAGTCTTCCTCTTCCATGCATTCCTCATAAAGAGCAGAGGAGAGAAGCTTCTTGTCCTTCAGGTCGGCAAACATCTTCCTGATGTCGTTTTCAAAATAATCCTTGGCGATGATGTTCAGATTGCCAAAGAGATTCATGTTGTCTCTCTGCTTCTGGACCTTCTCATCGAGTATAGGAAGCTCCAAGGCAAGGCTCAGATCCTTTTTTACGAAGAACATCGTCTCAAAGGCGACATGGTAATAGACACGGATGTCTTCCTTCTCATAGTCAAGCTTGACAAGCCTGGTAAAGGGGGATTCCAATAAGGAGAAACCGTATTCAAGGAAAGGATTGATGACATCATAGTTCTCGTTTTCAAGATAGCCACGGTTTTCTTTTCCCTTGAGCATGAAAGGATACCTGGAATACATGGCATTGCATGCGATGTTGTAGGTAGGAATATAGATCCTGGTGCCTTCTTTCTCAAAGAAGGGAAGCTGTTGGAGAAGGGCTGACTGTATCTCTTTCCGCTTGAGTTCTTCCTCGGGGAACTGCTTGTAATCCTTGTTGAGGATCTCCCTGTTTTCAAGTCCACGCAAGACGGCGACGGATTTGATGATATCGAAGATGGAACGGTTTTCATTGTAAAGGCTTGTCTTGACATTGAAAAGGCAGGCATGGGAATCATAATAGGTCTGTTCGTAGGAATTGGCGATGGACTTCGGGTTGGCCCAAAGCAGGTAAGAAGTGGCGTTTTTCATGATAAGGTAATTATACGTGATTTGAAGGGAAATAGGATATATATAGATGAAAAAAGCCCGATTTCTCGGGCAGTGTCTCAAGATGGAGCAAGTGACGGGAATCGG
>JAJVUU010000098.1 GCA_021621525.1 Caryophanales bacterium
ATCAAAGCTGACAAGAAGATATAGCTATAAAAATCTCACAAGATAAGGATAGGAAACAAATTGATGAAAAGAATAGATATCCAAAAGGATAAACTGTTATGATGGATACGGGCTTTTGGATGGTGACGTTTCCTGACAAGATAAAACCTGTCTTAGCAGGACTGGAAGAAACTGTCAAAGAGGAAGAAGGCATCCTTGCTTTCCTTCCTCTCCGGATAGGTGACAGGAAAGACGTGTTCCAGTCTGAAGTCTTCACTCTTATATTCCCTGAATTCGACTTCTATGCCGTTCTTCTTCATGCATTCATATAAGTCATAGCTGTCCTTCTTTAGGAAGTCATGGTCGCTGGTGATAAGGACGCAAGGTGGCATGATATCTTTCTTGATCATCAAAGTCGGATCAAGAAGTTCCTTATAGCAGTCCAGATAGATGTCGTTTCTATGGATTCCGGTAGAGAACATGAAGGTGGATTCATTTCCTCTCTTCAGATGGGAAGCAGAGGAAATCAGACCTAGTGCATGAATCGGAAAAGGTTCGAATTCCATCTCAAAGAGATCCCTGTTCTTTTTGGAAGCATTGATCAAGGAAAAAGCGAGGGAGAGAAGACCACCTGCAGAATCTCCGACCATATAGATTCTCTGGAAGGAGAAGTGATAGGTCTCCTGGTTCTTTCTGCAGAATTCCATCGCTTCCAGGATGCTCTCTAGCTGAGTATAGAAGCCGGCTTTCGGAGAGAGCGGATAGGAGATGGCAACGACGGTGTATCCCAGCCTTGCCATCACCATGTCGGAATAGCGGTTGAGGTCCTTTGTTCCGTATACTCCACCGCCTCCATGGGTGACGAAGATGACAGGTTCCATCCTGTCGGCATCCTTTCTCTGATAGATATCCAGAAGATGATATCTGTCTTTCTTATCCTTGCTGTAGCAGATATCCTTCTGGATATTCAGATCCAAAGCATCATCATGCTGCTTCTTCATCCTTTGATGGTCATGGATGGTGCACTGCATGCGTGCGATACCTGCAGCGATGGAAGCAAAGAATCGATTATAGGGTTTATTGTTTTTCATGATATTCCTGTCTGTCAGCAAGCCTGAGGATGCATGCTTCCACCTCTCTTGGATCTGATGTACATTCGAACCTTCTTTTGACAAGTCCGTTCCTGTCGATGAGGAACTTGGTGAAGTTCCACTTGATTTCGTTCTTCTCCAGTTCCATGGGTCCCTTCTTGATATAGATGGAGGATAAGACGCCACTCATAGGATTGCCCTTGTCAAAAGAGACGAACTTCTTCTTCCTTGTAAGAAAGGAGAAGAGAGGAAGGGCATTTTCTCCGTTGACATCTATCTTCTGAAACCTAGGAAAGGTAGTATTGAAGTTCTTCTTGCAGTATTCATCGATATAGGAATCATCTTCCGGACATTCCTCATGGAACTGATTGCAGGGAAAATCCAGGACTTCAAAGCTCTCCTCATGGAATCTTCTCTGAAGGTGTTCCAAATCCCGATAGCTATCCCTGGCAAAGGAGCATCGTATGGCAGAATTGACGACAAGGAGGATCTTTCCTTTGTATTGTTCCATGGAGATGTTCTCTCCATGGACATCTTTTGCAGAAAACTGATAGAAGGATTCCTTCATGACTTATTTTACAAGGGAAAGGACGTAGTCCTTCAGCGCTCCCTCTTCACCATATTTTTTCAAGACGTCAAGGAAGGAATCCCTGTTGATGGCAGTTAGAAGCAAATCCTGATCGATATCCTTAAGGATGTCGATGAGGTTACGATAGGAAGAGAGCTTGACCTTGTCTAGAATTTTCTTGTTTCTCTGTTCAGGTATGACTCTCTCCTTAGGATATCCTTCTCCTCCCTTGGTGGAGAAGAGCTTTTCGAAGGTATATCTGAGATTGAGCTCTGCACCCCAGCCAAAACCTTTGGCAAAAGGCATGCTGATGGCATTTCCGTCATTGACCTGACGGAAGAGATAGGCATCGGATGGCTCTGTGACGTATCCGCATAGGACACCAGGGAAGGAATTCATGGCAAGAAGTGCTCCTTCTCCGGTTCCACATCCGGTGATGACGAAATCGACTGCCTTCGTGTTGAGTAAGATGGCAGCAAGGATACCGTTCTGTACATAGGTAAGAGGTTTGTCTTCCTTGTTGAACATACCGATGTTGACGGCTTCATAGGAATAGGTCTTGGAGACCTCTTCAAGTTCCTTGAAGATGATAGGATTCTTGTCGGCCTGGCTGTTTTCATTGATCAATGCGATTCTCATGGTGTTTCTCCCTTTTTATTCATGACTTTCAACGACGATGAAATACGGACTGGATGGGGAATTGAGGATGTTGACTCTGGTACATGCGAATTTGAAACGGCTGAGTCCGGAAAGATAGTCGACGACCATCTTTCCTTCCAAATCACCTTCTTCATGTCCAGGATAGATGGCGATGTTCAGAATGGCATCCTTGTCCATCAGATCCAAGGCAGCTTCGATGGCAGGAAGGGTGGTCTTTCTTAAGGTATAGATAGACTTGTCTCCTCCTGGAAGCCAACCTAGGTTGAACATCCCTGCCTTGAACTTCTCATGGACATATTCCTTGACCTTATGGTGAGAATCATGGATGAGGGTATAGTTCATAGGACATCCGGCTTCTTTCAAATGCTTCGATGTGGAATCGATGGCCTGCTGTTGGATATCAAAGGCATAGACATGACCTTTCTCTCCGACAGTCTTGGAAAGAAATTCCGTATCGTGTCCGTTTCCCATCGTAAAATCGATGGCGGTATCTCCTTCCTTCAGATGTTTCAAAATAAAGTATTTATGTAAATCCAATAGATCAAGCATTCTCTACCTCCAATAAACGGATATCTATATTTTAAGGCCTTGGAAAGAGAGAGTAAAGAAGGGAAGGGATTGCTAAAAAGAAAGCACTCAGACAATCGAATCAAACCGATAGGATATAGAAGGAAAGAAAGAGATAAGAAATAGTGAAAATCGATGTTGCATTATGACTAAAATTAGACAATATCACAA
>JAJVUU010000027.1 GCA_021621525.1 Caryophanales bacterium
TAGAGAACGGAGGAACCATTGCGCAGAGGCTGTTCTGACGGAATCATACGAAAAGGGGCGTTAGACTAGTCTGGTTTTAGCCTGACTTTTCTAACAGCCCCTTTTGGTAGATATGTCTTAAGGTTATTTCTTTTCTTCTTCAGGAAGATTGAGGAAGTCCCAACGGACCTGCTTTTCAATCTTGAAGATGTGAATCAGCTTTGCCATATCCTCGTCGGTGATGTTGTTGAGAATCGGTCTGTTGCCGATGAGATTATAGATCTGAGCTGCCTTTTCGACCGTTTCGATAAGACCGAAGGCCTCATCCAGGGTCTTTCCGGCACCATATATGCCATGGTTGGTCCATAAGACGATACGGAAATCATTCATCTTCTCGGCAGTGGCCCTGCCGATTTCATCGGTTCCGCAGAGCATCCACGGAAGGACACCGACACCTTCCGGGAAGACGACGACACATTCGGTGGACATGGTCCAGAGCGTGTGGGAGAAGCTCTTCTCATCAAGCGGATGGACGTATGTCATGGCAAGGATGTTGGTCGGATGGGTGTGCATGATGACCCTGTTCTCCGGATCCTTCTTCAGCCTGGCCATGTGACTCATGAGGTGGGCAGGAAGTTCGCTGGTGAACCTTCCTCCATCCTTATAGCCCCACAGAAGGTTGACGCTCTTGCCGTCTTCGGCAATCCTGAAGATACCGGCGTTGGTCTCCGGATCTGCTTCGACGTTCTTGAAATACTTTCCGGTTCCCGTGACAAGGAAGTATTTTCCAATCAGCGGTGTGACGTCGATGTCGGAATGAAGAATGCCGGCCAAAGGGATGTTGCGGATGACCTTGTTGACGTCAAGATAGGGACTTACTTCTTCTTCCTTGAGAAGATAGGAGATGTTTCCACCGTTTCTTTCATCCCATCCAAGTCTGTACATATTGGAGGCAGTCTTCTCGAATTCGACAAGGAATGGTGCTGTCAATATATCTTTCATTTTATTGTCCTACTTTCTCTTGCTAAGGACGTCTTTCTCGTATTTCATGGCTTCTTCGTAATAGTTTTCATCCAAGCCCTGACGTCTCAGGTATTCTTCCCAGACGGCAGAGAAGGGAAGCATCTTGACTCTTTCCTGAAGAACCATCAGCTTGGTGAAGTCAGCCTGATCCTGAAGCTTTGCCAATTCTTCGTTTGGAAGGGTGGCGGCATAGAGAAGAGCTTTTTCCATGCTTCTCTCGCCGGTGACCCAGGCAGAGATCCTGTTGATGGATGCATCGAAATAATCCAATCCGATCATGACCTTGCCTTCGGCATGGTTGCGGATGATTTCCTTGGCGACTTCCTTGAGTTCGTCATCGAAGATGACGACGTGGTCGGAGTCCCAACGGACCGGTCTGGAGACATGCAAGGCAAGCTTGTCATAGAAGCAGAGCATGGACGGAATCTTGTCGGATACGACTTCCGTCGGATGATAGTGTCCCATGTCCATGAGGCAGGTGATGCCCCTGGTGGCGGCGTAGTTCTGATAGAACTCGCTGTTTCCGACGGTCATGGATTCGACACCGATGCCGAAGACCTTGGATTCGACGGTCGGCATGACGAAGTTCTTATCCCAGTCCTTGTCGGAGAGAATCTCATCCAGGGATTCTCTAAGACGAAGCCTTGGCGTATATCTGTCGGCAGGGACATCCTTGAATCCGTCGGGAATCCAGATGTTCATCATGCAAGGCTTGTTGAAGGCCTTGCCGAGTTCGGAAGAAATCTCAAGGCAACGTTTTCCGTGTTCAATCCAGAAATGTCTTGTCTCTTCATCCGGGCTGGAAAGGGTAAGATTGTCCTTTACCTTCGGAGAAGAGAAGAAGGTAGGATTGAAGTCGATGCCGTCGAGTCCGATTTCTTTTCCGAAATCGACCCAGGGTTTGAAGTATTTGTAGGTATACTGATCGCGGTCCACTTTCCCAAGGTCATCTCCCAGGATGGCATAGGATGCATGGAGGTTGAGTCTCTTCTTTCCAGGCATCAGGGAGAAGGCTTTCTTGATGTCGGCCATCAGTTCATCCTTGTTCCTGGCTCTTCCTAAATAGTTTCCGGTCGTCTGGATGCCACCTTCCAAAGTGGTGCATCCTTCAAGGCCGAGAACATCGTCACCCTGCCAGCAATGGACGGAGATAGGGATGTTCATGACCCTGTTGATGGCTTCTTCCGTATCGACTTTGAATTCCTTGAAGGCTTCTTTGGCCTGTCTGTAGTTTTCTTCGATTGACATTGTGTTACCTCTGATTGATTGCTTTCTGATATGCGTCGTATTCTTTGTCCCAATAGTCTTCGTCTTTCGGCTGGAACGTCTTTCCTTGGATGGAATTTTTGATGTCGGCTCGTCCTTCTTCCACGGATTGGATGTCCTTCAGGCTGATGAACTGTGCCATGGCATTGCCAAGTACGGTCGCTTCGCTTGCCCCGGTGATGACCTTGACCTTGCAGGCATCGGCTGTATATTGGTTGAGGACGTCAGCCTGGTTTCCACCGCCTACGACAAGGATGGAATCGATGCTTCTGTCTGTCAGCCTTTCGAGATTCTCGATGATCTTCCGATAGCTCAGTGCCATGGATTTATAGATGGCCTTCATCATCTCTCCCGGAGTCGAAGGAAGAATCTGGGAAGTTCTTTCGACATAGGCCTTGATTTTCTCTAGCATGTCGCCTGGAGTCTCAAAGCATGGATCATTGACATCAAGATAGGTCTTTGTATCTATGGATTCGTTTACCAGTCTTGCGATATCGCCGATCTTGATTTCAGTACCATGCTTCCTATAGTCGTTCCTGGTCTCGTTGATGAGGAACATGCCCATGGTATTCTTCAAGAAACGGACGGTATCGTCATAGCCGATCTCATTGGTGAAGTTGGCTTTCCTGCTTTCATCGTTCATGATGGGCGACTTGAGTTCCGTTCCGATCAGTGACCATGTTCCAGAGGAGATGTAGGCAAACCGGCCTGCTCCGTTTGCACCCAGGACTGCACTTGCCGTATCATGGCTGGCACAGGCTAGGACAGGAATCTCCTTCTTGGACCAATATTCTTTTTTCAGGTTTCCATAGCTTTCACCCGGCTCTATGAGCTTCGGGAAGAGTCTTTTTGGAATGCCGATTTCTTTTAAAAGTCCATCAGACAGTTTCTTCTCCTTGTAACAGTAGAAGGAGGTCGTGGAAGCATTCGTCTCTTCAAGCCTTGCGTTTCCGGTGAGGAAGTAGGCGATGAGGTCAGGTATCATCAACAGGCAATCCATGGCCTGGAAGTCTGTGGTATCGCTATAAAGCTGATAGACGGTATTGAAGTGAAGATTCTGGATGCCGACGAGGGAATAGAGCTTTTCAAACGGCACTTTCTCAAGGAACTCCTTCTGTCCTTTGAAGGAGTGGGTATCTCTATAGCATAAGGGATCCTTATAGAGCTTTCCGTCTTTCACAAAGCCGTAGTCGACGGCCCAGGAATCGATGGATATGGAGGCGATGTCCTCTTCTTTTTTCAGGGCATCCTGGATTCCGGATACGATGTTGTCAAAAAGAAGACTGAAATCCCAACGCAGATATCCTTCCTTGTCAAGATAGGTCCTGTTGTCGAAACGCTTTACTTCTTCATAGGTGAAGCGGTGATTCTCGTGATGGACGATCATGACTCTTCCGCTGGTTGCACCTAAATCGATGGATATGACTTTCATGTTGTTTTTCCTGGTAATATGATACCATGGAATCCAAATGCCGTTTTGATTTGAACGATATGTTGATAAATGATTTTCGGCTATAAAGATAATGAACACAAACAATCATAAATTTGCATAATGTCAAAACTATTTTTGTAGTATGACAAAATGTTAACGCTTACCTTGCTCATTTTGGATTGATTATGATTATAAAATGCTTGAGTCTGACGGGCTTCCGAAGAAGCCTGCAGGTTTGTGGAAAAACGTTCTCAAAGCAAAAGCCGGGAAGGCGTGCTTCCCGGCTGATGGAGTGTTTACTTGATGACGTCCATATGCATATACGGACGCAGGACTTCCGGAACGGTGATGGAACCATCTTCGTTCTGATAGTTTTCGATGATGGCGGCAACGGTTCTTCCGACGGCAAGACCGGAACCATTGAGCGTATGGACGAATTCCGTCTTGGCATCCTTGCTTCTCTTGAAGCGGATGTTCATACGTCTGGCCTGATAGTCGGTATCGTTGGAGCAGGAAGAGATTTCCTTGTAGACCTGGGTCTTGGGAACCCAAAGGCCGTCCTTTTCCTCATAGTCGTTATAGGAAGGCATCCAGACTTCGATGTCGTAGCATTTGGCTGCGGAGAAACCGACATCGCCGGTGGACAGACAAACTCTTCTGTAAGGGAGCTTGAGAAGCTCGAGGATTCTTTCAGCTTCTTCGGTCATGGATTCCAGTTCCTCGAAGGAATGCTCGGGGAGGGAGAACTTGACCATCTCGACCTTCTGGAACTGATGCTGACGGATGATGCCGCGGGTATCTCTTCCGGCTGCACCGGCCTCTGCCCTGAAGCAGGAGGAATAGGCGCAGAATCTCTTCGGAAGATCGTCGGCGGAGAGGATTTCGTCACGATATAGGTTGGTGACAGGGACTTCAGCCGTCGGAATCAACCAATATTCTTCGCCGGTGTTGTTGGTCATATAGGCCTGGTCAGCGAATTTCGGAAGCTGGCCTGTGCCGGTCAGGGATGCGGTATTGACAAGATATGGAGGAAGGACTTCGGTGAAGCCGTTTGCGACATGCGTATCGAGCATGAAGGCAGCGACGCTTCTTTCGAGCTTGGCGAAGGCACCCATGTAGAAGGTGAATCTGGATCCGGTGACCTTGGCAGCCCTGTCGACATCAAAGCCACCTAATTTCTGACCGATTTCCCAGTGGGCCTGCGGCTTGAAGGTGAAGGTGGTCGGCTTGGAGTAATATTTCTCCGGTCTGTTGAAGGTATCATCCGTTCCAATCGGAAGGGATTTGTCCGGAAGGTTCGGCGTCTTGAGCATCATCTCACGGATTTCTTCTTCGATCTGGATTCTCTCCTTGTCGAGGCGGACCATTTCGTCCTTGTCGAAGGATATCTTGTCCATCAAAGCCTTGGCTTCTTCGTCCTTATGCTGTGCCTTGAGCTTTCCGATATTCTTGGACTGGGTGTTGCGCTCAGCCTTGAGGGCTTCGCTCTTCATGATGCACTGTTTACGTTTGCTGTCTAATTCCGGCAATTCACGTAAATAGGAGAAATCACCGGTTCTTGTGGATAATCTTTCGATGACTTCATCGAGATTATCAATGACATATTTGACATCGAGCATATTTTCTGTCTCCTTGGTTTGTCTACAAAATTGTAGTCTTTTATGATTTCTGATTCAAGTTTTGAGGATTGGACGCCTGTATTTTATGGTAGGCGTTTTCGATTTTTTCAGTATCGATAGGTTTGTTGATGCAATCGTAGAGCTGTGAATATAGTTTTGGCGTAAAAGCGTCTTCAGGATTGAGGATTTCCTCATATCCGGATAGCTTGTAGCTGATCAGAGGGATCCTGTGGCAGATGCAGTCGATCAGAATCTGTGGATAGGCAAGATAGTCTCCGACAAGAAGCAACCTCTTGCAATGATATAGGAAGGAAGGATAGAGCTCTTCCGGAAGGTGTCTATAGAAGTGAATGTTCTCCGGTCTTGTGATGGATTGGAGCATCGACTGTTTTATGGCATCGTTGGTGACCTCTCCGAAGAAGAGGAAGTCCTTCTCCGGGCAGTTTGTGGCGATGGCTCTCAGGTCCATGACGGTGTCCTTGTTGGAAAGAAGTCCATAGGATACGATGATGTCCCTGTCTCCCTGAAGCCCGTAGTGTCTCAAGAAGGCATCCCTTTGGCTTGGAAGAAGGTTCCTGGTGTAATCCGTCTTGGTGATCGGAAGGATCTTTGTAGGTGTCTCTATCTTGTTCTTTCGGATGAGATGCTCTTGGGACGGGAAGGTGATGTAGAGCGTATCTGCCTTTCGATAGAAGTTGAGAGCATCCAGGGACAAGGCAAGCTCCGGTCCTTTTGTTGTCCTTCTGATGAAGAAGTCACTGATGTTGCTGGCTGCGATGATGCCTGTCTTTACCTTCTTTTTCTTCAGTGCGGCATAGAAGGAGAAATAATCGTTTCCTGAAGGGAGGAGTGCTTTTTCAAAATCGTCTTCGACACGGAAGGTGTAGGAGATGTTGTTTTCCTGAAAATAGGATGTGATGGCATTCTTGATGACATAGCTGAAGGAGTTCCTCAGCCCATAGGAATCAAAGCCTAAAAAATATTGATACATGGAACGTTGCCGCAGCTTTTACATGCGGAAGATGTCATTCTTCGGAATCGTCGTCGCCCTGCTTCTCAGCCCTTCTCAGGAGTTCTTCGAGGGCTTTGTCCTGCTGCACGGGTTCCTCTGCGCTTTCTGGCTCCTGTGCTTCAAGCTCCTGATCGGAAGGAAGGACGGAAACAGAGGAGATGGATTCCTTGTCACGGATGGAGATGACCTTGACGCCGATGGTGTTTCTGCTCATCTCCCTGAACTGGGTAAGGGAAGTGCGCATCGTCGTTCCCTGGCTGGTGATGATGATGATGTCTTCGTCGCCTTTGACATTTTTGATGACGCAAAGTCCGCCATTCTTTTCGGTGGTCTTCATCGTCCTGACACCCTTGCTTCCACGTGCCGTGATACGGTATTCATGGACATCGGTAATCTTTCCATAGCCGTTCTGGCTGAGGGAGAAGATCTTGTCTCCGTCAAGGGACGTGACAAGCCCGACGACTTCACAGCCCGGGGCAAGATCGATACCTTTGACGCCGCTTGCGGTTCTTCCCATGCAACGGACGTCATTTTCGTTGAAGGAACAGACCTTGCCTTCGGATGAGCCGAGGGAGATGATGGCCTGGCCGTTGGTGTGACGGACATCCAAGAGGACGTCGTCGTCTCTCAAACCGATGGCAATCTTGCCGTTGACATTGATGTTTTCGAAATCCTTTGCAGGTGAACGCTTGACGATACCCTGCTTTGTGGCAAAGAAGAGATAGGAATCATCGTTGTAGTCATCCATGGAGATGATGGCCGTGACTTCTTCCTTGTCCATGAGCTTGAGCAGGTTGACGATCGGTATGCCTTTGGAAGTCCTGCTTCCTTCCTGAATCTGATAACCGCGGCAATGATAGACCCTGCCGAGGTTGGTGAAGAAGAGGACGTCTGTCTTGGTCTTGGAATGACGGAGAATCTTGATGTCATCGTCATTCTTGGTCTTCATGCCCTGGACACCGATGCCTCCTCTGTTCTGGGCACGGAATTCACTCGGATCGACTCTCTTGATATATCCGCCTTTGGTAAGGAAGATGAGAATCTCCTTGTTTGGAATGAGGTCTTCGTCATCTTCGTCGAGGTCAAAGTCGGAAATCTCAGTTTTTCTGGCATCGCCATATTTCTTCTTGATGTCTTCCAGTTCACCGATGAGGGTCTCTTCAAGGACGTGTTCATCGGAAAGGATGGCATTGTAATGCTTGCAGTCTTCTTCGAGTCCGCTCTTTTCACTGAGGTACTTATCCTGTTCAAGTCCGGTCAATCTTCTGAGAGGCATGTCCAAGATGGCTTTGCACTGGACTTCGTCAAAACCGAATCTTTCGATAAGTCTACCCTGAGCTTCTTCATAGGTCTTTGAAGAACGGATGATGTGGACGGTCTCATCGATGGCATCGGCGACGATGAGAATGGCTTCGAGAATATGGACTCTGGCCATGGCCTTCTTCAGGTCAAACTGCGTTCTTCTGCGGATGACGTTCTTCTGATGGTCGATATAGATCTGAAGGGCCTGCTTCATAGGCAGGACCTTGGGTGTGCCGTTATCCAGGGCAAGCATGTTGACGGCGAAGTTGGACTGCAAAGCGGTGTAGTGGAAGAGATGATTCAGCACAAGGGCATCGCTTGCACCCTTCTTGAGGACGACGACAAAATGGGTACCCATCTTTTGAGATGAGTAATCGGCAACCTGGGCGATTCCGTCGATGACCTTGCTGTCGGCAAGGTCGACAATCTTTTTGGCAAGGTCGCGCTTGTTGACCATGTATGGAAGTTCATAGAAGATGATTTCGCAGTGTCCGTTCTTTTCTTCGACACGATATTTGGCTCTGACTTTGACGGAGCCTCTTCCGGTCATGAAGTAGTTGCGGATGCCGCTTCTTCCCATGATGGTGCCTCCGCCGGGGAAGTCCGGACCCTTGATGATGCCCATGAGGTCATCTGCTTCCATGTCTGGATTCTGAATCAATGCCTGGGCGGCAGAGATGGTCTCGGCAAGGTTGTGCGGTGGAATGGAAGTGGCCATACCGACGGCGATACCGCTGGACTCGTTGCATAAAAGGTTCGGGAAGCGGGATGGCAAGACTGTCGGTTCCTTTCCATCGGCATCATAGGTGTCGATGAAGGGAACGGTGTCCTTTTCGATGTCCTTGGTCATTTCCAAGGCAATCTTGGAAAGTCTTGCCTCGGTGTAACGGGAAGCTGCCGGTTCGTCGCCGTCCTGACTTCCAAAGTTACCATGTCCTTGGACAAGGGTATAACGCATGGCAAAATCCTGAGCCATACGGCACATGGCAAGGTAGATGGAGGAATCGCCGTGCGGATGGTATTTACCCATGACGTCACCGACGATACGTGCGGATTTCTTGAAAGGCTTGTCTGGTGTGACGCCCATTTCCCACATGGCGTAGATGATACGTCTCTGAACAGGCTTCATACCATCTCTTGCGTCAGGGATGGCACGGCTGGTCAATGTGGATACGGCATAATCGAGGAAGGATGTCTTGATTTCGGCACCGAATTCATCCGGCGTGATGCCTGCGACGATACCTTCCTGAAGGCCGACTATGCCTGCGCCCTTCTTTTCGGCAAATTCCTTGTCGGAGAGTTCTTTTTCATCCTTAGTCTCATCCGAGGCAGCATCTTCCGGTTCGTTTTCTAATTTTTTATCTTCTTCAGCCATTGTCTGTTACCTCCTTAGATGTCCAGGTTCTTGACGAACTTGGCGTTGGATGTGATGTAGTCTTTTCTCGGCTCGACATTCTCGCCCATGAGATCGATGAGGGCATCGTTGGCATCCTGGGCGTCTTCGATGGTGACCTGAAGCATACGGCGATGGTTCTTGTCCATGGTCGTCTCGTCAAGCTGACTCGGATCCATTTCACCAAGACCCTTGTAACGCTGGAGCGCATATCTGGCCGTGGTCGGAAGCTTTGCCTTGATGGCATCGAGCTCCTCGTCGTTGAATGCGTAATAGTGGTGTCCCTGATAGGTGAGTCTGTAAAGCGGAGGCTGGGCGATGTAAAGATGTCCTTCTTCGATGAGTGGCTTCATGAAGCGATAGAAGAAGGTCATGAGAAGAATACGGATGTGGGAACCGTCGACATCAGCATCGGTCATGATGACGACCTTGTCATATTTGATTTTGGAAACATCGAACTGCTCGCCCTGGCCGGCGCCGATGGCTGTGACCATGTTGTAGATTTCGGCATTCTTTTCGATACGGGTTGCCTGGGCTTTTTCGACGTTGAGAATCTTACCTCTCAGAGGGAGGACGGCCTGAGTCCTGGCATCCCTTCCCATGACGGCGGAACCGCCTGCGGAATTACCCTCGACGATGAACAGTTCTCTTTCCTTCGGGTCTTTGGAGATACAGTCGGTGAGCTTGTCAGGAAGACCGGCACCGGCAGAGAGTTTTCCCTGAGCCTGGGCACGGGCCTTTTCTGCGGCTTTTCTTCCCTTGTAGGCAGAGATGACTCTGTCATACCATGCCTTTCCTTCCTTCGGATGCTCCATGAGCCATTCCTTGAGGAAGTCGCCGACGATGGAGGAAGTGATCTTACGGACTTCGTCGTTGCCGAGTTTGTCCTTGACCTGTCCTTCGTATTGCGGATTGGTGTGCTTGACGCTGAGGACGACGGTAAGTCCCTCCAGGCAGTCTTCGCTGCGGAAGTTCTCGTCGTTCTGCTTCAGCCATTCCTTGGAGCGGAAATAGTTGTTGAGCTCACGTCCGATGGCAAGTCTGAAGCCTTCTTCGTGGGTTCCGCCTCCGGTCGTCCTGATGTTGTTGCAGAAGCTGGACATGTTGAGGATGCCGCTTCTTGTAGGCTGGAAGGCTGCTTCGACGATGACGGTCGTCGGCTTGACGTCAAGTCCGCCGGTGTTGACCGTGGAGGCTCCGTTTACATAAGGGACTTCTTCAAAGACCTTGTCCTTTTCTTGGTTGATGTAATTGACATATTCGATGATGCCGCCGTTGAAGCAGTAATGGGCCTGCTGGATGTTGGCCGGATCACGGACATCCTCGATGGTGATGTCGATGCCTTTGGTGAGGTATGCGGTCTGTCTCAGATAGGTTGCGATGGTGGAGAAGTCAAAAGTCGTCGTCTCCTTGAAAATCAGGGGATCCGGTGTGAATTCGACGGTCGTTCCTGTCTTTTCAAGAGGACAGGTTCCTGTGACCATGAGGCCGGGTGCTACGGTGTGTCCGCCGTCGACGAAGTGAATCTGGTGGATTTCTCCGCCACGATAGACGGTGACGTCGACCTTGGTGGAAAGGGCATTGACGGCTTTGACACCGATGCCGTGAAGACCACCGGAAATCTTATAGCCGGTCTTGTCATTGAATTTACCGCCGGCATGAAGGATGGTGTAGACGGTCTCGACAGTGGAAAGGCCTGTCGTCTTGTTGATGTCGCAGGGGATGCCACGTCCGTCATCCTCGACTCTTACACGGTTGATCGGGTTTTCGGCGGTCCCGGGAAGAATGGTGACCTTGATGTGCTTGCAGTATCCTGCGAGGGCTTCGTCGACACCATTGTCGACGGCTTCCCTGACCAGATGATGAAGACCACGGCTGCTGGTTGTTCCGATATACATGCCGGGACGCTGTCTGACGGCTTCGAGACCCTGAAGAATCTCGATGTCGGCACCGGTGTAGTCGTCTTTGGCCTTCATTCTTTTTTCTTCGGTGGCTTCATCCAGATCGACATGGTCGACATGTTGCTCGTCGAAGCTTTCCTCTTTTGGCTCTTCGACGTTTTTCTTTGCATCCGGCCTGTCAGCCTTTGGACCGACGTTTTCGTCTGCGGCTACCTTTGCAACTTTGGCTTGCTGTTTTTCATAGATTTTGGCACGTTCCAAAGCACGTTTTTCTTCTTCGGTGAGTTCTTTTTCTTCACTCATGGTGTTCTTCCCCTTTCTGTAATGTGATGCCATTGCTGGTATATGTCGTATAATTCAGGAATTCTTCAGGAATCTTGGTTCCTGTTACGAATACCTGCAGGTTGTCTTTGTTGATGGCGGAAAGCAGGTTCCGGCATCGCTTTTCGTCAAGGTCGGATGTGATGTCGTCAAGAAGCAGGAGCGGCCTGATGCCGAGCTTTTCGCTTAGCAGGTCCAACACGGCCAGTTTCAGGCTCAGGGACGCGATTCTGTTCTCCCCTTGGCTTCCATATGTCGAGAGCGGATTTCCGTTCAGACTGCCCGATAAATCGTCTCTGTGAGGGCCTAGAGCCGTGACCTTGCGGATATTTTCTACGGATTTGTTCTGTTCGAACAAGGCAAGGGATGCTTTGATGTAGCTTTCCTCATCGTCATCCAAAGGGCAGGATGTCTTATATTTCAGGGAAAAGCTCTTTTTCTCTTCGCCGAAGAGTTCCATATAATATCTGCCGGCTTTTCCTGAAAGTGACCTGACCAGTTCCTTTCGGTCTTGGATGATTCGGTAGGAAAGGTTGATCAGTTGATTGCGGTACGCATCGATGATGTCCTGATCATAATTCTGCTGGAGGGCGGCATTCCTCATCTTGAGCAGTTTCTTGTATCTTGAAACTGCATAGAGATATCTCGGTGAAAGCTGCGAACAGGTTTCGTCAAGAAGCTTTCGACGAAGCTCTGGCTCATCTTTGAAGAAGAAGACGAGGCTAGGTTCGTAATAGACGGCAATCAGCTTGCCGAGGATACCGGAGAGAGACTTGACCTTTTCGTCGTCGTAGGCAAATATCTTTCCCTCTTTTCCGATGATGCAGGAAAGATGATGGATCTTTCCGTCTTTTTCGGAATGAAATTCAAGATAGATGCTCGCTTCCTTGTATCCTTTTTGAATCAAAGAGGAGTCATCTGCCTTGCGGAAGCTTCGCCCCAGGGTTGTGTAATAGATGGCCTCCAGGACATTGGTCTTGCCGATTCCGTTGCTTCCGGTGATGTAGATTCTGTCTAGGCTGAAACCGACATCGAGATTCTCGTAATTCCGAAAATGGTTCAGAATCAGTCTGGTGACGTACATATATTGTATTTTTCACCGTCGATTGAAACGACATCATGGTCTCTCAGCTTCTTTCCTCTGCGGGTTTCTTTTTCACCGTTGAAGGTGATGTCGTGGGTGGCAACGAAGATTTTCTCTTCTCCGCCGGTGGAGACCAGGTCAAGGAACTTGAGAAGTTGACCGAGGGTGATATATTCGCCTTGAATCAGGATGGATGAACCGCTTTTTTTCATTTTGAGACTCCAATAAATAAATTAGTTTAAAACTAATTATATATTATATAATAATATTTAAATAAATGATACTAAAAAAGGCTGTTTCAGCCACGAAAAAGACTTCTATGTATTCTTACCCGTTTTTCAGAAACAAAGCGCTCAAACGGCAGGAAAAATGTGTATAATGGAAAAGATATGAACGAGAACAAAAAAACATCGGATGAAATCCAGAAAATCGAAGACGACATGCTTTCAAACAAATCTTTTGAGAGCCTATCTTCCTTCTATTCCATCTTTGCTGACAAGACGAGACTGATTTTGATTTCCCTGCTGTCTAGATATGAACTCTGTGTCAACGACATCGCAGAGATTCTGGGAATGTCCCAGTCAAGGATATCCCATCAGCTGGCCATTCTTCGTCAACATGATATCGTGACGACGAGGAGAGATGGAAAATCCATCGTCTATACGTTGACGGACAACCATATCAAGGACCTCTTCAGGACCGGTCTGGAACACGTGTCTGAAAAAGACGAAGACCTGTATATGGACCGTAAGAAAAAAGGACTTTGATCATCCTGCCTGGAACATGAATGTCTTCCAGGCATTTTTTGGTCGAAAAAAGGCAACCGTCTCGGGTTGCCTTTGGAGATATTATTTTCCCTTCTTGAGATATTTCGGCTTGTAGAACATCATGGAGATGGCAACAAGGACACAGATGATCATGACGCCGGTATCCGATAACCCGGATACGATCATGGCGAATTTTCCAAGAACGCCTGTGAGAACAAGGGCCATGAAGAGCACCTTGAGAAGGATGGACAGGGCGATGACGGTCTTCGCGACATTCATCGTCTTTCGGGAAAGGTGCCTGGCTTCGGCGACTTTGCTTAAGTCGTCATCCATGATGACGACATCGCTTGCTTCGATGGCTGCATCGCTTCCCAAGGCACCCATGGCAATGCCGATGTTGGCAGCAAGGATACTTGGTGAATCGTTGATACCATCACCGACATAGCATACCTTTCCTTTGGAATGGCTGGCGTCTTCGACGACCTTGAGCTTCTGGTCGGGAAGAAGCTCGCCTTCCGCTTGGTCGAGATCAAGCAGTTTTCCGACGGCGGAAGCAATTTTCTTGTCGTCTCCGGAGAGCATGATGGCCTTCTGATAGCCCTCCTTCTTGAGATGGCTGATGACCTCTTTGGCTTCGTCCTTGACCTGGTCGGCGACGATGAATGCTTCCAGGAAGTCTCCTTCTGCTTCGCCGAAATAGAGAACTTTATAAGGTGTATCATCGATATCTTTCATCTTGACACCATATTTTTCCATGAGGCGTAAGTTTCCGATGACGTAAGTCTTTCCAAAGATGACACCTTTTATTCCATAACCAGGAATGTTTTCAAAGTCAGTGACTTCATAAAGCTCTGAATGACAAGAATCCACCAATACTTTTCCAAGCGGATGTGTGGACTTTGATTCCAAGGAAGCGGCGATTCTAAGGTTTTCTTCGCTTGGAACATTGACTAATGCGAAGGTTCCTTTCGTCAGAGTTCCGGTCTTGTCGAACATGATGTTCTTACTGCTTGCCATGTCTTCCAAGGCGACGGAACCTTTGATGAGGATGCCGAGCTTAGAGGCGGAACCGATGGCTGCAAAGAAGGTGATAGGAACGGCGATGACAAGAGAACACGGACAGGAGATGAGAAGGATGGAAAGAGCTCTGAAGAGATAGTCTTTTCCTCCTTCGGCCCATGACCATCCGGACAGACCGAAACCGATGATGAAGACAAGGGTGGCTGCCAGGATGACAATCGGTGTATATATTTTTGCGAATTTTGTGATGAATTTTTCGGCTTTGGCTTTCTTTTCCTGCTGATTCTCGACGAGATCCATAATCTTGGAAAGCGTGGAATCCTTGAATTCCTTGCCAACTTCGATGACAATCACGGAATTGAGGTTGATACTTCCTGAATAGACAGATTCGCCTTCATGGACTTCCTTAGGCAGGGATTCGCCGTTGATGCTTGAAAGATCGACGGAGGAAAAACCTTTGACGATTTTTCCGTCTACCGGAATCTTTTCTCCGGGCTTGATTTCGATTTTGTCGCCTACCTTCAGATCTTCCGGCTGCTTTTCGACGATATTGCCGTCTGCATCCAGGAAATGGGCATATAAGGGCATCGTGTTGACGAGATTCTTGATGGATTTCTTGGATTTGCTTGTGGCGAAGTCTTCCAGTGCCTCTCCGATGATGGAGAAGAGGATGACGAACAGTGCCTCTGGGAAGGAATTGATGGCATAGGCACCTGCCGTGGCGATGATCATCAATGTATTTTCGTTGATGAGGTTTCCTTCCTTGATTTCTTCGATGCTTTCTTTTCCGGTGAAGAAGAGGAGCGGAAGATAACCTATAGTATATAGGATGAAGGAGTAGAAGGAGAGTGAAGTATAGAAACTGCTGTCTGAGAACAGGTTCCAGGTGATATCGTCGAACTGAGGGTCGACCTTGTTCAGAATGAAGGCGACGACCAGGCAGATGACACCATAGATCAATAGGATGATGTTTCTTCTTTGTTCTTTCTTTTCGTCTTCTTCATCTTCGTCCATTTCTTCGGAACAATGCTTGCAATCACTCATGGTTGAATCCTCCTTCATATGAATGGATGTTCATATGATAAATCAATCATATCTATATTTCAAGCCTTTTGATTGTTTTTGTTTCATTTTTGCCGAAAAATGCTGATTTGGATTTTTTTGATTGCTTTCTTATGAGTCCGAAAAAATCAAATTCTGCCTGTCGGAAAAAGAATGATTTTTCAATCTGGTTTGGTAAAATAGTCATCGGTGATTCTCCTTTGAATGTTATGGACAAAACAATGAAAGCCGAATCACCTTTTTGTTTGCTTGATGTTTTTCTTTTCCTGTTATTGCCTGGTGGCTGTCAGTACTTTGTCTATTTAAATTATAATGAAGGAAAAGCCGTCAATAAGCACTGCTCTATCTGTTGAAATCAACATAAAAGATGCTTTTTCCATAGACTTTGAAAAGTTAGTCATATTTAAGCGATGTTTTTATAAAAATAAATAAGTAATCGCTTCCTAAAAAGGATATAATAGTTCGTGAGAAATCTTAATTGGAGGAAGTCTATGGAAAAAGAGAAATTCTCAATGAAGTCAGTAGATGGTAACACTGCTGCTGCTTTAGGTTCTTACAAGTTTACTGAAGTTGCTGCTATTTACCCGATTACTCCTTCCAGCCCTATGGCTGAACATGTCGATGAATATGCTGCTGCCGGAATGAAGAATGCTTTTGGCGATATCGTCAAGGTCATGGAAATGCAGTCTGAAGCCGGTGCTTCCGGTGCGGTTCACGGTGCTGCATCCGGTGGAGCCTTGGCTACGACCTATACGGCATCCCAGGGTCTCCTTCTCATGATTCCGAACATTTATAAATGGGTCGGTGAGGAGCTTCCGATTGTCTTGCATTGCGCCGCTCGTTCTTTGGCCAGCCGTTCTTTGTCAATCTTCGGTGACCATGGTGACGTCTATGCCGTAAGACAGACTGGTGCCTGCATGATCTGCTCTCAGTCTGTTCAGGATGTTGCCGATCTTTCCCCGCTTGCACACCTTGTTGCTATCAAAGGTTCTACTCCGGTCATCCATTTCTTCGATGGCTTCAGAACCTCTCATGAAATTCAGAATGTTGAATTCGTCAATGACGACTTCTGGAAGTCTTTGCTTGATGAAGAAGCAGTCAAAGCCTTCAAGAAGAGAGCCCTCAATCCGCATGGACATGCTGTGACCAAGGGTGGTGCCGAAAATGACGATATCACCTTCCAGGGAAGAGAAGCACAGAACATCCACGAAGAAGAAATCGTCGATGTTGCCTGTGAATATTTCCAGAAGGTCAGCGATGCCACTGGCAGAAACTATGCTCCGTTCGTCTATTATGGTGATCCGGAAGCTACCAGAGTCATCATTGCCATGGGTTCCGTCACGGAAACCTGCACTGAAGTCGTCGATGATCTTCTTGCCAAAGGTGAGAAGGTCGGTGTCCTCAAGGTCTACCTCTATCGTCCGTTCTCTGCCAAGCATCTTCTTGCCAGTCTTCCGAAGACCGTCAAGACCCTTGCTGTCCTTGACAGAACCAAGGAACCTGGATCTATCGGCGAACCGCTTTATCTTGATGTTCTTGCTGCTCTCAAGCAGGGCAATAGAAATGACATCAAGGTCCTCGGTGGCCGTTATGGTGTCTCTTCCAAGGATACTGCTCCGAAGCATATCAAGGGTGTCTTTGATTTCATGAATGCCGAAAAGACTTGGACAGGCTTCACCATCGGTATCGATGATGATGTCACCAATCTTTCTATCCCGGCTGATGAAAACTATCAGATCAAGCATGATTATACTTCCTGCCTGTTCTATGGATTGGGCTCTGATGGTACTGTCGGTGCCAACAAGTCTTCCATCAAGATTATCGGTGATGAGACACATCAGTATGCCCAGGCTTACTTCGCATATGACTCCAGAAAGTCTGGTGGTGTCACAAGATCCCATCTTAGATTCGGTAAGACCCCGATTCATTCCACATATTATGTCGAGAATGCTGACTTCGTCTCTTGCTCCGTTGACTCCTATATCTTCAAGTATGATATGGTTGCCAACCTTAAGGATGGTGGAACCTTCCTTCTCAACACCAATATGACGGATGAACAGCTCATCAATGCCATGCCGAACCGTATGAAGAAGCAGCTTGCCATGAAGCATGCCAAGGTCTTCGTCATCGATGCCAACAAGATTGCTCTTGAAATCGGTATGGGTCCGCATACCAACACCATTCTTCAGTCTGCCTTCTTCTATCTGAACCAGCAGATCATGCCTTATGATGAGGCCAATGAATGGATGAAGAAGTTCGCCGCCAAGACCTATGCAAAGAAAGGTCAGGATGTCGTCGAACTTAACTATAAGGCCATCGATTCCGGAACTCAGGGCCTCAGAGAAGTCGCTGTCAATCCGGATTGGGCTGATTTGACCGTCAATTCCACCATCAAGCCTACCGGCGATGATTATTGGGATTCCTATATTGCCATCATCAACAACCTGGATGGCTATGATCTTCCGGTCTCCACTTTCCGTAAGTGGGAATTGGAAGATGGCACGATGCTCCCGAACGTAACCTTCAAGGAAAAGAGAGCCAATGCTGCCCGTGTTCCGCATTGGGACAAGGAAAACTGCATCCAGTGCAACCAGTGCGCCTTCGTCTGTCCGCATGCTACACTCCGTGCCTTCTTGCTTGATGATGAAGATATCGCCAAGCTTCCGGAAGAAGAAAGAGCTGATGTCTTACCGGCAATGGGTGGCCCGAATGTCAAGGGACTCAAGTTCCGTATTCAGGTCTCTCCGATGAACTGCGTTGGATGCTCGCTTTGCGTCAACCAGTGCCCTGGCAAGATGACTCCGAAGAAGGATGAAGCCGGAAATGTCATCAAGGATGCAAACGGCAGGCCTGTCATGGAAGCCCATAAGGCTCTCAAGATGGTTGATGCGAAGACTGAATTCCATCATGAACCTGCTGCTGATGTCTTATACAAGCAGATTGAACCGAAGACCGGTTTCTTCCCTGCCGGAACTTTGAAGGAAGTTGCCTTCTATAAGCCGTATCAGGAAGTTTCCGGAGCCTGTGCAGGATGCGGTGAAACTCCGTATTATCGTCTTGCCTCCCAGCTCTTCGGACCTGATATGTTGATTGCCAATGCTACTGGCTGCTCCTCCATTTACAACGGCTCTACGCCGATGACTCCGTTCATCACCAACAGCAAGGGTGAAGGTCCGGCCTGGGCTAACTCCTTGTTCGAAGACAATGCGGAATATGGCTATGGTATGAGACTTGCAACCGATCAGAAACTGAATCGTATCTGCAATATCATCCTTGATAACCAGGATCAGGTTGAACCTGAACTCAAGGAAGTCCTGACGGATTATCTCAACAACATCAAGAACAAGAGCCACGTCAGAGAAATCCTGCCGAAGCTTGTCCACCTTGTCGAAGAATCCAAGAACGAAGGCATCAAAGCCTTGCTGCCTCTCAAGAATGATCTTCTTGACAAGTCCATCTGGATCGTCGGCGGTGATGGCTGGGCCTATGATATCGGCTTCGGTGGCCTTGATCATGTCATTGCTTCCGAAGATGATGTCAACATCCTTGTCCTCGATACCGAAGTCTATTCCAACACCGGTGGTCAGGCCTCTAAGTCTTCTCAGACCGGTCAGATTGCCAAGTTCGCTGCTTCCGGTAAGAAGACTGCCAAGAAGAACCTCGGCCTCATCGCCATGGCCTATGACCATGTCTATGTTGCTTCCATCGCTCTCGGTGCAGATCCGGCATTTGCCATCAAGGCCATGAGAGAAGCTGAATCCTACAACGGTCCGTCCCTCATCATGTGCTATTGCCCGTGCCAGGAACAGGGTATCCGTGGCGGATTAGGCAACTCCATGCTTCAGGAGAAGCTTGCCGTCGAGTGTGGTTACTTCCTCACCTATACCTTCGATCCGAGACTTGCCGAACAGGGCAAGGCTCCGCTTACCCTCGGTACGAAGTCCAAGAATCCTGATTTCACCAAGATCAAGGACTTCTTGCTTACCTCTACTCGTTATTCTCAGCTTCCGAGAGTCAATCCGGAACATGCCGAAGAACTCTTCGCCAAGAATGCCAAGTATGCTGAACAGAGATATAAGGATATTCTCCGTTTCGGCGGCTTAGACAAGTAAGCTCAATTAAAAAGGTGTCAGCCTGTCATGGGTTGGCACCTTTTTGTTCTACCGAAAATCGGCTCGGATTCTTCCAAAAACGAAGAAAAACGGCTTTTACTAGTTTGGGGAAACATATCTACACCCCCAATGTCTTGTACAGGTAACTCGTATGCACACTCGGCTTTGCGGAAACATATCAACTGGATCAAAAAAATAAAAAAGTTTAAGAACACAAAGCAAATATTTAAATCTGTGGTATAAAAAGTTAGACGGTATCGCATGATCTGTGGGGGTATAGATCTATGTCTTAGACTAACAAATTCACGAAAATACTAAAAATAGTAAAAATGTGAATTGCATGGTATAATATCAGAAGAAAAGGAGAGGGTTGCATGATTTTCCAAAGGCATATTCTTCCGATTGTAAAGCGGAGTCTTGACGAATATCCGATTACTTTGGTTACGGGGGCGCGACAAGTCGGAAAGACGACATTGGTGAGTGTTATCGAAAAAGAGAACGGCTATGGATATCTGTCTTTCGATGATACCGAATTGCTCGCTTCGGCAAAAGGAGATCCGAAGAAATTCATTGCTGATCACCCAGCACCGATCATTTTCGATGAGGTTCAGAAGGCAAAGGAATTGTTTCCGGAGATAGAGGCTGTCGTAAATAAGGTCAGGAGAGAAAAAGGCTCTCAGGTTGCAAATGGGATGTATATCCTTACCGGATCGCAGAAATTCCATTTGATGAAGGAAGTCAGTGAATCGATGTCCGGTAGAGTCTCCATTATCGAAATGCCGCCTCTCAGCCAGGCGGAAATCAGAGATTGGTCAGAACCCGTTTTTTCCGTGGATAATGAGACACTGTTCGATCGTTCGGAAAAACGGGCTTTGAGTGATGATGATCTATATCAATCCATCGTTCGCGGGTTTTATCCTGCCCGTTGGGAAATCGAAGGGAAACCGATTGAGAATTATTTCTCGAATTATGTGAAAACCTATTTAGACAGGGATGTTTCTCAATTGATTGCTTTGAGGGACAAAGTCAAATTCGAGAATCTGCTTCGTGTTCTGGCCTCATTGACGGGACAGGAATTCATTCCGGACAATATCGCTAAGACAATCGGCGTTGACAAAAACACCGTCAAGGCTTGGACGGATATCGCCGTTGCGGGCGATATCGTGACTTTGCTTTCGCCTTATTATGAAAATTCGATCAACAAGAGAATCGTAAAGCGCCATAAGCTATATTTCAATGATACGGGGCTTGCCTGTTATCTTCTGGGAATCGATTCGGCGAAATCACTTCGTCTTTCTTCCTTCAAAGGGCATTTGGTTGAAACCTATATTCACAATGAAATCAGGAAATCCTATCTGAACAATGGATTGGAAGATAAAAACATGTTCTTCTATCGGGACAGTAACCAAAATGAAATCGATCTGATTTTGCTTAGAGACGGCAGATTGGACCTTATCGAATGCAAATCCGGAAAATCTTTTTCATCGGAAAACGTCAAGTCGTTTTCCCAGTTGAAGAATACTTCCTTTGAACTAAAAGGTCAGTGTATTGTCTGTACTAGTGATGATCCATACCGGATTTCTTCGAATGTTTACGCTTTTCCTATCCGCTGCCTGTAATTCACAAAAATACTAGAAATAGTATTTTTGTGAGTTCGGATAGTCTGATGGATGGTTTTCCCGCGGTCTTCTGTTCTTTCCTGTTTTTTTGTTTGTGGGTGCGATGATTTTTCTTCGTCGGTATTTTATGATATGTAGGAACAAAATGAATCAGATCTTTATCCGTCATCATAGAAGAGATAAATCTGATAGAAAGGGGCTTATATGAGAACAGTCAGGATCCATCCGGAAAATCAGTCGGTCGATAATTGTGTCGATGTCACTTTGACGATTGAATTCGACAGTAATCCTTTTTTGAACAGGAAGGGTTTCATCAGGGTCTATGATTATGATACGGATGAGCTTGTGGATGAATTGGATCTAAGTATTCCTTCCGGGCCTACCACTCCGAGAAACAATCCGGAGGCTAGATATACTACCGGCTACCGATATCAGAGGGAAAACATCACGAATAAGAATATGAAGGCCGGAAGTCTATCCATGGAATACAGGAGTTCTCCCGATTCCTATCAGCTGACGATCATCGGCGGGTTTAAGGAAGGGTTCCATTTCTATCCGGTCATCATCAAAGATAACAAAGCGATGATCCAGCTTCATCATAATCTTTTGGAATACGGGCATAAATATTATGTCTTGATCGACAAAGAAGTATTCGAAGGTTTTGATGGAATCAATCAGAAAGACAGGTTCTGCTTCTCCACGAAGAAAGACAGACCTGTCGGAAACAGGTTCACCGTCGATAAGAACCACGGGGATTTCTATACGGTTCAGGGAGCAATCGACAGTATTCCCGATTTTTCCGATGAGAAGTACTTCGTCGATATCAAAAACGGTGAGTATGAGGAATTGGTCTATTTCAGGAACAAAAGCAATATCGTCATCACCGGGGAAAGCAGGGATGGTGTTTTGATCCATTATGCCAACAATGAAGTCTTCAATCCCCATCCGGAATATGTGAAGACGAATGAAAAGGTAGGGACTTTCCCGTCAAGAAGAGCGGCGTTTTCGATGGATCACTGCCATGGTATCGTGATGAGAAACCTGACGGTGAAGACGGATTTGCATGGTCAGGCCGAAGGTCTTCTTGTCAACGGATACGATAACTGTTTTGAGAATGTCCATATCATAGGTAGCGGGGACGCGCTTCAGAGTAATGGTCCCGCCTATTACAGAAACTGCATCATCGATGGAGAGGGGGATACGATTCTGGGTAGAGGCCCGGCTTTCTTCGAGAATACGACACTGAATAGCCATGGTGCTTTCATGTGGATCAGGAACGGTAAAGAGAACCACGGGAATGTCTTCGTCAACTGCAGGTTCAACGGGTTGGATGATGATGCTACGATCGTTAGGCTTCCTGACAATAACGGCATCAAATATCCAAATAGCGAATGCGTATTGATTCACTGCACTTTGGATCATGTGCCCGATATCGGATATGGTCCGATCGAGGGGGAATCCAAAAAGGCAAGACTCTTTGAATATGGCAGCAAGGATATCTACGGGAATGATATTGATGTCAGTCATCGAAACACCATAGCTAGGATATTGAGTGATGAGGATATGGATATCATCAGAAAATACATGGATTATCATTATGTTCTAGGCGATGATTTTAAGATGTCTCTTTGATTCGGTAGCACGTTTTTCTGCGTTTTCCATTGCTGATATGACATACTTGATGCATAACTATGTAGCGACTCACAAAGCGTAGACCGGTGACGGAGCGTGAAAAGAAGTGA
>JAJVUU010000028.1 GCA_021621525.1 Caryophanales bacterium
TAATCAATCCCGACTTACAATAGGTTGTCAATGAGGGAGACCATGGGAGGACTGGAAGACAAAGCCTATGGTCTCCCACCTATGGTAGACGGAAAAAAGAATATTTAAAAGTCTTCCTCCGTTTGACTGGAGGAAGTATAAACCATGATTGGATAAATATCCAAAGACCCTGATTGACGCTTACTTGCATTCGGTCTACAAAAGGAAGGAACCAAAGAGCAGGAGTCCGTCCTTTGCCAGATAAAGCAGTCAAAAAAAGAAATCACCTGACCATGGTCGCCCACAAGGCTTCCGGTGTCAAGTGATTTTTTTCGTTTCAGGCAGGGTGATTGAAATTCAGCATACGACCTTTATCGGTCCTTCTTTCCCGTGCATTCTGATCCAGTTGGCAATGATGGAGAGGCGTTCATCGGGAGTGGGCTTTCGCATCTCCCACGAAGGAACTCTGCCGTCCTTGCCGGCTCTCACATACACGAAGCCGTGATGGTTCTTAGGCTTGTCGTAATCTCTGATTACTGATGGGTTTCCCTGTCTCATACTTACTATATTCTACCAGCTATGGGTAAAATCCCGCTAAGACTTTTGCTGTTCGGTCTCCGTCAAAGCATTATAGGATGCCATAGAATTTTTCAAAGAAAACTTTTATTTTGCCAATAACTCTTTCTTTTTTAGCATCTCTGTTGTTATTTCCAAATCTGGACATCGGAGGGAGCATCTTGCTTATATCGGTTCCTGTAGTCTTCACTTCTCCATTTACGAAGCAATCGGAGATGAACTTTCTTGTCTCTTGCTCATTGAGCTTTTCAGAGCTGATAATCTCCTTCAGCTCTTTTTCTTTTTGCTCGGCGATATACGTTCTCCATTCGGAGACGACGTCATCTACCTCATTGATTCCAGCTATGAAGCTTTCGATCAGGGCTTTCTTGGAACGCAATTCAGGGGACGAATCCACGGCTTTCTGAATGCTAATCAAGAGCTCCTTGTCGCTGCAATGGCTGTCATGGTATTTTTGGACAAGGATCAGAATGTAATCGATGTTGATCTCGACCTGCTTGATCAACTCGATTTCAAACACAACATCATCATTGATGTTCTTTGCTTGTTCAGGTGGCATCTTGCTGATTTCATCCTTCAGATCAAGATATTTTCCACTGTAATCTTGGAATTCCCGTTCGGAAAGGATTTCGTTTCCGGCAAACTCATCAAATGAGACAAGGAGGTTCTTCATTCTGAGCACTGCCCCGAACAAACCGATAAAATCCTTCTTGTTCTTTTCTCCGACAAGAGGAAAACCGGTCAAAGGGAATCTACCACTTAGTTCCTGAATCATCCCTTGATAACCAGGCTTTTTGTTTCCTTTGTCATCTTTATAGCCATAGTAATAATCTTTGTAGCCCTTCAGCAGGACAATGCCATTTGCGTTCTTATCACCGAAAAGGGAAATCGCATCATCCGTCTGCTTCTGCAGATTTCTGAAGCAAACGATGTTTCCAAAGGTCTTGATCGAATTAAGAATTCGGTTCGTTCTTGAGAACGCCTGGATAAGGCCGTGCATCTTAAGGTTCTTGTCAACCCAAAGAGTATTCAGAGTAGTGGCATCGAACCCAGTTAGGAACATATTGACAACAATCAGAATATCCAACTCCTTGTTCTTCATTCTCAAGGAGACGTCTTTATAGTAGTTCTGGAATTTATCGCTAGAGGTGTCGTAGTTCGTCGAGAACATCTTGTTGTAATCCTGGATTGCCTTTTCCAGGAAATCGCGCGATGAAGCATCCAAGGATTCTGTATCTGCCGGATCTTCCTCATCCAAAATGCCATCGGCTTCCTCTTCGTTGGCGCCATAGGAAAAAATCACGCCGACCTTCAGATTGGCTTTATCAGGTCGTTCTGCTATTTGCTTCTTGAATTCGTTGTAATAGAGCTTCGCTGCCTGTATCGATGATACAGCAAAAATGGAGTTGAATCCGTTGACAAAAGTGGTTTCTTTTTGCTCGTAAGAGTTTCTGCTCTTGGAAGAAGCCACTTCCTGAACGTTTTTGATCACGTTGAACTTGAACCATTTGTCGTTTCGATAGGTTTTGCGGTCGAAATTGTCCAATATGTATTTCGTTACCATGGAAATACGCTTAGGTTCCATGAAGACCTTCTCGCGGTCGATGTCCCATACTTTCTCGTCCGAGATGTCATCCTTTTCATCGACGGTTTTTATATAGTCCACACGGAACGGAAGTACGTTCTTATCGTTGATGGCATCCACAATCGTATAGGCATGAAGCTGATCTCCGAAAGCCTGTTTCGTGGTCTGAAGGTTCGGATTCTTCGAGGTTCCTGAATTCACTGCAAAGATAGGGGTGCCCGTGAAACCGAAAAGATGGTACTTCTTGAAGTGCTTCACGATTGCGGTATGCATGTCCCCGAACTGGGAACGATGGCATTCATCAAAGATGAAGACCACATGCTTCCTGTATACGTGGTGAGCGTTTGTTGATTTTATGAAAGTGGACAGTTTCTGGATGGTCGTGATGATGATTCTGCAGTTGTCGTCTTCCAGCTGCTTTTTTAGGATGGCCGTCGATTTGTTGGAATTTGCGGCCCCTTTCTCGAATCTGTCATACTCCCGCATCGTCTGATAGTCGAGATCCTTTCGATCTACGACAAACAATACTTTATCGATGCCATCCATCTTGCTGGCAAGTCTTGCCGTTTTGAATGAGGTAAGGGTCTTTCCGGATCCCGTTGTGTGCCAGATGTATCCTCCCGCATCGATCGTCCCGTATTTCTTGTAGTTGGTGGAAATCTCTATTCTGTTCAGGATTCTTTCCGTTGCAACAATTTGATAAGGGCGCATGACAAGAAGCATATTCTCGGAGGTGAAGATGCAGTACTTCGTGAGGATATTCAGGATGGTGTGCTTCGAAAAGAAGGTCTTGGTGAAATCGATGAGATCCGGAATGGGATGGTTGTTTGCGTCGGCCCAGTAACTCGTGAACTCGAAGGAGTTGCTCGTCTTCCCCTTCTTGGAAGGATTGGCGTTGTCCTTGATGTGGTTGAAACGAGTGGTGTTCGAATAGTATTTCGTGTTCACTCCGTTTGAAATGACGAATATCTGAACAAACTGATAAAGGCCACAGCCAGCCCAAAACGAATCTCTTTGATAACGATCGATTTGATTGAATGCCTCTCTCAAAGCTACTCCACGTCTTTTCAACTCGATATGGACCAACGGGAGTCCGTTCACCAGAATCGTCACGTCATAACGGTTGTCGTAGTTTCCCTTATCTTCCGTATATTGGTTTATGACTTGGAGGATATTGTTATGAATGTTGGATTTGTCAATCAGTGTAATGTTCTTAGTAGAACCATCATCGCGTCTCAGATTTTTGCGATAGTCTTCCTGAATTGTGCGTGTCTTTTCAATAATGCCGAGGTTCGGATTTGAAATGTTGTCGGAAAAGAACCGATTCCATTCTTCGTCGGAGAAAACGTAGTTGTTCAGCTTCTCAATCTGTTTCCGAAGATTCGAAATCAGATCAGCTTCCTTGTGAATTTGGATATATTCATATGACTGTTCTTGAAGAAGCCGTATGAATTCATTTTCTAATGAAGCTTCGCTTTGATAAGAATCAGATTTGTTCTTTTCTGGTTTGTATTCCGTGACCACGGTCGCATCACCGGACTGGGTGATGATGTTGAAATAGGACATGCTTTATTCCTCCAATTTCTTAAACGTCAATAATTTATCTCGATAATATTCGTATTGTTTCTGTCTGACTTCTATCTCGGCCGGCAGGCCACTTTGAATGTCATGGCAATAGTTATCAAACTTATCCAGTAATCCGGCGATTCGAGTCTGTCTCTCTAATGTTGGGAGAGCGAACTCGTAATTTAATATGGAATCCTTGTTTCCTCGAGGCATTTTTGCCCCCTTAGAATGCTGAGAGTCGAATTTAAAGAAATCGTCACTAGCCATAATATGGTAGAGAAATCTAGGATTGAACATTTGATCTTTTCCCTGAATGACAAGAACATCGCCGTTTGTCCCGCCAACGCAATTTGCAAACCATATCTTTTTCAAATAGGGTCTTATGTTTCCTATAAGGATATTTCCAGGCTTAAATTCTGTGAATTGGCCCGTTTTCGGAACGTAAGAAGAATTAATTTTCCCTTTTCTGTCGCTTAATAGATTATCTACTCCGACATAATTGGCTTGATTTAATTGCTTGGCATCAATCTTTTTTGCGGAATAACTTGCAACAGTTTTAAGTTGGACGGGAGCATATCCAAAAACATATTGGATGATTTTTATAGCGCTCAGCTCAGTCTGTCTGTCTGTCTGTCTGTCTGGGCGATTATCTTGCCTGTTTCTGCAAATGTCAAGAGCAAATTGCGATAATATTCATATTGTTTCTGGCGGGCATCTATCTCCGCAGGAAGACCTATGTTTAGACTATTGCAGACTGTTTCGAAATTATCCAAGGCGTCTGCATATCTTTCCTGGATTTCAAGGGACGGCAAAGGTATTTCGATATTCTCAATTGCTGGAACACTAGAATGGACGACTTTGCTTTTGACTTTGCCGGCGCTTTTTTGATCTCTAACGAATTGCGTATTAAGGACATGTGCCAAATATCGGGGATTTTGTTTGTGCTTAAGCACAACAATATCACCGCCGGCTAGGCATTTATCATTTCCGAGATAGGCCACTGATTTGGCGATATCTTCAACGCTTTCGCCCGTAATGGCAAATAAAATATCTCCATGTTCGAAATACTTAGGCGATGGAACAAATTCAAGCTTGGTGTGCGAGACACAATCTTTGAACCAGGTATTGTATGTCGTATAAATTTCCCCGTATCGGACGCAAGGAATGCCTTCATTTACAACTTCATCTCTTTTAATACCAGCGCCCCGGTAAATACTTGTGGCAATATCTTTTAACTTCACTTTGGGAATGATTTGTCCATGACAGAGAAGTTTCTCTCTATAGAATTCATATTGCTTTTTTCTTGCTGTAAGCTCTGCTGTAAGCTCTGCTGTAAGCTCTGTGAAATTGTCCAGTATCCGGACAATTTCACATTGAACTTCCAAAGGAGGAACAGGAATTCTCAATGATTCAACACTTTCCCGCGAAATTCTAGGTATACTAGCCTTACGAACAAGAGAGTCAATTTTATTTTGCTGATTTTTAAGGCAATAGAACAAATATCGCTCATTTAATTGATTGCCATGTGAAAAAGTGAAACAATCGTCAGCAGCCCAAAACAGAATTTTTGAATAGCCTATTTGTCCGGCAGCACCTGCACTAATAACAAATGTTTTGTTGGCCTCTCTATTGAAATCATCATAAAAGCCAAGCGGAATTAAAGCATTCTGATAAACAGGATATCTTCCTTTATCATGTAATTGGCCTCTAACAAGTCTTTTCCCTCTAATCACTTCACACACTTGAACTATTGTTTTGTATTCAACACCTTCCGGACATAATTTCTCTATCAAATCTTTCAAATCACTCATGTTTCGCTATCACCTCAAAATCCTTCTTTTTCAATTTACTAAGATATTTATCCAGCTCATGAATTTTATCGATACAAAGTCGCGCATAGCCTAAAATATCTTCTAAAACAACACCGACAAAAAGAAAATATGCCTAGTGATGGTATTCTTTGGAATAGGCCTTAAGAAAAAAGTTTACATCTCCTATTCCATCTTCCATTCCATCATATCTTAAATGTCTAAACAGTTTTTTATGTTGCGATAAAAAAATGACAGTTGAATTCTGTGGCGGTATGACATCAATACAAATGTAATTTCCGTCAAGCCCGTACTTCTTATGTCTATTCGTTCCGACAGGGTGAGCTAAAACAAACGATCTTATCGCTTCAAAATATTCTTTTGCATTTTCAAATCTGCCATCTGAGATTTTGAAACCATATATAACATCTGGCTTAAAGGTTTTCATTAACCAATTAAAGGCCTCTCCTATCCAAGCGACACAGCAAATAATAAAACAAATGGATTTATTGTTGATTTGTAAACCCTCAGCTTCCAGATTGATATCCTGAATAGAGTAGGAGATTTTTTGCAAATAATCATGTGCAAGGCTACAAGATTGGGTGTCATTATAAATCCAGTTCTTGTTAAACCCTCTATTCGCCTCGTTTATATCACGAAGAATATTAAATGTCATATCATTCTTCGATCTCCGCTATGATTTTGTCGATCTCTTCTCTCAGTTTGTTTTCTTTTTGGATAATCTCATTAATCTGAGCGTTCAAGGCTTTGATATCAATTTTCTCTCTGGTGTCTTCCTTCTCTACGTAGGTCGACACGGAGAGATTGTAACCGTTAGCCTTCACATCATCATAGGAAGCCACCTTTACCATATACTGCTTGTCTTTTCTTTCCTGATAGGCATTCAAGATATTCATGATGTTCTCATTAGAAAGTTTGTTATTGTTCGTTACCTTCTGATATTCCTTGGAGGCATCGATAAAAACGATATTGGTATCGCTCTTCGACTTCTTCATCACCATGATGCAGGTTGCGATGGTCGTTCCAAAGAAAAGGTTGTCAGGCAACTGGATGATGGCATCGATATAGTTGTTGCTTACCAGGTACTTTCTGATTTTCTGCTCTGCTCCGCCACGGTACATGATTCCAGGAAAACAGACAATTGCCGCCGATCCGTTGGTGGAAAGCCATGATAAGGAATGCATGATGAAAGCCATATCCGCTTTGCTCTTAGGAGCAAGAACACCAGCGGGAGCGAAGCGCTCATCGTTGATCAGAATCGGGTTGTCATCGCCTTCCCATTTGATGGAATAAGGAGGATTAGAGACAATCACATCGAATGGCTTATCCTCCTCGAATTGAGGGGCTGTCAGCGTATCATTGCATGCAATGCTGAATTTGTCGAAATCAACATCGTGAAGGAACATGTTGATGCGGCAAAGGTTATAGGTCGTGATGTTTATTTCCTGGCCGTAGAAGCCGTTCTTGATGTTGTCTTTTCCAAGCACTTTGATAGACTGCAAAAGCAAGGAACCAGAACCACAGGCTGGATCATAGACTTTGTTGACCTGTTTTTTGTTGCCTATCGCCAAACGGGTAAGAAGCTCCGAGACTTCCTGCGGAGTAAAGAACTCTCCTCCGGATTTTCCAGCGTTCGAAGCATACATAGACATGAGATATTCGTAGGCATCGCCGAAGGCATCAATCTTGCTGCTCTGGTAATCCCCCAATTTCATTTCGGAAATTTTTGATAAAATGAGCGCCAACTTTTTGTTTCTTTTCTCGACAGTCGGGCCAAGTTTGTTTGAATTGACGTCGATGTCATCAAAAAGACCAGCGAAATCATTCTCCGACGATGTTCCCTTTGCAGATTCCTCGATATGGTTGAATACCTTCTCAAGGGTCTCATTGAGATTCTCGTCGTTCTCAGCTCTTGCTGTGACGTTGCAGAACAATTCCGAAGGTAGGACAAAGAAGCCTTTCTCCTCCACCAAGTCTTTTCTGGCCGGCTCGGCATCCTGATCACTCATTTTCGAATAATCGAAGTCCGTGTTACCGGCCTCATGTTCGTCCTTGTTGATATAATCTGCCAGGTTCTCGGAAATATACCGGTAGAACATAATTCCAAGGATATAGGATTTGAAATCCCAGCCATCCACGGCTCCTCTTAAATCATCGGCGATAGACCAAATGGAACGATGCAATTCGTTGCGCTCGTTTTCGTTAATATCTGTATTCATTTTCCACCCTCATTTTTTCATTCCACACGTCTCGTATCACTATTATCGACTATTCTTTGACTTTCTTCCCATAAACCACATCACCGAGAGTTTCGTTTCTGGCATTCTTCCATTCCCTATTTCCATCAGCACTACGGCCTGTAACGATACTGGCCGCTTGCGAAGGTGATGAGGCTTCATAGTCAGTCTGTAAAATACGATTTTCATCAATATTCATATTCTGCTCAACTTTTGCCCAGCCGGAATCGCGGTATTTATTACCAACATCGGCAATAGCTGATCCTTTTTTCAGAATATACTTCCCATCGGTCTTGATTAAAGTCCCCGAGAATTCCTTTTCATTTTGTCTTGACTTCCCTTTGATATAGAAAGTTGATGTAATTTCGTTTACTGCTTTATCGAACTCTTTCTCTGCCGAAGTCGACTTAGGGTAGATTATTCTTCCGCTGAAAGAAGCCAGGAGCTGTTTGACCATGTCAAGATTCACAGAGAAAAGCTCTGAATTGGATACCTGGCTTCTTTCGAATATCTGGTGAAGGAGAATCTCTTTTGCGTCATAGTCATCGACTTCGATGGCAAACTCGCGTTTAAGACCAACGACATTGAAATATCCGTTGCTTTCAAGATATCTCATTCTATTTTCAAACTGAACTGTTTGAGTCTTCCCAATCTTCACAAGTCCCTGAACCGCCGTAGACATCAGATAGATGATTCCCTTTGCCATATCAGTTGTCCTCCAAATCTATTTTGTTCTTATCAAAAAGTTTCTTCAGTTTTCTCTTTGCAGCGAATGTGGGCTGATGTAATCCTTGTTCCCAGCGGTTAACGGTTGCAAAGGAGACGCCAAGTATTTCGGCAAGCTCCGATTGACTGACGAGCATGCGTTTACGCAGCTCTTTTATTGCATCTTTATATTCCATAGATTGATTATACAACAATATAACAAGCTGCTGTCTATTTATTCGATATTAGTTAGATTATCCAAGCAAAGACTCGTAATAAAAGGTCTTCTCTATGCATTCTTTGAATACGGTAATGGAGATTTTTAGATTGGTTCCTGCAGTGTTACTTTTTGCCTCGATGAGACGTGGATATTCCATGGGATTCTTCTTGATTTCTGCCAAAAGACTGCTTGTGTCGCCCATCTTCTCGCATTTATGAGGAGCAGGGCCATAGATGATATCGGAATATTGCATGGAGTTTCTCAGCCGTTCGGCTGAGAAACGTTTTGTTTCTTCGTAATCCAGAAATTCGATATTTTCAGGATTGATTCCTAGCTTTTTAGCCGCTATCTGATAGTCTTTCTTAGACCCGGCAAGCTGTCCGAAAACAAGTACCTTTGCCAGTCTTGTGTTTATTGGCAGTCTTTCTTTTTCTTCCAATATGATTCCGTATTTATTTAGAAATGTAGACAATTCGTCATCTCTGATTGCGTTATCCAGTTCATTTGAAATCTTAGCAATGACCCTAGACTTGGTCTTTGCCTTATCGGTTATGCTTAACAACATGCCTCTATTCCTCGCCTTCCAGATTGAATTCGTTTATTTTTTGCTCGATTTTCTTCATTTCGTATGAATAGGCAGCAAGAGTGGACAAAAGTTCGTTGTATTTTTCTGCTTTGGAATTCTGGATGATCATATTCGGCACAGGAACAAGAAGACTTTCTAGATTTTTCGGATTAATGGTCATGATGACAACACCTTTTTGCACTTTCTTTAAAGCACTCTGACCATTTTGAGAGTCTAGGTAAATTTTCAGATAAGTCGGGTTGATTGTGCTCAAATCCGGACGAATTATAAGTATTCCGCCGATGGCTATGATTTTTCTATCAGGTTTGATATCAACTACCGCCGTTTTGACTTTACTCGACTTTGTTGTGATAACGACATCTCCTTGCTTAAGAAGGAATTTGTTCAAACTTTTACCATCCGACTCGATTTTTCTAAGGCCATCCAGCTCGATCATCCCGTTTTGAATATCGTTTGGCGTCAAAACGCAAAGACCGTTTTCATCATCAGTAAACTTCTCTTCGAAATGAGAAACTGTATACTGACATCCCGTTATAATTTCAGAAACTTCTCTAAGACTCTTAGCATTAGAAGGCTTCTTCACCTCAAGCGTAAGGATAGACGGAGTAAGATTCTCACAGCTTTCTAGCTCTTCGTTTGATTTCCTTGTGATTTTATCTGAATTCAAGAGTTCCAAAACCTTACCCATATCGAGAATATTCTTCTTTCTCGTGCTTGTGGAAACACAATCCTCGGCATCAGCCAATCTGACATGACTGTTTTTGGTAGAGAACACGATAGCGTAAATCTTAATTGCGGTGTTAAAAAGAAGATTAGATGGGAGCTCGATGATGGATTCGATAAGTCCTTTTTTCAGAAGAAAATCACGATACGGTTTATCCTGCTTACTGAAAAGAGCTCTTCCACAAACAAACGCAACGGCTCTTCCTCCATTTGCCAAGCCTGAAAGCATCCGGTCGATGAAAATCCATTCACTGCCATTGCGGTTGGAAAAAGTAAGAGAAGGGCACATTCTACTAACTCTATATTCCGATCCCGTGAACATTTTTATTGCAAAAGGTGGGAAAGTGAAAGCCTTTGAATAGCCTCCAAGTTTGCTGTCTACAACGTTTCCTGTCTCAATCTTCCCTTTGTTGGCGCCAAGCAGAGATAACAGAATCCGTGATACATCTGCCAATTCAGGATTAATTTCCTCGCCGATGACTTTCGGCTTTTCCTTACCCTGAAGAAGAACGTTCGCTAGAAAAGCACCAGCTCCACTGCCGAAATCACAAACTTCGTCTCCGGATTGAATCTTAAGTAAGTCAATCACTAGATTGCAAAGTTCAGTCGGTGAATTCTCCGAAAAGACAGTATCTATTGCCATACAGTCAAGAACGAATTTTGCAATACCTTCATTTGATTTGTCGGAAAGAAAGTCAGAAACTGTCTTAACATCATTACTATTCAAAACGGCAGTGAATGAAACCGAACGTTCGTATAATTTTTGGTCTTTGACTAAACTGTTTTGCTCAATTGCTTGCCTATATCCAATGGAAGCAATTGCCGCTATGGTTTCATCGTATCCTATTCTATCGATCATCTCTACCACAGTCATTTCTAATTGTTTATTTTGCACTATACTAGCCTCCTTGGTTAATTTAAGTTTACACAAACTTAGTACGATAGTCAAGAAATATTTAAGTTTTTAAAAACATAACTTTATTTGGAGGTCAAAAAAATCACCCCATTTCTGAGGTGATCATTTTATTATTTACCTTCCAACTCTTGAGGGATTTTATTCCACTGATCAAGCTTGATGGTAACACCGAACCCTTAACGATGAATGTACAGGGTTCGGATACAAAACAGATGGCGGAGCGTCAGGGATTTGAACCCTGGCTAGGTTTCCCTACTGCCGGTTTTCGAAACCGGTCCCTTCAGCCTCTTGGGTAACGCTCCAAAGCCGTATTATTATAACTGATTTGAATGAATATGAAATAGGAAAAAAGAAAAAATTGCCTAATACCGGTAAAATTCCTATAATGGTCTCATGCAAAATAATGTGAGTGAGAAACGTATCTTTCGTTTTTTTAGGATAGGGAAGGAAGTCCTTTATCCCATCCTTGCTTTGAGTGTCTGCTTCCTATGCTATTATTTCCTTTTCAAGACCAATCATTTCTATCCCTTTGACATCAAAGAGGGGAAGACGATGCTGATGATCGATGCCCAAAGCCAGTATATCTCCTATCTCAGGTATTTCAGAAGAACCCTTCTTGATCATGATTCCTTTGTCTATACCATGGCCAAGGTCTTCGGAGGAGACTTCCTAAGCATCTATACCTATTATCTAGGGTCACCATTCAACTTCCTCATCGTCTTCTTCTCGGAAGCAGACATCCCTTCCTTCATGCTTCTTGCGAGTGTGTTGAAGATGATGTTAGCTTCCCTGTTCATGTACTTCCTATTCAGAAGCCATGAGAAGGAACCCAAACTCATATCCATAGGCTTTTCTCTTTGCTATTCCTTATTAGGATATGCCTTTGTCTATCTTTCCAACTTTATGTGGCTTGATGCCGTGATGATCCTACCTCTTGTTGTATTAGGTATTAAGAAGCTGTATCAAAGAAAGATGAGATGGCTATATCCTATCTCTTTATTCTATGCCCTCATCTGTTCCTGGTATACAGGAGCGATGATCTGTGTCTTCTCCGTCTTGTTCTTCCTTGTCCTCTTCTTCTCTGATACGACACCGATGAAGAAGAAAAAAAGAAGAATCCTTGATTTTGCTTTCTTCTCTGTTGTCGGAGGATTCATCGGAGCCTTCTCATGGGTGAGTGCATTCCTTCACTTCGGAGGGACCAAGGTCCATACCAATTTCCCTTCCAATCATTGGTATTCCATCACCTATCTCATCGATGGCTTCTTCAGCGAGACCTATCAGAGCACATCCGATATCTGCAAGAATGAGGGCTATCTTCCGGCATTCTGTTCTATCGTCAGCCTCATCTTCTTCATCCATTATTTCTTCAATTCGAACTATCCTTTAAGGGAAAGACTATCCTTCCTGACGATCTTTTTGATCTATGCCGTGATGGGAAGCAATTCCGTCTCCAATACTCTTCTTCATTTTGGAAGCTCACCGACCTGGTTCCCGGCAAGATATTCCTTCCTTTTGTCCTTCCTGGTCTGCTATCTAGCCTATCTTCATCAGAGAGCCATGGAGAAGGAGAAGCTTACTTCCTATGTCATCGGTGACCTTCTTATCGTCATCTTTGTCCTTCTTGCCTTGTTTGTCAAGAACGAGCTGGGGGAGACCATCAAGATAGAGAAGATGAACTACATCTTCATGGCTGTCGCTCTCGGCATCAATCTTCTTGTGATATCTCTATCGATGTTCGAGAAGCTTGGCAAGGCAGGAAGACCTCTTTCCTATGCCTTGTCTCTCATGGTGCTTCCTGTTTGCGTAGCTTCCTCCTATCTGGGAGGAGACCATGTCTTGAAGACAAACAGCGATTCCTATCAGGAAGTCAGCACTTATCTTGAAGATGATTCCTATACGAAGACCTTCGACATTCTCAAGGAATACGATAAGAGTGACAACTACCGTATGGAAGCGACCTTCAACAGGCCGGGAAACTACAATGAAGTCAACAACAATCCGATGTTCTATCAATATAACGGATTGAACCATTTCTCTTCGAGTGAACAGAAGGATGTCGAGGAATACTTCCATTCCCTCGGCTTCCATTACAACTATTACTTTGAAAGATTCGATGGTGGAAGCACCCTTGGTATCACAAGCCTTCTAGGCTTGAAATACCTCATCGATGATTCTTCCGACTCCTATGACCTCAACCAGCCTATCTATGAGTTCAACTATCCTTACCAGGAACTGGAAGATCTTCATAGCGACAAAGAGGAAATCCGGTATTATCAGAATCCGCTTGCTTTGCCTCTAGGCTTTGTCACTGATTCCTCTGACTATGACTATGTCTCGGAAGGAAGAAGGATTGAAGGCAATCCTGAGAAGATCCACTGGTATGATGACTTTGAATATCAGAATGAAATCTTCCGTGAGATGAATGGCAGCATAAAAGAAGACATCTATCATAAGATAGATACGGTGACGACCCTCAAGGGACTTAAGCTAACTTCCTATGACGAGGAGACCTTGGAGACAAGATATACGGGAAAGAAGGGAGACTACATCTCCTTTGCCTTCAAGAATCCGGATATCGAGCACTACAATCTATACTTCGGCATCAAGAACTGGAATTCCAAGTATGATGTCTATATCGATGATAGGAAGGTGGAATGCACCTCCTACTGGCATAAGGGTATCAGAAGCATCAATCCTAAGAGGAAGAACCACGTCATCACATTGAAGCTGAACAGGGATGTCGAAGATGACCTTCTCATTCCGGAAATCTATTATGAGGACATCTCCGTCCTTGAAAGATACATCACTGAATTGAAGAGTCAGTCTGCCATGGACTTGAAGAAGAACTCTTCCTATCTCTCCTTTGGCTATGAAGGAAGCTTCGAGTTGAAGGAAGAGGATAAGAGCTTCCTCTTCAGTCTTCCCTATGACAAGAACTTCTCCGTCTATATCGACGGAAAGAAGATGGAAGTCCAGAAGAGGTTCAACATCTTCACCTCCGTCTCCTTGAAAGGACTCCAGAAGGGAAGGCATGAGATCAGGATCCTCTATTCTGACAGAGGACTCAAGTACGGAAGTCTGATATCCTGTATGGGAATCATCGCTCTCGTCTTCGGACTTGTCTTCTTCAAAAACGAAGAAGAAAAGAAACGGCACAGAAGAAATCTTCTCATCAAGGGACTATGAAAAAGGTCGGGAACCATGCCCGGCCTTTTGATTTGCTCAATCCTTTTTTGGAGGAAGGATGCTTTCGATGATGTAATTCGGTCTGTTTCTCGTATTGATGAGGATGTTATGTAGATATACGCCTAGGACACCGATGAAACATAATAGGATGCTAAGACCGAAGAAGACACAACTCAGGATGAAGAGAGTCTGATACAGAGAGAAGAGAGGGATGATGTTGATTCCTGGATAGGAGAGGATGAAGAGGACTAAGAAGACAAGGCTGGTCAGTCCTGTGAACAGGCAAGAGAACATACCGGCAAGAAGAGGGAAGTAAAGAGGACGCGAAGTGATGCTGGACATGTTGGCAAAGGCATAGTCGACAAGCTTCTTGATGCTGTACTTGCTTGTTCCGGCATCCCTTTCCTCACGGACGAAGTCGATGGTCGTCGTCTTGAAGCCGATGAGCGGAATCTCTGCCAGAAGATAGCGGTCAGACTCACTCAGTCTTAGGATTTCATCGATGACCTTCTTGGAGATGCCACGGAAGCAGTTGACGTTTTCCGGGATGACCTTCTTTCCTTCCAGCATGTTGATGATCTTATAGAAGAGACCAGCCGTATTTCTTTTGAAAGCGGTATCTTTGGCTCTGTCGGAACGATGCATGTTGACGACATCATAGCCTTCAAGGAACTTGACGGCGATGTCAGGAAGCGATGTGACTGGATCCTGAAGATCGGAATCCATCATGATGGCATAGTCTCCGTCACAGGACTTGAGTCCTGCGCTGAAGGCGGAGTTCTGTCCGTAGTTCCTGCTGAGGTTGACGACTCTGACGTCCTCTCTCTCGTCATGGATCTTTTTCATGACGTTCAGGGTGTCATCCTTGCTTCCGTCGTTGACAAGGACAAACTCCATCTGGAAATCATGAATCTTGGGTAGGACTTCATCGACGGCCTTGAAATACAAAGGCAGAGACTCCTGCTCGTTGTAGCAGGGAATGATTACAGATATCTTTTTCATGGTGTTCTATTTCAGCTTCAGCCCTGCCTGGAAGGCAGGTGCGGCCTTTTCTCCTACAAGACGATAGGTATTGTCTGCGCTACAGAAGGTGACAAACTCGCATTTATCTATGGAAAGATGTCCGCTTTCATCCAAAACATCTTCTCTTACGGAAATATTCTTGATTTTGCCGAATACTTCGAAGTCCCCGTTTTCATGGCTGACCCTGACAAGTTCACATTCCAAGGAGAGAGGAAGCTCTTCGATGGTCGGTGCATTGACGATACTTGCCTTGGAGGCATGCCACAATGTCTTCTTGAACTTGTCCTTATCCTCATTGGCTGAGACGATACCGACAAAGTCACCCTGGACGACGTTCTTCCTATCCAGAGGAGCTATGGTGAACGCCTTGTTTCTTAGGATGTTCTTGCTCGTCATATGGTCTTTTGTGAGCTGAATCTCGATGACGTCGCTATCCTCCATGGTGCCCCAGGCTGCATTCATGCAGTCGACGCTTCCATCCTCGTTGTACGTGGATATGATCAGAACCGGCATCGGGAAGAGGTAATTGTGATTTTTCAGGTCTTTTCTCATTGTTCTCAGCCTTCTTTCTTTATGAGGATATTCTATCACAACATCTGTATCTTTTTTCTTTTCTTTCCCTATGTTTCATTGAAGAAAGCAAAGCAAAAGAATAGAATAATCAAAAAACGGAGAAACAGTCATGGACAACGAAAACAACAATCAAGAACCCATAGAAATCGAAAAGGCCAGGAGACCGTTCAAAATCGAATTTCTCATCGCCTTCACCACTCTTCTTGTGACGAGCGTCATCTTCTCGCTTCTGGTCTATTTCCTGGGAAGCTACAACAAGATTCCACATCTCATCGAAATCACCTATTCCAAGGACAGGGTGATATCCTTCGACAGGAATTTCATGATTGCAAGCGTCATCTTCGGATTGCTGCTCAATCTTGTCAATATGGTCGCTCTGTATTTCATCAGGCCAAGCGGCATCAAGCCTGACTTCGGAAGCCATTGCAGATGGCTTATCTCTCTTGGCATCCTCTCACTCTTTGGATGGCTTGCCTTTGTCGTCATCGACATTCTGTTTTCCGGCTTCGGTGTTCCGGATATCGTCACTGCCCTCATCTCTTCCGGACTCGTATCCATCTATGACTATCTCATCTATAAGTTATATATGGAAAAGAGAACCTATTCCAACCATCTTTTCTGGGAACTCTTCCGCTTTGCCATCGTCGGCCTTGTCGCTGCCGTCTTTGACTTTCTGATCTGCTTCTTCGTCCAGTTTGTCTGCTTCAAGGGAAATGAAGCAGGCTATGTCACCATCGTATCCACATTGTGTGGCTTCCTTGTCGGTGTCATCATCAACTATCTCATGTCTACCTACATGGTCTATAAGGCAAGCAAGTCGACCTTCTCCAAGACTCCGATGGGAATCCTTGTCTTTGTCGTCCTTTCTGCCCTTGGCCTAGGTATCGGTATCGGATTGCAGTATTTCTTCTATGACTTCTTATTTGTTTCAAAGGGTATATCCTTCTTCTCCTATCCTGTCGACTTTGTCATCAGGACCCTTGTCGTCATGGTCTATAACTATGTGACAAGGAAGTTCTTCATCTATAAATAAAGAACATTATAAGGCAGAATGAATCGATAAGATCGGAAAAAAGTTCAGAAAAAGCTTGAATTGCGCCTTGCAAAAGCTTAGAATGTATAAGCTTTGCAGACGTAGTTCAATGGTAGAACTTCAGCCTTCCAAGCTGATCACGCGGGTTCGATTCCCGTCGTCTGCTCCATCTTGAAACATTGGCCTGGTACACATTGTATCAGGTTTTTTCTTTGTCTGAAGATAGGTATCATGGAATGCATTCTACCTATGACAAAGAACATTCTTTGAAACGGAATATCTCGTTGCATATTCGCTTGCAACGATTCCGTCTTTTCTCTTCCAGGTGGCTTCTTTTGATGTGTATTGAAAATGGCAGGAAACTGTTATCTTTGTCGAGTGCTGAAGCGTGCCGTTATTGCAATCCTTTAGCCAATCCAATGCTTTTTTCCAATGGTGAATCTGGTCTTTCATTCAGCTACTAATTATTGTATAAGCGTCAATTAACATATAACAATTTGAAATTTTTGCCATTTTTGGCTAAATAAAAAATGGAATTTTTGCCATATATAGCAAAATAAAAAATGCATTTTTTGACATTGAGTGCTACAATAATGATAAATGGAAGGCATTGCATCATGGCTGAAAGGATTTTTGAACGAAAAATATATCAAAGGATGCTTGAATGGAAAAGAGATTCTGATGGAAAAACGGCTCTGTTGATAAAAGGTGCCAGGCGCGTCGGCAAATCAACTGTCGTTGAAGAATTTGCCAGAAAGGAGTATTCCAGTTACATCCTCATTGATTTTTCCATTGCTCCTAAGGAAGTACATGAACTGTTCAAGGATATCTCTGATTTGAATTACATCTTTCTAAGACTGCAGCTTATCTATCATGTCAATCTCGAAAACAGGAAATCAGTCATCATTTTCGATGAGGTACAAAAAGAACCGCTTGCAAGGCAGGCCATAAAGCAATTGGTGAAAGATGGAAGGTATGATTATATTGAGACAGGTTCGCTGCTTTCCGTCAAAAAGAATGTCGAGAACATTCTGATTTCTAGCGAAGAGACAAGAATGGAAATGGTTCCTATGGATTATGAGGAATTTCGTTGGGCATTGGGGGATAAGGTGACGATTCCGATGCTCAAGTCGGCTTTTGAAAATAAAATGTCTCTCGGCGATGACATGAATAGAAGACTGCTTCGTGATTTCAGGATTCATATGCTGGTTGGAGGGATGCCACAGGCTGTAAATGAATACATCGAAACAAATAACTTCAACCAAGTAGATCAAATCAAGCGAATGATCCTTGAGCTTTATCAGGATGACTTCAGAAAGATAGATCAGACGGGAAGAGCATCGCTGATGTTTTATGCGATACCATCGGAGCTTGCGAAAAACACATCAAGATATCAAGTCTCAAGCGTCATTCAAAAAGCAAGGCAGGATAGACTTCTTGGTATCGTTGCTGAAATGAAGGATTCTATGACAGTAAACATAGCTTATCATGCAAATGATCCAAGCGCTGGTATTTCATTGCATGAGGATAGCGATAAATATAAAATGTTCATCGGGGATACGGGTTTGTTTACGACCCTTGCTTTCATGGATAAGGACTTCACGGAAAATATCATCTATGAGAAGCTTTTAAGCGACAAATTGGATACGGATCTAGGGTATTTGTATGAAAACATGGTTGCTCAAATGCTGTACGCAAATGGAAATCGATTGTTTTACTATACGTTTCCAAAGGAAAAATCGACACATCGGTATGAAGTGGATTTTCTGATTGCAAAGCGAAATAAGGTTTGCCCTATCGAAGTAAAGTCATCTGGATATAAGACGCATGCATCCATCGATGCCTTCGGTGAGAAATTCCCGGGTAAAATCGGGCAGAAATATTTGATTTATACAAAAGATTTGCGAAAGGATGGCGATATTCTCTGTCTTCCCATCTATATGGCGATGTTTTTATAGGATCTGATGTTGTCAGTCATGACATAAGGCTGGATTGCCTGTTGGTGACAAAGAAAACATGCACCTTTTTTGAACTGTTATATACATGTTTAAATTCAGAATTGGTAAGTCGATTTCATATTTCGAAGTCGGTTCCTGTAGCAAGATAGGACTGCTTCATGAGGTGGTTGCCATCAGGGTGTTGGATTAAAAAAAGAATCGTTGATTTCAAGCATATAGTCTTTCGTTGAGAATTGTCTGTTCTTTGATAAGATATGTCTTTTTCGATATGATGGGATTTAAGTTTTCTACCCCATGGAAATTATGGACTCGCTTGAATTCCATACGCTTATCTGGATGTCAAAAGAAGTTGAGGGAAAAAATGTCAAAAACCATTGCTAAACATAAGATTTTGTGGTATCATTTCCTACGCGTTGGTTCCATAGCCAAGTTGGTAAGGCAAGGGATTGCAAATCCCTGACCAGCGGTCCGAATCCGCTTGGAACCTCCAATGCCCTCGTAGCTCAGCTGGATAGAGTATTTGACTACGAATCAAAGGGTCAAGAGTTCGAATCTCTTCGAGGGCACCATATTCGAGAGTTAGCGCAGTTTGGTAGCGCACCTGCTTTGGGAGCAGGGGGTCATGGGTTCGAATCCCCTACTCTCGACCATCGCTACATAGATGCTCCCCAATCGGAGCTTTTTTTATTTCTTTTCCATGCGCTGAAGTATGAAATCCTGTATAATGAAGTCACGAAGGAGAGATTCCTGCTGTGACTTTTTTTTAATAGCTGCAAGCATCTTTCCGGGTAGAAAGGACTGCCATGGCCAAAGAAATCAAATTCATCGTTCTCAATCCGACAAGGCTTCAATTGGAAGAGGAAGCCAAGCCTGGAGATGTCATCGACCTCTCCTCTATATATAAAGTAGACAACAGCTATATCACTTCCCTCATCGAAGAAGAAAAGAACAACCTTCTGAAGAAAAGGCTTGAGGAAGCCAAGGCTTCCTTTGAAAGAGAGAAGGAAGCCGAGCTTTCCAGCCAAAAGTCCACCTTCGAACTTCAGAAGCAGGAAGCCTTGAAAAAGCAAAAAGATCAGGATGATATTGCTAATGAAAACCTGAAGAAGGAAATTCTGGAACTTCAAAACAGATTGTCTTTGAAGGAGAACTCCTATCAGTCTGATGTTTCGATTGTCAAAAAAGATCTGGAAAATCAATTCGGACTTGAAATACAGAAACTCCAACAGGATAAAGAGAGGCTGATAGAAGATTATCGTAGGCAGCTGGAAAACCAAAAAAGAGAAAGCGAGAACTCCTTTGGTTTACAGAAGGCAAGGCTTGAGATGGACTATCAGAAGGAACTCACCCAGCTGAAGAATGAAATCCAGTCTATGAAAGACAATAAGGAAAAGGATGAAGCCCTTGCCTTATCCAGGCAGAAGAATGAATTGGATGCCCTTCTTGAAAAGGAGAGGCTCTCCTTTTCTGATTTCCGTCTGCAGACGGAGCAGGACAAGGCAAAGGAAGCGGAAAGATATCATTCCCTCCAGGAAGAATATGACAACCTCAGAAGAAGCAAGTCTTCCATGAGCGTCAAGGTCATCGGTGAGAACCTGGAATCCTGGTGCAACGACACCTATCGCAACTATCAGACCCTGGGTGCCTTTGACAACTGCACCTGGGAAAAGGATAACAAGGTCGTCAAGGAAGAGGATGAAACAAGAGGATCCAAGGCGGATTATATCTTCCGTGTTTTCTCAGATGAGACCAAGGACGAAAAGAAGAACATCATCTCCTGCTGTCTTGAGATGAAAAGCGAGAATCCGGAAAGTACCAACAGGCACAAGAATGCTGATTTCTATGGCAAACTTGATCTGAACAGGAATAAGAAGCATTGCGAATATGCCATCCTTGTCTCCGAGCTTGAGATGAAATCAGACAATGACGTGCCGATAGAGAGGGTCACTGGCTATGAGAACATGTATGTCGTAAGACCTCAGTACATGATCACCTTCCTAGGCATATTGAAGAACTTGGCAAGGAAGTATGCTCTTCTTATCCAACAGCGTGCCAGGGAGGATGAGAAGTTCCTTTCCGGCAAGGCCGTCGAAGAGGAGTTTGAGAATCTGAAGAACACCTATCTCAACAAACCGCTCGATCAGATGAAGAGTAAGGTCGAAGCCATCATCAAGGATGCCGACTTCATCAATGCCAAGTCTGTTGAAATCACCAAGCTTGCCAGGGAAGTCATCGATAGCTCGATTGAAAACATCAAGCTCAAGATCGAACGCTTCTCCATCCATCTAGGCAAAATCGAAAAGGAGGTCGATACGCTCTCATGAAAAAAGAGATGACCAAAAAGAAAAAGACCATACGGAACATCATCATCGCCGTATTGGTCGTAATCCTTGTTCCTCTTCTCATCGTCATAGGATATCTTCTTTATGTCATTCTTTCCTATCATCGTATCGGAAACGTGGAGCTGGATGTCAAAGATGGTGCCAAAAACCAGGTTCTCGAAAAAGAAAAGGAACTGTCTCTGACAAGTTACAACATCGGCTTTGGAGCCTATAGCGATGACTACACCTTCTTCATGGATACCGGAATTGACAAGGACGGCAACAAGACGCAGGGAGAACATGGTAAGGCCATCTCTCTTGATGCGGTAAAGAAGAACACGGAAGGGTCCTTGAAGACTATCGAAAGCCAGTCTTCCGACTTCATCGCCCTTCAGGAAGTCGATTTCGATTCTGACAGATCCTATCATTTCGACCAGCAGGCGTATTTCGAGGACAACCTGAACGGATATGACAGCACCTTTGCCATCGACTTCGACAGCGCCTATCTCTTCTATCCTTTCCATGATCCGCATGGAAAGAGCAAGTCTGGATTGTCTACTCTCAGCCGTTATGACATCAAGAAGGCAGATAGGAAGGAATATACGATTGCAACGGGCTTCTCCAAATATATGGACCTTGACAGATGCTTCAGCGTCAATAGGATGGAAGTCGATGGCGGAAAGGAATTCATCCTCATCAACTCCCATATGTCGGCCTATGACGAAGGAGGACTCATCAGGGACAGGCAGATGAAGGAACTCTACTCCTTCATGAAGGAAGAGTATGACAAGGGAAACTATGTCCTTACGGCCGGAGATTTCAACCATGACCTCTTGACCAACAATCCTCTCTATCCTCAATATACTAGAGAAAACTATCCATTCAAGGAACAGATTGACCAAGGGTATCCGGATTGGGTCAGCTTCTTCTACGATGAGAAGGGAGAGTCTAGCTTCAACGATGGATTCACGGTCTATGCAGCCGACAATGAACCTTCCTGCAGGGATGCCGATGTCGTCTATCAAAAAGGGTCGACCTTTGTCTCCACCCTGGACGGATTCATTCTCAGCGACAATATCAAGGCTATCAGCGTCAACACGAGCAAGACCGGAGAGAACGGCTTTGCCTATTCCGATCACCAGCCGACGACACTCCGATTCATGTTGAAATAAGAAAAGCCCTTGACCGATTGGTAAAATTCTCCGCTTCACAAAAGCAAAGTTTTATTGTTTCAAATTTCACCAAATTCGCTTATTTCTAATTCCTCATACAAATCGGCAATTAAATCAATCCGTAACTTTGCAGATGTGTTATGCCTACTGCATCACTTCGGTGTAGGCTTTGAGGTCGCTTAGGG
>JAJVUU010000099.1 GCA_021621525.1 Caryophanales bacterium
TCGTTTCCGACACGACGAACGTTTCAAAAAAAGCTCCACCCATCGCTCCTTCTTCAAACATCCTAGCATTCGGCCACTTGCAAAGATAAGCGCATAACCCAGTGTCCATAAATATAATTTTGGAGCTTTGATAATCCGATTCGATACATTGGCCATGAAAGGCTCAAGCAAAACGATAATTCCAGATGTGATCAAAATGGAAATCCATCTTTTGATTGTTTCGACATTGATGCCGAGCTCCCGAGAAAAGACTTGATAATTGACTTGTTGAGCCGTTCTTGACGCGAGATAAGAAACGAAGAAAACAATATGAACTATGATGATGCAGAATGGGCCGCCAACATTCTTCTTACCCGAGTTAATGGTTTCCACGATATCGAGAAACTGAAAAAGGCTTATTCTTTTTCCGACCTCTATGAGATCACATTGGAACCAATATGGAAAAGAATGAAAGAGCTAGGAAAACTACAAAGTTTTTCAAGGCCATTCAATGACTCTTGGATTGCAAAGCAATGCGTCCGCAACCCTTAAATAGAACCCGATAGAATCCTATCCGAACATCGAAAAAAAGTTCGATGAAATCTTTGCTTTTTCTATTGTATTTGCATTTTGTTTTGCTATTATGCTTGCAGGAATGAAGGCGGTTCCGACTGGTGAAACACCATCATCCGGCAGGTCTCAAAAATACGCTTGCCATGGCCGTCTGCTTCCGTCCGCAAAAGCCAATATACGCTATTGATTGGCATTCTTTTTCGTATTTTGGTCTGGAAACAAATACGCTATTTTCCGTCCTGTTCCTATCGGATACGCTTTGCTCTTCCAAAGGAAAGAAAGAGCTGTGTAGGACTTCAAATATCTGACGGGTGAAACCCTGACTCTTGAAAGCGGTATGGGTCTTCGTCCTTAGGTTTAGGAATTATCGGCACAAGAAAAGGCGACCGCAGTCGCCTTTTCTTATGGATGTATTTTACTTAAGAGCGTATGCAAAGGAATAACCGACGAACAAAACGTTGGAATTTTCAGTTTGAACCATATAGATCAAGACATGGGAAGTCAAAGTATAGGTCTTGCCATCGGTATGCTTATAATCCTTCGTATAGATATAGTCAGCCACCTTTCCGGTTTTGTTTGCATCCTCTTCTGTTGCTTGGTTGATTCTGTTTCCGGTGAATCCCATTCCTTCGAAGAGGGAAATGAACTGAGTGAGAGCAGATCTGGCACTTGAGAGGGCACTGGCATTGTCGGCCTGGATGACATAGCCAATCATCTTGAAATCAGAAGAGATGGCAAGTCCGGAATTTCCGGGAATGATAGGAAGCTGTTCAAGAAGCTTGTCGGTCAAGTCATCATCCTTGAGACCCCACATTTCATAGAGGGAAGTCTTGCCGTCGTCTGTAAAGGTGACGTTGTCATGGATATTTGCCCACTTGAGAGTAGGAATGTTTTCTTTGTTGACCTTGTTGATGTCGGTATAGGTGATGACATACTTTTCGGAATCATAGACATAGGTGAAGACGACGATACCTTCTGCCTCATAGGAAGAAAGGTCGATGGAGAAGTCGGTCAAATCATAGGTTGTGCTCTCTCCTGTGCTGGAATCTGTTCCAGAGATGGAAGAACCATTGTTTGGCTTGAGGATGTCAAAGGCACCGGAGGTGAAATTGACGATCTTCATGTATTCCTTCTTCAGACGGAAGATTTTGATACCATCTTCATCATCGAAGAGGAGAGGACTGATTTTGTAGGATGGGATGAAGTCGGTTAATTTGCCTTCCATGGCATCAGCGGTTCTGTACCAGGAACTGGTCGGGTTGTCTTCGCTTCCATCTTGCAGTTCCTTGGCGATGGCATAATGATTGTCATCGATCTGGAAGATACCCTCCCTGTCAGCTGCCTGGTCTTCGGAAGTGATGCTGGAAGAATCATAATAGATGAAGCTGTTTCCATCCATGACACCGCTGAATTTGTCGGTCGGTTTGTTGCTGAAGTTGCCATCTGCCTTTTTGGAAACATAGTGGGCTTCACTGAACTTGAAGTTATCCTGCCTAAGAGCATTCATGGCATCATCGAAAGTAGAATCCGGTGTTCCAACGGCAGGAGAGAAGGTTTCAATCTCGGCTCCGCCGACGGAAGTGAAGTTTCCTTTGGCGGTCAGTTCCAGCTCCTGTCCGACGATGTTGGTGTTGTTCTTATCGTCTTTGACTTCCTGGGTCCTAGAATAGGTTGCAGTCGCCTGGAAATCGATGATGTGGTATCCATCCGTATGGAGCGTGATGGTGTCGATATTCAAAGAATCACCCATGCCGAAGATCTGATAGCTAAAGACTTCAAGTGCATGGCTGAGGTCTTCATCCTTTTCTTCCGGTGCAGTGAAGCGGAAGGTGCGGACGGAATCGGTGATTTTGGTGAAATCGCTGGCGGTGAACTGGCTGAAGGCAGGGGAGAAGAGGGTGTACCATTCGACTCTGTCGGAGTAGACGGTCTCACCGGTATTCGGGTCTGTCGTCGAACTGTTGTAGAGCTTTGTATATTTCGGTTCGTTGTTCAGGCTGAGCGTTGCGCTGCTGGCATAGATTTTTCCATCGTTATCATCTTCGGAAACATAATAAAGGTCATAATTGGTTGTTTCGAAAGATTCTGGCTTGACAGGATCCTTCTTGGTATCGTCGTTGCTCTTGCCGGCCTTGAGATGAAGGACATTATCGTTGGAATCGATATATTGGATGTAGGATAGATAGTTGGTTTGATAGTCTTCTCCGTTGAGGGTTATGAAATTATATCCGCTGACGGTCTCCTCGATGGAATATCCTTTGGCAAGTTCGGCAAACATTTCCTTGGTCAGCTGGTTGCTTTTGGTTGCTGTGGAGGATGTGCTTGTCTCATCGGATGCCGGAGCAGAAGTCACGGAATTGCCCGCTGAGGTTCCTCTGTTTCAGGAATCAAGTGTTTCCATGGAG
>JAJVUU010000100.1 GCA_021621525.1 Caryophanales bacterium
TCATGGAGCTCTATCAAGGGACACTCGAATTAGAAGATCTGCCAGATTTCTTGGTGGAAATCCGTGATGCTGCTAGCTTAGAAGAGATGAAAGCTCTCTTAGAGAAAGCCTACCAAGAACGCAAGGAAGAGGAAGAAAAGACCTTGACCTTGGTTTCAAGTCGTCAACACCGAATCTTTAAGTTGGCAACGGTTTGGCTTTCAGCTGTAGTGGCCCTCTTACTCTTGCCCTTGATCTATTTGGTCTTTTTCCAAGCACCCTTTAAAGAAAAGTTGCTTCAAGCGGATACAGCCTATCTCAAGGTAGACTACACTGGTGTGATCGATGAGTTGGAGGGAGTAGCTCCAAGCAGTCTTCCAACGACACAGAAATATGAGTTGGCGACGTCTTACTTGCAAGGCTTGAATTTCTCAGAGGACCAAAAGAAGGTCATCCTTAACAACGTCACGCTCAAGTCAGACAGCCTCTATCTCCACTACTGGATCTATATCGGTCGTCATGACTTTACCCAAGCGCTGGATACAGCCAAACGGATCGACGATTCAGACTTGATCATCTATGCCCTTCGTAAAGAAATCAAGGCGACACGTGATAGCGAAAAACTCTCTGGTGAACAGCGCGAGAAGAAACTCTCTGAGTTAGAAGGCGAATACAAGAAATACTGGGATGCCCGCTCTAAACTCTTGGAAGCAGAGACAGATGAAACCAAAGCTTCCACTAGCAACTCAACAACAGCTTCGTCTACAGAAGGCTCCTCAACAGAAAGCTCGTCTTCTACAACTGCAAGCTCGACTGAGTCTAGCGACCACAAGGAGTAGTCTATGAAAAAACGTATCATACTCTATAAAAAAGGTTTTCGCTATGAGCTAGCGCTAGAAGAGGGAAAAACAGCGACCGTATCGAATCAAGAAACAGCTCAGTTGACCCTGGCTTCGCAAGAAAATCCCCTTCATTTCCAATGGAGTCAAGGAGAAATCTTCTACCAGTATGGTGAAGACAAGGGCGTGCTTGAAAATAGCAAGATTCTTGGGGATGTAGTCTGCTACTTGGCGACAGGAGAAGTCCATACTTATGAACTGTTAGACAAGGAAGAAATCCTCGTAGCAGATGAAAAGGGTGCGGATGTGCGCTTGCATTATCCAGTGCGCTTTCTCCTTGTGAAAAAAGAGCAGACATGGACTTGCCAGCTCTTATCTGGAAAACTCTACCATAACCATAAACTCGTCAGTGAAGCGACTTTTCCACTGGCCTTTGGGGATGAGCTTGCCATTGGAGATGTGACCTTTAAGCTCTATCCAGAAGAATTTGGCGTGGAAGGGGCTGTCGAAGTGAGTCCTTATCTGGTGCCGCGTTTGCATTCACGCTATGACTTTTACAAGGACTATCCAGAGTACCACCGATCTCCTCGGATTATCTACCGGAGTTCGGAAGACAAGATCTTGATCAATCCTCCGGGAGCGGAGCCTCAAAAGCCATCAGATGAACTCTTGAAGTTGATCATGCCACCCCTCATCATGGTTGGGGTGACCCTCTTGATCACCATTTTCCAACCGCGGGGACTCTATATCATCGCGACAGTATCTATGTCTGTGGTCAGTGTGATCTTTTCGGTCCAAGGCTTCTTCAAGAATCGTAAGAAATACAAAGAAGACAAGAAAGAGCGCGTGGAGCTCTACCATCTCTATCTCAAGGACAAGGCCAAGGACTTGGAACAGCTATCTCGGAAGCAACGAGAAGGCATGTTTTACCATTTCCCAGCGATTGAAGACTTGACCAAGATGGTCAAACGCTATGACTCGCGGATCTACGAAAAAACACCGCTTCATTTTGACTTTTTGGCCTATCGTTTGGGCTTGGGCAAGGTTCCAACCAGCTATGAGCTCAAATATGGTCAGGAAGAGCGCAGTGGGAAGAAAGATGCATTGGAAGAAGAAGGCTATGCCCTTTTCCAAGCTCACCAAAAAATCGACAATCTTCCGATTGTAGCTAGCCTTAATCGGGGACCTGTAGGGTATGTCGGTCCTCGTCCTATCGTGTTAGAGCAGTTGCAACTCCTGGTTGCCCAATTGGCTGTCTTTCACTCTTACCATGATCTGACCATTATTCCGATCATTCCAGAAGAGGAAAAAGAAAGCTGGGATTGGATGCGCTGGTTGCCCCATGCGACTCTGCAAGATATGAATGTCCGTAGCTTTGTCTACAATCAGCGGACACGCGATCAGGTCTTGAACAGTCTCAACCAAATCCTCAAGCTCCGCAAGGCGCAAAAAGAGGAAGAAAAAGCCAATGATACCAAGATCTTCCACCCTCACTATGTGGTCCTCATCACCGATGAAACCTTGATTTTGGACCATGTCATCATGGAGTTCTTCCGTGAGGATCCGACAGAGCTCGGCTGCTCCATCATCTATGTGGCAGACGTGCTCTCATCTCTTTCTGAAAATATCCAAACCGTTATCTCTATCAAGGACCGCAACCAAGGGCAATTGCTCTTGCAAGAAGGGGTTCTTCGGGAGCTCGACTTCCAATTGGACCACTTCCCTGAAGGCTATGACAAGGAAGCCATCTCGCGTGGCCTTGCGCCTCTTAAGCATATCCAACAGCTCAAGAGCTCAATTCCAGACTCGGTGACCTTCCTTGAAATGTACCAGGCGGAAACTTTTAATGATCTCAAGGTCTTGAGTCGTTGGGAGAGTCATGCCCCTTACCAAAGTTTGGCCGTGCCGATTGGTCTGCGCGGGAAGGACGATTTGGTCTACCTCAATCTCCATGAAAAAGCTCATGGACCACACGGTTTGATCGCAGGGACAACCGGTTCTGGTAAGTCTGAAACCATTCAGTCTTATATCCTGAGCCTTGCCGTCAACTTCCATCCACATGATGTGTCTTTTCTCCTTATCGACTACAAGGGTGGGGG
>JAJVUU010000101.1 GCA_021621525.1 Caryophanales bacterium
TGGGTGCAAGCGAAGAGCTTTCCCGTCAATCAAGACTGGCTCAAAGGCTTGGATCCCCAAACGGTGAAGGGTCGGTGCGCGGTTCAAGAGAACTGGGTGTTCTTTGATCACTTCTTCTAGGATATCCCAGATGCGTTCATCTCCACGTTCGACCAAGCGTTTTGCAGCTTTAACGTTTTGCACGATATCACGCGCAACGATTTCACGCATGACGAATGGTTTGAAGAGCTCGATCGCCATTTCACGTGGCACACCACATTGGTACATCTTAAGAGTTGGACCAACGGCGATAACGGAACGTCCTGAGAAGTCAACCCGTTTACCGAGCAAGTTTTGACGGAAGCGTCCTTGTTTCCCTTTGAGCATGTGGCTCAATGATTTCAGTGGACGGCTACCTGGTCCTGTGATCGGACGACCACGACGACCGTTATCGATCAAAGCATCGACAGCTTCTTGGAGCATCCGTTTTTCGTTTTGCACGATGATACCAGGGGCATTCAACTCAAGCAAACGTGCCAAACGGTTGTTCCGGTTGATCACACGACGGTAAAGGTCGTTCAAGTCAGAGGCAGCAAAACGGCCACCATCCAATTGGACCATCGGACGAAGATCTGGTGGAATAACCGGAAGGATGTTGAGAACCATCCATTCTGGCTTGTTGCCAGATTTGTAGAAGGCATCCAAGACATCCAAACGACGCACAGCCTTCACACGTTTTTGACCAGTTGCAGTCTTCAATTCTTCTTTCAAGAGAGCAATTTCAGCTTCCAAATCCACTTGTTTCAAGAGGTCTTGGATCGCTTCTGCACCCATCTTAGCTACAAAGGAACCTGGTCCGTATTCACGCAAGCGTTCACGGTATTCACGTTCTGTCATGATGGATTTGTGCTCAAGTGGTGTATCTTTTGGATCGATCACCACGTAAGCTGCGAAGTAGATGACTTCCTCAAGGGCACGAGGGCTCATATCCAAAGTCAATCCCATACGAGAAGGGATTCCTTTGAAGTACCAGATGTGTGATACAGGTGCTTTCAACTCGATGTGCCCCATGCGTTCACGACGAACTTTCGCACGTGTTACTTCAACCCCACAGCGGTCACAAACGATCCCTTTGTAACGGATCCGTTTGTATTTCCCACACGCACATTCCCAGTCTTTTGTAGGTCCAAAGATGACTTCATCAAAGAGACCTTCACGTTCTGGTTTCAATGTACGGTAGTTGATTGTTTCAGGTTTCTTGACCTCTCCATAAGACCATGAACGGACCTTGCTTGGAGAAGCTAGGGTGATTTGCATACTTTTAAAACGATTTACATCAACCACTATTTCTTACCTTTCCTTGTTTTCATACTTGTTTCATTTGGATACAGCTTAGGTGGGGAAAGAAAGAAAACTTTCTTGCCACCTCCTTGTGTCTGTATCTTGTTATCGAATCATCCTGCTAGAAGCATTCGTTTCTCACAAGACAATCATTTTTACTGATTATTTTTCTGATTCTTCAGCATCAAAGGCTGCTTTTGCTTCCTTGGCTGCTTTTTCACGTGCTTTTTCAAGGTCATCCACATGAATCACATCATCGTCTTCTCCTTCATCGAGGTCACGAAGTTCCACTTCTTGATCATCTTCGTCCAAGACACGCATGTCAAGACCAAGAGATTGCAATTCTTTGACAAGAACGCGGAAGGATTCTGGTACACCTGGTTTTGGAATTGGTTTACCTTTGGTAATCGCTTCATAAGCTTTCAAACGTCCGTTGACATCATCTGACTTGTAAGTCAAGATTTCTTGAAGGACATTTGATGCACCATAAGCCTCAAGGGCCCACACTTCCATTTCCCCGAAACGTTGTCCACCAAACTGAGCTTTCCCTCCGAGTGGTTGTTGGGTAACCATTGAGTATGGTCCGACTGAACGGGCATGGAGTTTATCATCAACCATGTGGTGAAGCTTGATCATGTACATGACACCGACAGAAACACGGTTGTCAAACGGCTCACCTGTACGTCCATCGTAAAGGATGGTCTTGGCATCGCTATCCATACCAGCTTCTTTCACAGTATCCCAGAGGTCTTCTGAGCTTGCTCCATCAAAGACTGGTGTTGCGATGTGGATACCCAAGTTACGAGCTGCCATACCAAGGTGAAGTTCCATAACCTGACCGATATTCATACGTGATGGCACCCCAAGAGGGTTCAACATGATATCAACCGGTGTACCGTCTGGAAGGTAAGGCATATCTTCAACTGGAACAATACGAGACACAACCCCTTTGTTTCCGTGACGACCGGCCATCTTATCTCCGACGCGGATCTTGCGTTTTTGTGCGATGTAAACACGAACCAACATGTTAACACCAGATTGCAATTCATCTCCGTTTGCACGCGTAAAGATCTTAACATCGCGAACGACTCCATCTCCACCGTGAGGTACACGAAGAGAAGTATCCCGCACTTCACGAGATTTATCTCCAAAGATCGCGTGAAGGAGACGTTCTTCAGCAGAAAGGTCTTTTTCACCCTTCGGTGTTACCTTACCGACAAGGATATCGCCTTCTTTTACTTCCGCACCAATACGGATAATACCTGTTTCATCCAAGTCACGAAGAGCATCTTCCCCGACGTTTGGAATTTCACGGGTAATTTCTTCAGGGCCTAACTTGGTATCGCGTGTTTCTGATTCGAATTCTTCCAAGTGAACAGATGTGTAGACATCTTCTTTCACCAAGCGTTCGCTCATGATAACGGCATCCTCGAAGTTATACCCTTCCCAAGTCATGTAAGCGACGATTGGGTTTTGACCAAGGGCCATTTCCCCTTTTTCCATCGATGGACCGTCAGCGATAAAGTCGCCTTTTTCAACGACATCGCCAACTTTTACAAGGGT
>JAJVUU010000029.1 GCA_021621525.1 Caryophanales bacterium
GCAAAATCCGACGAGAAATCAAAAAAAGACTTGACAAGAGGTCACATCATAACAGGATGCTGTCGAGTACCCTTCTGTTTTCTCCGCCATCCGAGCAATTGTAGATGAACTGAGGTGAGAAGGAGGACAAGGAATTCTTCGTCTCATCGACATAGGCATTGACCAAGCTTTCCAGAAATTCGTTTTCCTTCATTCAGACACCTCTCTTTCTGACTTTTCAGAATAAACTTTGGAACGCTTGTTTTCAAGATCCAGAGGAAGAAAATGTGATTTATAAATCACATAAAAGAAGAGATATGATACGTTTGGATAGGATTGACTTGAAAAAGACCTGCCGGATATAGCAGGTCTGTCATCACAGGGACTGTGATTCGATAAGGAGGTAATAGCCTATAAGGCTCAAACATGATTTCTCATGGATTGTTCTTATGATAAGTATCGGAGTCGTTCTTTTGAAGCATGTCGATCTGAAGCGTATAGTTCTCGATGGTCTGATTGAGATTCTTGTTCTCTCCGGTGACATGGATGAGGGCAAAGGAGAGGAGACCGGACAGGCCAAGAGAAATGCTGCAGACGGCAATCATCGTCCTGAAGAGACGGTGAGACGGCTTTTTGATGTTTGTTCTCTTGATTCTGTCTTTCATGGTTCAGTTCCTTTCCAAGGCACGCAGGATGCTCGGTTTGCTCCTGCTATTTAAGTTGACTTCTTCGGCTGTCGGAAGAATCGGTTTCTTTGTCAGAATGGTATATCCATCCTCCTTTTCTCCCGTCTTGTATTTGTCCTTATGGACGTTGTTCGTATATTTTTTGAAGGTGTCCTTGACGATTCTGTCTTCTTCGCTGTTGAAGGAGATGATGATGAGCCTCCCTTTGGGATTGAGAAACTCAATCGCATCCTTCAAGCCTTTCCTAAGCTGGTCGATTTCTCCGTTGACTTCATATCTCAGTCCGAGGAAGAACTGTTTGGCAGGATGCCCTTCCTTTCTTAGGAGTCTGTTGGGAAGGCTGGATTTGATGATGTCGACGAGTTCGAAGGTGGTTTCGATTTCCTTCTCCTCACGCCTTTGAAGAATCTTCTTGACGACAGGATAGTATCCTTCACATTCGCCAAGATCCTTGAAGACGCGGATGAGTTCCTTCTCCGGATAGGTGTTCAGGATGATCTTTGCAGTAAGGCTGTCTTCCTGGTTCATCCTCATGTCAAGGGGTGCATCGAAGCGGTAGGAGAAACCACGGTTTGGATCATCAAACTGCGGAGAGGAGACACCGATATCCATAAGGATGAGGTCGGCTCCATCGATTTTCTCTCTCAGGATTTCCGTCGCATCCTTGAATTCTGCATGAATGTAATGAAGATCGACTTTGTTCTGATAGCTTGCAAGGAAGCCACGGCAGTAGCTGAGCGCATCTTCATCCCTGTCGATGCCATAGAATGTTGATCCTTTTCTGAGCTTGGATAGGATATGGCTTGCATGTCCTCCCCTTCCCAAAGTCATATCGACGTATGTCATCTTTCTGTTCTTCTCGACGAATGAGAGAACTTCCTCAAGAAGAACGGGCTTATGTTCATTGAAAGTCGTTGCCATGATTATAGATTCAGACTCATCGCATCCTCGCTGAAGGAATCCTCAGCTTCCTTGGAATTCTTTTCGAAGAGCTCGCTGTCCCAGATTTCCAGATGGTCATACATGCCAATCACGACAACCTTTTTGTTGATACCTGTCTTCAAGGCAAGCGGTTTAGGAAGCAGGATGCGGTTATGTGAGTCGATGCTGACATTGAAAGTGTTGCTGACGAAGGTTCTCTTGACCTTCCTGGCCTTGGGATCGAAATCACTCAAAGCCATGTATTTTGCGGCGATTTCCTGATAGGTATCCTCCGGATAGAGCTCGATGCAGCTATCCAGTCCAAGGGAAGCATAGCAGACGCCACCCTTGAATCCATCACGAAACAGAGAGGGGAGAACCAACCTCGATTTATCGTCGATGGCCAAGTCTTTCTGTCCGTAAAACATGTCGAGTATACCACTTTCACCCACAATTATACACTTCTCTCCCATTTCATGCAATCAAAAAGAAGAAAAATGTAAAAAATCCCCACCAGTGAACCTCTTACATCCGGGAAAAAGGGAGAAAATGTGTAAAATCCCGGTGGTAGGAAGTGGGCGGGGAATGATAAAAAGAGACCAAAAATGGGAGGCCTCAGCCTCCCATCACGGTTTTCAGTAAGAACGTTGAGGATTCTTTTCCTTGATATCCTTGGTGATGATCTTGACAAACTCAGCCTCGGATACGGTCTTGGAATCCATATGGCCATAGAGTCTGTAGGTGATGTTCTTGCTCTCGGCTTCCTTTGCACCGATGACAAGCGTATACGGGACCTTCTTGGTCTGGGCTTCACGGATCTTGTAGTTGAGCTTCTCGTTCCTGTCATCGATGGAGACACGGACGTTGTGGCTCTTGAGCTTCTTTTCAACAGCGACAGCATACTTCATGACAGCTTCGTCATTGTTGATAGGAAGGATACGGACCTGTTCCGGAGACATCCAGGTCGGGAAGGCTCCCTTGAAGTTCTCGGTGATGATACCTAAGAATCTTTCAAAGGAACCGAAGATGGCTCTGTGGAGCATGACAGGTTCCTTCTGCTTGCCGTCCTTGTCGGTGTAGGTGAGATGGAATCTGTGAGGAAGCTGCATATCAAGCTGGATGGTTCCGCACTGCCATACACGGTTGAGGGAATCCTTGATCTTGAAGTCAAGCTTCGGACCATAGAAGGCGCCATCGCCTTCGTTGATCTCATACGGGATGCCGTTTTCGTTCAGGCATTCCTTGAGTTCGGCCTCGGCCTTGTCCCAGGTAGAGAGCTTTCCGACATAGACGTCAGGTCTGGTGGAGAGCTCGATAGAATAGGAAAGACCAAAGGTCTTATAGACATATCCGAAGAGTTTGAGAAGCTTTCTGATCTCGCTTCCGATCTGATCGAAGGCAAGAAGGATATGGGCATCGTCCTGGGTGAAGGCACGGACACGGAAGAGTCCGTTCAAGGCACCGCTGGCCTCATGTCTGTGATCCAGACCGAATTCGGCATAGCGGATAGGAAGTTCACGATAGGAGTGCAAGTCATTCTGATAGACCAGGATGGCACCTGGGCAGTTCATCGGCTTGATGGCATAGGGCTTTCCGTCGACCTTGGTGATGTACATGTTTTCCTTGTACTTCTTCCAGTGGCCGGAAGTCTCCCAGAGTTCCCTGGAGAGCATCTGAGGAGTCTTCAGGAAATAATAGCCGTTATCCATGAGAAGATCCCAGAGGAAGGTCTCAAGTTCATGACGGACAATCATGCCGTTAGGAAGCCAGAAAGGAAGTCCCGGGCCATAGTCAGAGAACATGAAGAGGCCGAGTTCCTTGCCAAGACGCTTATGGTCAGCCTGCTTTCTCTCTTCCAGAAGCTTGAGATAATCATCCAGGTCCTTCTTTTCAAAGAAGGCTGTTCCATAGACTCTCGTCAGGGTGTCATTGTTCTTGTCACCCTGGAAGTAGCATGCGGAAGTGGACATCAGCTTGAAGGCCTTGATGTACTTGGTAGACTTCATATGAGGTCCAAGGCAGAGATCCTCATAATCACCCTGCTTGTAGACGCTGAGATGAGCACCCTTGGCTGCAAGTTCATTGATATGGATTGTCTTGTACTTCTGGGAAGCGAATCTGTTGAGAGCTTCCTCTTTGCTGAGGTCCTCTCTGACGATGGGAAGGTTCTGGGAGACGATCTTAGCCATCTCCTTTTCAATCTTCGGAAAGTCCTCGACGGAAATCGGCGTCGGAAGCTTCATGTCATAGTAGAATCCGTCATCGGTAGCCGGTCCATAGGCAAACTGGACCCCAGGATAGAGATGCTGTATGGCCTGAGCCATAAGATGGGCGGCAGAATGCCTGAGTACATGGAGGGCATCCTTGGAATCCTTGGTGACGACTTCAAAGGTGCAGCCATCGGGAAGTTCTTCGTTCAAATCGAAGAGTTCGCCGTTGACTTTGGCGCAGATGGCCTTTTCGGCCAGGCCAAGAGAAATGCTCTTGGCAGCATCGAGAGCAGTGGAGTGCTCCGGAAGAATCTTTTCACTGTTGTCAGGAAGAATGATCTTCATAATCTTGTATATAACCTCTTTTCTAATATTACTTCTTCAGGACATGCCAGGCAAGACAGCCGGCGGCTGCGATGCCGACATCCTGACCATATTTTGCTTCCTTGAAGACAATCTTGTTGAGCTTCCAGGGAGCGATGGAAGCATTGGCGATGCGTTCGACATCTTCGACCCAGATTTCCTTGGACTTCATGACACCTCCGCTGAGGGCATACTGAGGAACGTCGAAGAAGAGCTGCATGTTGCCAAACCAGATGCCGAGCCTCTTGATCCAGATGTTGTAGACATCCATGAATTCCGGTTTCCTCGCCTTGACGCCGGCAAAGAATTCAGCGCCGTCCTTGACCATGAGCCCGTTCAAGGCAGCAAGGCGGACAAGGCCGTTTCCAGAAAGAAGGCCTTCGGCTTCATAGATCTTGTCATGGTATTCGACCATCATCCTTCCCGCTTCCAAAGGAAGGTCGATCATCTCTCCGTTGTGGATGACACCGATACCGATACCGGTGGAGATGGTGACAAAGCAAGAGTCCGGATATCCTCTGTTGACGCCATATTCGGCTTCGACGAGAGCGGAGCAGTTGGCGTCGTTGGCAATGAGGACCTTTGCATCCGGATAATCCCTGTTGAAGAGGGCTTCGAAATCATAACCAGTCTCGATGCCAAGATTGCCGACGCGTCCAACCTTGTTGTGGACGACGACGCCGCACATGGACATACCGATGGAAGAAATCTCCCTGACATCAGCTTCCCTTGTGACCTGGGTGATCAAGTCCCGCATCGTCATATAGAGGGCATCTGGCGCATTGGCGATGGATGCAACTCTTCTGACTGCAAGGACGTTGAGATCCTTATCGACGACGGCGACACGCAAATTGGTGCCTCCGCAATCGATGGCTACGACTTTTTCTGTTTTTGGCATGGAGACTGTTTCCTTTCTTTAATCTTCTTCTACCTGATTGCCGTCATTCAGGGTCAAGACCTTGATGAAATTGGTTTTTCCGGCGCCTACCGGAGTGCCGCCGGTCATGATGATCTTCGAACCGCTTTCAAGATTATAATCCTTTGCAATCTTCAATGCCAACACTTCCATCTCTTCAGTGAACTGTGGGATCGATTTGCAGAGGTAAGGATAGCATCCATAATAGAGCATGGAGTGAGCCAGGGTGTCCCTGTCGCTGGAGACGACGAAGACCGGACAGATCGGTCTGGTCTTGGCGATGCGGACAGCCGTCTTGCCAGAGAGGGAGAAGGTGACGATGAGCTTGGCACCGATCAGGATGGCAGTATCGCTTACGGCAGCCGAGATGGCATCGGAGACCGTCTTTTCGGAGGTCTCGAAGGCATATTCGCTGGCTCTCTTGTAATCGAAGTGGGATTCCGTCTCGCGGGCGATCTTGGCCTGCATCTCGACGGCTTCCTTCGGATATTCGCCATTGGCCGACTCGCCGGAAAGCATGACGCTGTCGCTTCCTTCATCGATGGCAGCGGCGACGTCGCTGACTTCGGCTCTGGTCGGGAATGGGTTGTGAATCATGGAATCGAGCATCTGGGTAGCCGTGATGACAGGCTTTCCAAGCTTTCTGCACATGTTGATCATGTAGCGCTGGTAGTAAGGAACCTTTTCCGGCGGAATCTCAACGGCAAGATCGCCACGGGCGACCATGATGCCATCGCTTTCTTCAATGATGGCGTCAAGGTTTTCGATGGCTTCCGTGTTCTCGACCTTGGAGATGATGAGGATGTTCTTTCCGCCATTGCTGTCAAGAAGGTTTCTCATATCCCTGATATCCTGGATGTTGCGGACAAAGGAAGCAGAGACAAGGTCGACATGCTGCTGGCAACCGAAGATAAGGTCGCTGCGGTCCTGTTCTGAAAGATAAGGCATGGTGAGATGGACACCAGGGACATTGACACCACGTCTGTCCTTGCAGGTATGGGTATTGATGACCTTACAGATGATCTCCTGCTTCTCGGCATCCTTGCCGGTGACCTCAAGAAGAAGGTTTCCGTCATCAAGACGGATGTCGGCTCCGACATGGACATCCTTATAAAGACCGGTATAGGTGACGCCGAAGGCTTCGGCGGTACCATCCTTCTCCGTTCCCATATAGATACGTGTCGTATCGCCTTCCTTGAACTCAGCACTTCCGCCGACGAACTTGGAAGTCCTGATTTCCGGTCCCTTGGTATCAAGGCAGATCGGAATGATGATGTTCTCTTCCTTTTCGATTTCACGGAGCGTCTTGATCTTCGCTTCATGTTCCTCATGGCTGCCATGGGAGAAGTTCATTCTCATGCAGGTCATTCCGCTTTCAAGAAGGGATTTCATCATGTCCTTGTCCTGGCTGGACGGACCGATGGTACAGACAATCTTGGATTTCTTATCGATTCTGTAATTCATTTTTGTTATCTCCTAATCTGAGTCAGACTTTACAGGATAATTTTTGCCGAAAAATTATCTCATATATTATATAAGTATCCTTTTTCAATTCAAATATTCTTGACGCTTTGTCCCATTAAATCGCTTACTTTCCCATAAAATGCCGAAAATGGATGAGATGAGCCTCATGAAATGGTATACTTTTGTCATGCGCATCCTAGAAAAAAACTCTTTTTGTAAAATCCAGAAGCAATTCGACCTCTCCAGAAGCGACGAGGAAGTCATTTCCTTCCTCTATCTTCCCATTTTGAAAAGCCCGAGCACCTCTCTCTACATCAGTCTCTTTTATTATGCCGACTTATGCGAGAAGCTCGGAGGCTTTCTAAGCGATGACCTATTGTCTACTTTAGGGATGAGTGAATCCGACTTTCTTCTCTGCCGCAGCCAGCTTGAAGCCATCGGCCTATTGGAAGTCTATCGCAAGGAAGAGAGGGATTCGGCAAACCAGGTCAAGGCGGCGTATCTTTACCGCCTCCTTCCTCCGGCAAGTCCGAAGAAATTCTTCAACGACGTATTATTGAAAAGCCTTTTGAACGAAGCCGTAGGAAACAAACGATACTTCTTTCTTTTAAGCTATTTCAAGGCAGATACGGACAAACTCCCCGAAGGCTACATCAATGTGACGACACCTTTCAAGGATGTCTTCTCACCCAAGGTCAAGGAAGATGACCTCTCCCTGTCCATCGTCGACCAGGAGATGGAAGACAAGACCTACAAGAGTCAATCCGATTTCGATACCAAGCTGTTAAGGGAAAAGCTCAAGGCCATAGGATATCCTTTGAAAGACATCAAGTCCCAGATCAAGGAGATCGAGAACATCTGTGTCCTCTATTCTCCTGATATCGATGACGTCGTCAGTTTGATCTGCGATAACACGGACATGGACGGCATCTTCTATCTTGATTCCTTCAACCGTGATATCAGAAACCTCCGCCAGTTTGCTTCTCCGGAAAGAGAGAAGGATAATAACCAGGCCTATGGAAATTCAGAGATTTCCAAGATCGTCGAGAAGTTCAACCTCCTCACACCGGATGAATATCTTTCCATCATGTTTAATGCCAAGCCGGCATCCTTCATGCTGGACGAAATCGAAAAGATCAAGAAGGATCTGAACTTTCCAAACCCCGTCATCAACGTCATCCTCGATTATTGCCTGAGAAAGACACACGGAGAGTTCAACACCGTCTTCATCGACAAGGTCAGCTACACCCTTTCTGCCATGGATGCCAAAAACGCCTATGATGCCATGACCAAGCTCAACAGCAGGGACTTCGAGCTCTCCCAGGTCAGAAGAAAGAAGAAGACCCAGGATACCCTCAAGCCAGAAAAGGAAGAGAAGAAGGAAGAAAAACAGGTCAGCCAGGATGACCTTCTTGACCTGGACAAGGAGTTTTCATTATGAGCGAAGAAAAGACAGCCTTCGAATATGTCATAGACCGATACCCTTCCCACATCGAGATGGACAAGAAGGAAGAGGAACATCTTCAGGATGAAGTAAGAGGCCTCCTCAAGGAAGATGTCAAGGCACTGGTTGCCGTAAGAAACCTCCTTAAAAGCGATGCTACCTTTTCCAATTCCACCGGTGAACTCTATGGATATCTAAGAGACAGGAAGGTGTGCCTTTCCTGCAAGGGGAAGTACTCTCTCTGCCCAAAGAAGAACAAAGGATATTACCTGGATATCTATTATGACCCTGACAGGGATGAAATCAGGACGAAGTCCAAGGATTGCTCCTATCTCAAGGAACTTGAAAAAGTCTATGCGGACATCGTCTATAGCAACATCAGCAGGGAAAGCATGTTCCATCAGCTTGATTCTTTCCTTTCCTATATCAGGAGACAGGATTCTGCCACGATGGCAGATTCGGCAAGACTTCTTCTTCAGACATCCAGGGATATCAAGGCATTTGGAGATGAAGCCCCGATGAAGGGAATGATCCTGAAAAGCATCAACCAGGAAAATCTGGATATCGACCTGATGAAGGCGATGTGCTTCATGTATGCAAAATCTGCTATCCGCACCTGTTTTGTCGATGTCTCCCTTCTCATCAAGAAGATAAGCGACAAAAGCTACCAGGCAAAGGAAGACCTGATGGCAGCCTATGAAAGGATGTCAGACATCCCTGCCCTCTTCTTGACGGGATTTGAGAAAATCGGTTATCTTTCCGATGAATGGAAGAAGAAGATCTATCATGATTTGATGAAGAAAAGAGCCATGAAAGGCAAAATCACCATCCTTTCAACCAAGAGCATGCAATCTCTTTCCGCCTACCTGACCTATCGGCTCCGGGGACTGGATTTCCTAGTGGATACCATCGAGATCTGGAACTCCTTGTTCAAGATTGTGAAAATTTCTGACTTCGACATGAGATAATAGCGAGCCTTCTTGACAATATATGGTTGAGGAGGCTTTTTTGATGGTCTATCAAAGCTATGATTCCGACTGTGGGAAGGCAAGCGTCAGAAACTTGCTGTCGGAAGTCTACAAAGACGATTCCTACGAAACCGTTCCTTTGAACAACGATTGTGAGGACTTCCTGTCGATCAGGGAAGAACTTCTCAGGTTCGACTGCAAGTACACTTCCTATGACGTAGATAGGATCACCCAGGTCACGGGGAGTCAACTTCCGGGGATTGCCAATGTCAGCCATGCAGGCAGGAGTCATTTCGTCCTGCTGTTGAAGATTGGGAAGAAGAAGGTAGAGGTTCTCGACCCCCAGTTTGGAAGATATGCCCTGAGTCTGAATGAATTTCATGACGTCTTCCTTCATAAGATGCTCTTAAAGGATACAATCGGGAAGAAGGAGAAGCACATGAAGAAGAGCCTGCTTCTCAGGTCAGAGAAGGTATGCTATTTCCTTTGCTTCCTTTTCCAGGAAATCCTGGCCACTTTTCTTGTCTTATCGACAGGAAGCAGGGATGCCTTTATGCCATCCATGATTTCCCTGCTCGGTCTTCTTGGCATGATGGTCCTGCAAAGCAGCCTCAACAGGATGATTCTAAGAAGGCTTGAAGAGAAGGTGATGATGCCTTACCTTCAGGCAAACAGGGCCAGAGACATGGATAGGCTAAGTTCCCTCTTCCTCTTATGCATCAAGAGGCACAGCAACGCCCTTTCCTATGGCTTTGCCATCTACGTGCTGATGTTCCTTCTCATCTTCAACCGCTATTTCCTATCCTTCCTAAGCCTGATTGCCATCGCCTTTTTGCTGATCAGAGTCCCATTGGCCAAGGAGAAAAACAAAGTCAACAGGGATTGTTCCCTCTTGGAGGAGTCATTCCGAGAGAAGCTAAACCAAGGGGACGAGACTGGAAAACTGGATTATCAAAAGGCCAAAAGGAAGACAGCCGAATATGGTCTCAGGCTATCTTTAAGCTATCTTCTTGAATTTATCTGCTGCTTCAGCCTCGTCTTCATCGACCTATCCATGAACGAGAGGCTCAACATCAATCTTCTTTGCTATTATCTAAGCCTTTCCCTTTCTTTGTCCTTCGTCCTGCACAGATTCTATGTCACCGTCCTTGACAGGAGCAGGGAGATTTCCTGCATCAATTCCCTTTCCAGCCCACTTGCTCTATTTTTTGCTGAAAAACAAGGTTGATTGAAATATAATAGTAGAGGAAAAAGGAGCCATCCAAGATGGAAAAGAACCATATCCTCGAATATCTCAATCAGACAAAGAGACTGCCCGGCATGAGGCAAGTCTTCCAGATTGCCTTTGAACACACACTGAAAGTGCTAGGAAAGGAAGACGAACCCTTCCGCATTTCCTTGACCCTGGTAAGCAAGGAAGAGATCCATTCTCTCAACAGGCAATACCGTGATACCGATAGGGAGACCGATGTCCTGACCTTTGCCTTTGAAGAGGCCGATGTCATCGAAAACGACGGCATCCACGACTTAGGAAACATCATCATATCCCCGGAGGTCGCAAAGGCCCAGGCCGAGAATTTCAACCACCCACTTCAAAGAGAGCTGGCATTCCTCTTCATCCATGGCCTTCTCCATGCCTTTGGCTATGACCATCATCGCAGCAAGGAAGAAGCCGAGGAGATGTTCGCCCTTCAGAACAAGATTCTCAACACCATGCCATATGACTTCTATACCGACATGAAGAAGGCCATCAGGCTTGTCAAGGAAGCCCAGAGCAATTCCTATTCCCCTTATTCCCATTTCCGGGTAGGGGCAGTCATTTTGACCAAGGACGGAAAATACCACAAAGGATTCAACATCGAAAACTCGGCCTATGGAGACAGCATGTGCGCTGAAAGGGTCGCCCTCTTCTCGGTCTATGCCTTGGGCTACAAGAAGGATGACATCGTCTCTCTGACCTTGGTCACCGATTCATCCAATGTCGGAACGCCCTGTGGAAGCTGCAGGCAGGTCATGTCAGAGCTGATGAACCTCTTCACCAGAGTCCATATCTTCAACAAGGACTTCACCAAGAGGTTGGATACGAGTGTAGAAGAGCTTCTCCCCTACACCTTCACGAAAGAGGATTTGAACGCATGAAAAAAGTAGGATTCGTCACCGTCTATGGAAGAGCCAATGCCGGAAAGAGCACCATCATCAACAAGTGCCTCGGTTTCAAGCTCCTCCCTGTCTCATCCAAGCCCCAGACGACCAGGGACAACGTCAAGGCCATCTATAACGACGAGGATAGCCAGATCATCTTCGTCGACACGCCCGGTGTCTTCAAGCCACACGGAAAGCTCGGTTCCATCCTTTTAAGGGATGCCGAAAGTGCCAAGGAAGGCGTCGACTTGATTGTCTATGTCGTCGATGCCGGGGAAGTCCCGAACTTCGAGCTTTGTGAAAAGCTGAAAAATGTCGAAGTCCCGATCATCCTTTGCTTCAACAAGGTCGACTTGGTCAAGGCCGATGTCGGTGAAGAGAGGCTTTCAAGATACACCTCCCTGCTCCCTAAGGCCAAGGTCATCAGGATGTCCGCCAAGGATGGCTTCGGTATCCAGGAGCTGCTTGCTGCCATCAAGGAAGAACTTCCTGAAGGCATGCCCTATTATCAGGACGACATCGTCTCCGACAGACCCAAGGAATACATCATCGCCGAGATCATCCGTGAGAAGTGCATGAGATTGCTTTCGGCAGAAGTCCCTCATTCCATCTATGTCGACCTCAAGGGCGTCAACGAAGAGGAAGACGGTTCCCTTCTCGTCTTCGGAAATATCATCGTGGAGAAGGCTTCCGAAAAAGCCATCGTCATCGGAAAGAAAGGCTCCATGATCTCCGAGATATCCCGCTATAGCGAACAGTCCATCTCTTCCTATTTCGGTATGCCCGTCCATCTGGAGCTGACGGTGAAGGTCATACCTGACTGGCGAAACGATGACAAATATCTGAAGAAATTCGGATACGACGAAAAGTGATGCTGGAGCCTGTTGCATATCAAAGCAAGGCCATCGTCCTATTGTCCACCAGGTACAAGGAAGATTCTGCCATCATCACCTTGGTAGGTGAAAAAGGCCTGTTCAGCCTGCTTGCCAGAGGAATCTACAAGATGAAGAGTCCTCTCAAGCCTCTTCTGATATCCGGAAGCCTTGTCTATGTCGAGTTCAGGAAATCCTCGGAAATCTCTTTTGCATCATCCGTCAAGGTGCTCTGGGATTCCTCCGAGCTTCTTACCTCCTACGTCTCTTCCCTCTACCTGATGTATCTAGAAGAGCTTTGCCTTTCCCTGTATCAGTTTGATGATCCGTTTCCCTTTGACGAAATCTTAAGAATCGTCCAAAGTCTTAGAAACGGTGATACGCTCTCCCTCACCTTACTGACGTTAGGCGTCCTCTATCGAAGTCTTGGAATCGGACTTGAGACACAAAGATGCGTCCGGTGCAAGAAGACCAGGAACATCGTAGGATATTCTTTTCAGGATGGCGGCTTTCTCTGCAAGGACTGCATCAAGGAAGGGGATACCTTGGCTACAGACAGGAACGACCTGTATGTATTGAAGTTTACCTTCCACCCCCTGGATGAAGAGATTCTTTCGAAGAAAGTCTTCCATGAAAACGGCATGAGGATGCTCTGCCTTCTCAACGACAGGCTGTTAAGTTATTTTGATCTGAAGAAGACGAAGTCTTTTCCTTTGCTTTTGTCAGCTTTGGAATAGATATGATATAATAAACATTGATTCTTTTATTGATAAGAGGTACCAACATGTCCGACAAACAGAAAACATTCGAAGAAGTCACTACACATCTTCAAAGCACAGGCTTTGTCTATCAGGGAAGCGAAATCTATGGAGGTCTTTCCAATTCCTGGGATTACGGTCCCTTGGGCGCTTTGCTGAAGAACCACGTCAAGGATCTTTGGCTGAGACATTTCGTCCGTTCCATCGAATACAACGTCCAGATCGATCCTGCCATCATCATGAATCCGAAGGTCTGGCAGGCGACAGGACATGTCGCCAATTTCCACGATCCTTTGGTCGACTGCAAATACTGCCATTCCAGGTTCCGTGCCGATCAGATCATCCATGACCAGAAGCCCGACCTTGACGTCGATGGCATGAGTCAGGAACAGCTCAACGACATGATGCAGTCCGGCGAAATCAAGTGCCCCACCTGCGGAAAGAGCGAGTTCACTCCGATCCGTCAGTTCCAGATGATGTTCAAGACCTTCATCGGTGTCACCGAAGACAAGCAGAGCGAAGTCTACCTCCGACCGGAGACCGCCCAGGGCATCTTCGTCAACTTCAAGAACGTCCTTCGCACGACAAGAAGAAAGCTTCCTGTCGGAATCTGTGATATCGGCAAGGCTTTCCGAAACGAAATCACTCCAGGCAACTTCACCTTCCGTACCCGTGAATTCGAACAGATGGAAATCGAGTTCTTCTTCAAGCCGGGTGAAGATGACAGATGGTTTGAATTTTATAAGCAGAACTGCAAGACCTTCGTCGAGAAACTCGGTCTGAAGGATGAAAAAGTCCGTTTCAGGGACCATGAACCGGCCGAGCTTGCCTTCTATAGCAAGGCGACGACGGATATCGAATATGACTTCCCGTCCTTCGGATGGGGTGAACTCATGGGCATCGCATGCCGCGGTGACTATGATCTCAACCGCCATCAGACTGCCTCTAGCCAGGATCTGACCTACCTCGATCCGGATACGAACGAAAGATACATCCCGCATGTCGTCGAACCTTCCTTCGGTCTGGACAGACTGATGCTGGCCCTGTGCTGTGATGCCTATGACGTCGAATCCCTCAAGGATGGCGCCGATTCCAGAATCGTCATGCACTTCGTGCCTGAATTGGCTCCCTATACGGTCGCCGTCATGCCTTTGAGCAACAAGCTCACCGAAGAAGCCAAGAAGGTCTTTGACCAGGTCCATTATGAATTCGATGCCATCTTCGACACCACCGGCAGCATCGGCAAGCGTTACCGCAGAGAAGACATGATCGGTACGCCTTTATGCGTATGTTATGATTTCGACAGTGCCAACGACCATTGCGTGACCGTCAGGGAAAGAGACTCCATGAGCCAGGAACGCGTTTCCATCGATTCACTCAACGACTATATCCATAACTTCTTGAAGAAGAACCAGGTGAAGTAAAGAGTGGCCGATTCCTATCCGAGAGACAACTCCATCTTCAGGGAGGTCTCATCCAAATCCAGCATCAGGGATGTCATCAGCTATGAACTGGGGCCTACTGCGCTCGTCAAGGTTGGCAAATACTTGAAATGTATCTGCCCTTTTCATAATGACCATTCGCCAAGCATGCAGGTCAATGTCGAGAAGAATACCTTCCATTGTTTTGTCGATGGAAAAGGCGGAGACCCCATCACCTTCGTCAGCGAGTATGAGCATATCTCGAAAATCGAGGCGCTGAAGAAGGTCTGCCAGATCTGCAACATCCCTCTTCCTGAAGGACTCAACAGTCGCAAACCCTTTGTCCCACAGATTGAGACACGCTTCAAGGAAGAACTCAAGGCCTTGGAAGAAGTAGGACGGTACTATCAGGCCTGCCTTGAATCCAACGAGGGCGAAGAATGTCGGAGATACCTTGAAAAGAGAGGCATTCCCAAGTCCGCCGTCGAGCACTTCCAGCTAGGCTATGCGCCAAAGGATGCCAGCCGTATCATCCGCATCCTCCGCAAGGATGGATTTGATGTGCCGATATTGGAGACGGCCGGAATCCTCTCCTCCTCAAGCGAACTCAAAGACCGCTTCAGCCACCGACTGATGTATCCGATCTATGATGACTATGGTCATCTCGTCGGATTTTCAGGAAGAAAAATCGATGAAGAGACACCCGGCGGAAAATATGTCAACTATCCGGCGACCCAGCTGTTTGTCAAATCGGAGATCCTCTACCATTACCACATCGCCAAGAACACCTGCCACAAGGACGGCTATCTTTATATCGTCGAAGGTTTCAACGACGTCATCGCCTTCCAGAGAGCCGGTATCGAAAGCGTCGTCGGAAGCATGGGTACGGCATTGACAAAGGAAAACATCCAGTCCCTCAAAAGGCTCAACGTACAGATACGCCTTTGCCTGGACAGGGATGAGCCAGGACAGGTGGCTGAGGAAGAATGCCTTCCGCTCCTTTCCCAGGCCGGTCTTCCTTTTATGGTCGTAAGGCCATTCAAGACCGGAAAGGATGCGGATGAAGTCCTCTATAACGCCAAGGAAGATCCTCGCAAGGACCTTCAAAGCCAGGCTCAGAGGATGTACGATCCATTTCTCTTCCTTCTGGCAAGGGCTTTGAAGAAGACCGGTTCGAACAAGCTTACGGATTCTCTTGCCATCAGCTCCTTCCTGAAGAAGGCTGGTCCGTATTATGCAAAACTCGATGAAGTAGCAAGACTCAACGACCTCAAGGCCCTTCAAAAGGTCACTGAGATGCCCTCTCAGGACCTTCAGAAGCTATTGGAAAACCAGACTGCCGATATTCCCAAGAAAGAATATATTCCACCGAAAAAGGAATATCATCAGCCATACAGAGCCTATGGGAATTACCGAAAGGAACCCTTGCCCATCAATATGGTCAACGAGAACAATCTGACCTATGATTACAAGGTTGCTGAAAACATCAACGAATTCATCACACAGGCTGCCAACTCCATCGAAGGAAGCAGCATGCTCTATGAGCTGGTGAAGAACGAAGCACAGATCATCTATGTGCTTCCGCATTGCGTCGAAGCCTGTCAGGAGCTTCAGTCTGCCAATTGCGATCTGAGGTTCCAGCCTTTCTATGCCCTTTCCATCCTGATCAACGAAATCTACCTGAAGGACAATTCCAAGCGTTCCTTTGATGAAGAGGACTTCAAGAAGCTCTCGGCGTTCATCAAGGACTATCCCATGAAACATCAGGAATATCTGAAACAGGACAAAAAAGAATCCGAGGATGATTTCGGCTTTGATATGGAAGGTATCGACCTTCAGAAGGAAGATGACGGATTTGACTTGGAAGGCATCGATGGCAAGGATGATTCCATCGAAGATGCTTTTTCCATCAACATCAACCCGGACGATCTGGAATTCCTTTCCGTGGCCATCGAGTTCCTTTCCAGGAGCAACGACAAGGTCTATGCAAGGGAGAACTTCCTCAGGGAGCTCAAGATTCATCCTCTTCTTTCCAAATATGATGCCAGGATGAGGTTCTGCAGGGAAAACAACTTCTCCATCAGGACGGACAAAGAGTTAAGGGACATCTATGTCGAGCTTCTCAGGGAGCAGATTTTCATCAAGAGATGATTTTTTCAAAAGCAGACTTCAAATTCAGACATTCCTAGACGATATATTTATATAGAGAGGTAAAAAGCATGGCAAAAAAAGCTAGTGAAAAAAAGACGAAGGAAACGACTTCCAAGGCAAAGACGAAAACCGCCAAGGAAAAGAACCTCGAAGAAATCAGCACCGGTCTTGACGACATCATCGCCCCTGTCAAGGGCACCAAGAAGGCCAAAAAGAGCAGCAAATCCTCCCTTCCGGAAGAGATAAAGACCTGCAATGATGAATCGACCGAAAAGAAGCTTGACGATGCCTATAAAAATATAAATGAAGACCAGGTCGATGAAGACCTGGATGACATCCTTCCTGACGATGAAGCTGCGGCCAAGGAGCTCGACTCCGAAGTCGAAAAGCTGAAGGATGCCAATAAGGGAAAGAAGGCCAAAGGCAAGAAGATGACTGTTGCCGACATGGCTTCGACCAACAGGGAAATGCTGACCATGGACGATGTCAAGGCCCATTTCATCGAAGTCGGAAAGAAGAACAACAACGTCGTCAAGCAGGAAGACATCGAAAAATACACGTCTCACCTCAAACTGAGCGACGATGATTTCAACGATCTCATCGTCAGCCTCCAGGATAACGGCATCACCTTGGATTCCGGAGAGGAAATCGATGATGACAATCTTCCTCCGATGTTTGACGAAGACAACTTCAGCGAAGACAAGGAGCCCGAGTTCGACGAAGAGGAAGAGGAGATGCTCTCCAACATCGACACGAAGAATTCCGACCCCGTCAGACAGTATCTCCATGCCATCGGTGCCTATCAGGTATTCAAGAACAAGAACGAAGAAGTCATCTGTGCCCAGCAGATCCTTTCCGGCGAAGAAGCCCTCAAGCAGCTCGAACCATACCTTGAGGAAGCCTTTGGCATCTATCGCAAGGATCATCCGACCTCTGATTTCCGCACCTTCGTAGACCAGGAACTGCCGTCCACGGACGAAAACCTGGAAGATGAATTCGATCAGATCCTCATCAACCGCTATCCCTGCATCAAGCCTGACAGCGAAATCTACTCCCTCAAGGAAAGAGTCGATGCCGGAAAGGACAGCAAGAACAGGCTGATCCAATGCAACCTCAAGCTTGTCGTATCCATCGCCAAGCACTATGTCAACCGTGGTATGGACTTCCTTGACCTCATCCAGGAAGGAAACCTCGGTCTGATGAAGGCCGTCGACAAATTCGACTATACCAGGGGATTCAAATTTTCCACCTATGCGACATGGTGGATCCGTCAGGCCATCACCAGGGCTTTAGCCGATCAGGCCAGGACCATCCGTATCCCGGTCCACATGGTCGAGACCATCAACAAGATCACCAGAGCCCAGAGAAAGCTCGTCCAGAAGCTCAACCGTGACCCTACGGCAGAAGAGATTTCCGAAGAACTCGGAGGGCAGTGGTCTGCCTCCAGAATCCGTGAAATCCAGCAGATTGCCCTTGATCCTCTCTCCTTGGAAAAACCGGTCGGCGAAGAGGAAGACAGCCATGTCGGAGACTTCATCGAAGATAAGGACAACGTCTCTCCGTTCGACTTTGCCAACGAATCCATGAAGAAGGAAAGGATCGACGAAGTCCTCAACCAGCTGACCGACAGGGAAGCCAGGGTCATCCGTCTCAGATATGGTCTTGAGGACGGAAGAACCCACACCCTGGAAGAAGTCGGCAAGGAATTCAACGTCACCAGGGAACGTATCCGTCAAATCGAAGCCAAGGCGCTCAAAAAGCTTCGCCATCCGGCCCGCGCCAAACTCTTAAAGGATTTCCGCTAACGAAAAACAAACTCTCCAGACGTCTTCTATCGGCTTTCCGTCTTGTCCCTGAAGGTGCCTATGTCATCGACGTAGGCGCTGACAGGGGCCAGTTTTCCATTGCCTTGGCTCAGAACGGGCACAAGGTCATAGCCGTCGAAAACAAGAAGGGGCCCTCTGAGAACCTGGAAAGGAACATCAAAGAAAACCAGCTTGAAAACCTGTCCTGTGTCTTAAAAGACGGGCTGGACTATCTTCCGAAAGAGGTCGACTGCTGCTGCCTTCTTGGGATGGGTGGAAACACGATCCTGGAAATCCTATCCCGGGCAAAGGAAAGGCTCCCTCAGTTTTCCTGCATCATCGTGGAACCTCAAAGCAATCCATCCTGTGTGATTTCCTTTCTCCTTGACAGCGGGTTTTATAACGATCAGGGACTCTATGTCTATGAAAGGCGGTATTATCCTCTTCTTAGATTCGTTCCCGGAAAGGAAGAGACCGATTTATTGGAAAGAAAATATGGTCCCTTCCCTGTCAAAAACAAAGATTCCCTGCTTCTGGAAATGCTAAGGAAGGAAAGAGACAGTCTCATACCCTTTTCCCACATCATCGAAAACAGGAAGGAAATCGAAAAGCTCAACAAGGAGATTAAGACCATTCAACATGAAACTCAGAAGACTTCTTAGCATCCTCGGAAGGAAGTTTCCGAAACAGCTTGCCGAATCCTATGACCATGTCGGATTGCAGACGAAGAGCGTCGATATGGACAAAGACATCCAAAAGGTCTTCCTCTGTCTTGATTTTTCAGAGGACTGTCTCAAGGAATGCCTTTCCTTTTCTCCTGACATCATCATCAGCCACCATCCCTTCTATTTTGGAAAGAGAAGGGAGATCATCCTTTTTGATCCGAAGAAGGCAGAGATTGAAAAACAAATCGATAGCCTTTCTGCTCCAATCTATTCCTTCCATACGAACTACGACAAGGCCAAAGGCGGCATGAACGATACCCTTCTTAAGATGCTTGGCTACGATTCCTTCGAGGTCGGAAAAGACGGCATATTGAGAATCATCAATCTTGCTGAACCGATTTCGACAAAAGACTTTGCCAAGAAGCTTCTTGACAGGTTCTCCTTTTCCTATTGTGGCATGATCGATGACTCAAGGCTCAACAGGAGAGTCGGCATCATCGCCGGAGGAGCCGGAAACGACATCTTCGAAGTCATGAAGGAGAACGTCGATCTGTTTGTCTCGGGAGACATGTCCCACCATAGCAGGCTCGACTGCAGAAGATATCATCTCAATTACATCGAATTCCCCCATGAAGTCGAAGAAGAAGTATTCCTTCACGGCTTCAAGGATACGCTTCTATCCATCGACAAAAGCCTTGAGATCCTACCTTTTTCCTATGAGAAGTATTTCACTCCCGTGACAGGAAAACACTTTTCCCTTAAAAAGGAAGAAAAAGCATGAAGACTTTTCAAAGTTACGAATACCAGGAATTCCTGAAGTCCGTCAACCTTTCGACGTGCCTGAACGAAGAGGAGAACATAAGGAAGGTCAAAGAATACCAGAGGACAGGAAACATCGAGACAAGGAATGAAATCGTAGAAGGAAATCTCCGCCTGGTCCTCTATGTCATCAAGACTGATTTTTATAAAAACCGCCTTCCCATCATGGATATGATCCAAGAAGGATGCCAGGGGCTGATCCACTCCATCGACACCTTCGACTTGAAAAAGTCTTCTTCCTTTGTCGGCTATGCCATCTTGAAGATCAAGTCCGCCATCCTCGACTATATCGGAAGATATGAATACATCATCGCCTTGCCAAAGCATATCCGACTCCAGGTCAAGGAGATCAACAAGGCCAAGGATAGCCTTGCAAGGACTTCAAAAAGAGAACCGACGAGTCAGGAGATTGCCTCTTTTCTAGGGAAAGACTATACGCCAAAGAAAGTGGAAGACCTGCTTCTTGTCTATCAGAAGACCTTCCTTCTCGGACTGGAGGAAGCGGATAGGAAAGTAGCCTCCTCTCCTTTCGAGAACCCGGATGTCTTCTATGCCGGAAAGGAAGTCATGAAGGTATATAAGGAGGCTTTGGACAGCCTTGATGAGAGAAGCAGGGACATCCTTTTAAGCCGATACGGCGTCAACGGAAAAAAGAAGACGCTCGAGGAGCTCTCCCTGAAATATGCCATATCCAAGACGAGGGTGAGGCAGATCGAAGAAAAAAGCTTTGCCGTTGTAAGAAAAGATGTCCTTTCAAACCTTTGACCTTTCGATAAGTCCTTCTTGAAGATCCAAGACAACCTGAGAGCTCACGCTCGTTGCCGATGTGATATAGATATCCTTCTTCAAAAGGAAGGAAGACACCTCATCGCTCTTCATGACGATGGAAGCAAAGAGGGCAGGATTGGCTTTTTTGATGGAAGAAAGGATCTCTTTGGCATTGGAGCTTGAAGGATCTCCACAGACCAGGAAACACGCCTTAAAAGGGTCGAGTTCTTTGGCAAGAGCGGCTGAAGAGAGGGCTCTGGAGGCATACTTCGGACAAAGAGGGAGAGAGAAGATGACATCTCCCTTCTTCCTAAGGAAGTCCAGCACCTGATGATACAAGTCAGAACCTGCCGTCGTCTGGGGAACAAAGACGATCTTCTTTTCGACCTTTGTTGATAGAAGCTCCTGTATCACATCCCCTTTGGCATCGATGAGCTGAAAATAAGGGAACCTCGAAAGAAAACCGATGGTCTCCTGATGGTCCTTCTTTCCAAGATAGAAATAAGAGACACCTTCCTGAAAGGCAGGGATGCTCTTGTTCCTGGCAAGAATCAGGGGACAGGTGAGGTCGACGATCTTCGCCCTTCCCTTGTAAGCGTTTTCCTCTTCGATGGTATGTCCGTGGGCCGAAAGGACAACGGTATCATCCAAAGATAAAATAGTATCAGAAGAGATGAATCTGGCATGTAGAGATTCCATCCATTTCCGGTTTTCTTCTTCGTTGTGAAGGATGGGATGAGTCAGATAGATGGTGCCCTTACCTCTTTTGAGATGGCTGAAAGTATCGATGGCATTCTTTACCCCATAGCAGAAGCCATAGTCCGTGACGATTTTGATCATGGCTCGATTATATCACGAGAGAGAAAAAACAAGGATAGTTTCCTCTTTTCACCCTTGAAATGGTATACT
>JAJVUU010000030.1 GCA_021621525.1 Caryophanales bacterium
ATTTGCGAAAAACGGCGAAAAGATCGATAAGGAATACCGGATGCTAGGTTTCTATGCTCTGATTTCCGATAAAGAGATGACGATACCGGAAGTCATGGAACAATACAGATTAAGAGACAGAGTCGGAAAGAGCTTCATGTACATAAAAACCACTTTCCGTCTGAAGGCATTCCATACCCATTCGAACGATACGACGCTTTCCAAAGTGTTCATCTGTTTCCTCGCGTCAATCATCAGAAGCGTTCTGGTCGATAGGACGAGGAAACTGAGGGAAGAGACAAAGGACACGAAGAATTACACCGTCCGTTCTTCCGTCCTGGAAATGGCAAAGATTGAGGCGACACGGACTGCATTGGGCTCCGGAAGGCGGATCAGGTATATTCTGACGAACAAACAAAAAAGGATATTGCATGCATTCGATATGAAAGAAGAAGCGATTGATAAGGGGCTGGATTCCTTTAAGGACCTGGATCAGATCAAAGCTGACAAGAAGATATAGCTATAAAAATCTCACAAGATAAGGATAGGAATGGATGATTTGTCTATGATGCTGTCAGATGGAAAGAAAAAGAAACTTGAAAAGCCATCGTTTCATCAATATATTGCAATTGTATTTCTGAAAACGAAAGAATATCTTTGGTTTTTTTTGACGAATTCGGTGCATTTGGAACTATAATATGGGCAGGAATATGTTGTCTTAGGTGAATTTGTATCGGCATCCCGATGGAAAGGGCAGTATATGCAAACTGAATATGCTTTGACGATGGACCAAGTCGAAAAGGAAATGGAATATTTCCGGAAGATTTTCGATGTGGTACGAATCCTGAAGAAGAGTGAAATCGCCGGTATATGTTCCAAGGAAGATGTCCGGAAGATGACCTGCCCATGTTTTTCCTTCTGGAGCAAGAAGAATCCGTGTAACAACTGCACTTCCGCAGCTGCGTTTGCTACCAAGTCCGATAAATTCAAAATCGAAGTGGCTCCGCATGGAATCTATCAGGTCATATCCCGCTACATTGAGATTGATGGTACACCCTATGTCATGGAGCTTCTCAGGGAATTTGATTTTGAAAACCTGGTGGACTTCCTTGGTGAAAAGAAGATTCTCGCTTCCCTCAGCGATTATCGTGAAAAGACTTATATCGATGGTTTGACCGGAGTCTATAACAGGCGTTTCTATGAGGAGAAGCTGAAGGATTCGGTTCTTTCTTGCGGTGTTGCCATGATCGACCTGGATGACTTCAAGGTATATAACGATGTCTATGGACATCTGGTCGGTGATTCCGTCCTTTCTCTTTTTGCAAACGAACTCAGCCGTTCTGTACGTGCCACAGACAAAGTCATACGCTATGGCGGAGATGAATTCCTGATTGTCATGCAGGGTATCCGTTCTGATGGATTTGAAACAATTCTCCATCATATCCTGGAAAAGACCAATCAGGTTTCTCTTTCCGGATATTCCGAAATCAATTTTACCTCTTCTGTCGGTGCTACTATCTGCGTGGGTGAGACTATCGAGTCTGCCGTCAATCGTGCCGATCATCTCCTATATCGTGCCAAAATCAAAAAGAACAGCATCGTCACGGATATCGAAGGAAAGAAGCAAAGCGATGACGGAAAAACCAATATCCTTGTCGTCGATGCTGCTTATACGAACCGCGCTGTCCTTTCCTCCATTCTCAGCAATGAGTATAACGTCATGGAGGCAGATGGCGGCCAGGCATGTATCGATGCATTGGAACAGTATGGTTCCAAGATTTCCCTTGTCCTTCTTGATATCCACATGCCGGATGTCGATGGATTCGATGTTTTGAAATACATGAACATCCACCACTATCTGGATGACATCCCGGTCATCGCCATCACCGGTGATGAATCCGAGGCTACCATCAGGAAGGCCTATGAAATGGGTGTAGCCGACTTCATCGGCAAACCGTTTGATGCAAAGGTGGTCTATAAGAGGGTCTCCAACACCATTCATCTTTATGAAAAACAGCGAAGGCTTGTCTCGACGGTTTCAGGGAAAATCCTTGACAAGGAAAGAAGTAACCATATCCTGGTTGAAATCCTTGCCCAGGTCTCGGAATTCCGTGCAGGTCTTGGTAGGTCTCATATCAGCAACATCAACAGGATTACGGAACTTCTCCTGATCCAGCTGATGGAGAAGACGGACAGATACAATCTGACCAGAAGGGATATCTTCCTGATTTCTACCGCTTCTGCCTTGCATGACATCGGAAAGGTCGAAATCGATCCTAAGATTCTCAATAAGCCGGGGAAGCTGACGAAAGAGGAATTCGAGGAGGTCAAGAAGCACACCATCTTCGGAGCGGAGATCATCAGCAACGTCACTAAATATAAGGATGAGCCCTTGGTGAAATATGCTTATGACATCTGCCTGTATCATCATGAGAAATATGATGGAAAGGGATATCCCAAGGGGTTGAAGGGAGATGAAATCCCGATTGCTGCCCAGGTCGTATCCATTGCCGACTGCTATGATGCCTTGACTTCCAAGAGGGTCTATAGGGAAGCCTATTCCTCTTCCAAGGCGATTTCGATGATCATGGACGTTGAGTGCGGAAAGTTCAATCCTGTCCTTCTTTCCTGTCTCATGGATATCAAGGACTTGCTGGTGAAGGATGAAAACGGAGAAATCAAAGACTGACGTAGAAAATGCCGGATGACAATCATAGAATCCTATAAAAATCGGTTGTGACTTAAAAGGTGTTCTTCAGTGGCTTGGCTTGGAGAAGCTGGTCTATCACGTCGTGTTGATGTTCTTGAAGGATGATGGCTATCTTGTCGAAGCTTTTGAAAAGAAGGACGCCGAAGAAGCTTTCCTTGCTGCGCACATTGAAGAGAGTCTGCATCAATCTTGGTTTTGACAGGCTTTATCGATGATTCCGGATTGATGCCATACCTGTCGATATAGAGAGCAGACAGAATGTCTATATTCTTCAGGTGACCCGCTTTATGGGTCTTGATAGGGAACTTGAAGAGAAGGGCAATGAGAAGATACTCCAGGATGCTTTCCTCTATCAACGAGGGCATGTAAGTTCAGCAGCAGACCAAGGATTGTATGAACGCCCATCTTGAAAGCCGATAGAATTCATTCCCCTGGAAAGGATGATGCGAAACCTTGAAAACAGGGCAAGCCTTAGACTGAAAAATCAGGATTGATGAAGCAGCCTCTCATAAGACAATCTTATCATCCTAGAATAAAATGAAGCCTGGCTGTTATTGTGGCCAGGCTTTTTGAACGCTCAGTTTTTCTTCTTCCACCAGTTGCCCTGATATCGTCTTTGATCTCTTTCGGATGCTTCGAAAGTACGTCTGATTTCTCTCTTTTCCGGAAGAGGAGTGAGGATAATCGTCTCTGAAGGATTTCTTTTGGCAACTTTCCATTTTGCCTTTGTCAATACACCAAGCACGTTGCATAGTCCGTAGGCGAAGGTGAAGATAGGGGATAGGAGGATTCCTTTCCACATGCCTTCCAGTTTCCAGGAGAGACCAAGTTTGAGATGGTCCATCATGAGGGCGACATAGGATTGGAAGATGCAGAAGACAATCAATGCTATGATGACCTGCACAGCCATGGCCAAGAGACCATAGAAGGCCTGACTTGCTGCCCAGGAGGTGAAGGAGGACATGCTTCCCTGGAAGACGTGGACCTGGTTGAAGATGACAGACTGATATAAGCCCTGTGCATTGGTGAAGATGATGTTTGCCGTCGGTAAAGTGGTGAACTGGAAGACATTGGCCAAGGAATAAAGGTCAAAGGTGAAGAACTGAGGGGAGAATATGTGGATTCCGTTCATTTCCAGAAGCATGAGTATGGCATAGGAAGCATAGTAGAGCGGAAACCAGGTGAAGCAGATGACGGATATCGGATTGAAACCTATCTGGAGGAGTATGTCAAGATACATTGGATTGCCTGTTCTTAGGAAGGCTATCACCATCTTCCATCCGTCGGTGAAGAACAGCTTTGTCAGGGAACCTCCTAGACGGGTAAGCCTCTTTCTTGTGTCGGCAAAGGATGAGGGCTGGTCTTCATAGACGATGGCATCCGTATTGAAATAGATCTTGTATCCGTCAAATAGTCTGTTGAAGGTGAATTCGGCGTCTTCGGCCATGGACATGGAGTCCCAGCCGTCCATCTTTTCCATGACTTCCCTTGTCATGGTAAGACCAGGGCCTGGCATCATGGCGGTGGAATGGACGAGCTGCCTGAAACGGTTCTGGATGCTGGAATCCTTGGCGTAGAAGATGGCAGACTGCTCTGTCCACAGGTTCTGTCTCAGGTTGCTTGCGGCTTCGTAGGCTCTGACGATCTTGGCGCCATGGCAGATGGAATTGTTCATCTCCATAAGGAAGGTAGGACATAGGATGTTGTCGGCATCGATCCTGACAAGAAAATCGAAGTCAGGTTCCCTTTGAAGAATCTCCCTGGCTGCATATCTTAAAGGATAGGCGACACACCGATGTCTTGGATCAGGATCGTCAAGGACGAGCACTTCGGCTCCGGCTTTCTTTGCGTTTTCATAGGTCTTGTCCTTGCAGTTGTGACAGCAGACATAGATTTTGTATTTATCTTTGGGATAGTCCAGCTCATGAAGGTGGTGGATGGTGTTTGCGATGACATCCTCTTCGTTGTGGGCGCATATGAGGATGATGGCTTTCTTTTCCGTATCGGCTTTTTTCCAATGCTTCCTGGGAAGCCAGAAGAACAGATAGAAGATGCCTTGGGGAAGGAACTGGAGCGTGACAAGGATGATGGCAGCGAAGTTGATGTAGTAGAAGACGATATATAGCCAATCGATTGATTTCATGGATGGAACTTTCCTTTTTGAATGATCCTGTTTGGGTTTCAGACTTCAATGATTCTAATACAGATAACTCATATTCCCAAATGAATTTGTTTTCGGATACGAAAAAAGCCGTCTTTCCGGAACGGCTTTCCAAGGTGCGATGATGAAAGTCAGAGGAACTGTCTGACTATTCTCTTCCTTTGACGGCCAGCCTTACACATTCATAGGCTCCGTCATAATACCCCTGTTCTTTGAGGACGTCTATGCGCTTTATCATGTGGATGAGAATCTCTTTGTCCTCAATCATCTTATATAGCATCTGGTGCATCGATTCCTTGTCAGGGCATTCCATGGTGGCATCGCCGATTTCAGCACCATATCTGGCACCATAGACCTCATGTCCGCCGATATGTCTCATGAAGATCTTCGGAATGGGGTAGAAGGTCAGTTCACTCGGCTTTGTGACCATGAGGTCGCAGTGTCTCATGAGAAGATTCGTGGAATAGACGGCTTCAAAGATGTTTTCATTGAAGATGCAGTGGATGCCTTCGATTCTTTTTCCGTCCATGGCTTCGACAAAAGACAGAAGGTCATCATATCGGTTGAAGAAATTGATGCTTTGGAAATCCTTGACTTTCTTCTTCATGAACTCATAGACGTCCAGATGGTCGCCGAAGTTGATGAACAGGCTGACCTTCTCTTCCTTGACATAGTGAAGGAGATATCTGACCATGTCTAAGAAGAAATCACCGCCTGCCCCAGCTCCTCCGACGGTAAGAAGGATACGAAGAGGTTCTTTTCCACAGATTCTTGCTATCCTTCTTTGATTGTCTTCCTTCAGGTTGCTGACAAGTTCATGGTCGACATAGTGACCGACCATTTTCAAGTCGCTCTCCGGCAATGAACGGAGTCTTCCTTTGGCAAAACCGTTGAGCGTCTTATATCCAAGGTAGGCAAAGGGAGTCTGCACCGTATGGATGGCACCTTCACTGAGATGGAGAGCCATCGGCCAGTTGTCCGGAATCGCATTGACGACATGGCTCATGCCGGCATGGATGGCTGCCTGGCTAGGCCATACATGGGTGCCGATATAGGGCATGTCTTTGGGGATGTTTCTGAAGATGGGAACGAGATTCTCACTGTTTTTCTGATCGACGGCATTGTAGGTCAGCTTTTTGAATCCATCCCGGTTGAGGGGTTCCCAGACGAAATGATTGAACAGACGGCTCTTCTGGGATATCCTGGAAGCTAAGGAATAGAGGTCGTTCTGATAACGGATCATCTTGGAACCGGTGGCATCGAAGCTTGCCAAATCCAGCCATAGAGGTTCGTATCCCAAGGCTTTGGCACAGCTTGCCATGGCGATGCTGATCCGATAATGGCCAAAGCCCATGCGGATGTTTCCGACGATGAGACCATTCTTGGGAAATTCTTCGTTGTGATCCTTGAAGACGATGTTTCTTGCCTGTAGGAAGGACAGGCTGTCTATTTTTTCAAAGCCGAGCTTATAGTCCTTGTTGGAATCGTCGGTGAATTTCTTCAGATATTTCTTTTTGCTTTTCTCAGCTTTCCTGATCGTCCTCTTATCGATAGGGTTTCCAAAGATGATGCTTGTCTTATCCATGGATGAGAACTCCTTTCTTTGAATCGTAGATCATCTTGTGCTCTTTTCCTTCAAGAAGGAAGATGAGCCTGACGTATCTTTTTTCAGTCTCGATTGAAATCAGTCTTGCTTCTTCCAGCTTTCTTGCTTCTTTAAGCAAGCGTTTCTTTTCTTCGTCGTAGCTGCTCACATCATCGGAAGTGAAAAAGAGAGAACCGCAAAGGTGGTTGATGAAAAGAATGGCTTCCTTCTGCCGTTTATTCAGATGGATGTTGTCATCCCTCAACAGGTATACATCCGGATCGTTGAGGAAGACAAATCCATCGAGATGGGACCGGTAGATGGTGTTGAGGATAGTGACTTTGGTCGAAATCCTTTCCCTGTGCATGAAACGCATATAGAAGACATCATCAAAACGTAATGAGACATCAGGACCGATCCTGCAGTAATCGACGTTTCCAAAGGCGTTAACAAGGGGAACTCCACATCCAAGGATCAATCTGTCCTTCAAAACAACACGTAAAAATTCCATGGCTTCTTCCATAAGCTGACTTCTCGTTCTGGTCCTATCCTTGATGAGGGTTATTGCATAAAGGAAATCCAGCTTGAAGAAATCAAATTGAAATTCGTTCATGTATTTCATAAGCACCGAACGTATATATTCCTTGACGCAGTCTTTTCTAAAGTCCAATACGGCCTGATGGGACCAGTTGCATCCTGCAAAGACGGGCTTTCCTTCTTCCATATATAGGAATTCCGGATGCTCTTTGAACAACTGGCTGTCTTTTTCGGCGACAAAGGGAGCAAGCCAGATACCTGCCTTGAGACCTTTCTGATGGATCCTTTCGACCAGTGGCAACAGGCCAGTGGGAAATTTCTTTTCGTCAGGGAAAAGCCAGTCACCTACATGTGTTTCGAATCCGTCATCGATCTGAAACAGATCATAGGAATCTTTGTTGATTCCTTCCAGGTCTTTCAGAAGGATGTCCTGATTGATGTCTTGGTAATGGTTGTACCATGAGGTATATCCTTTCAGCCTATCTGCCTTGGAAGAAGAGAATGCACTCAGGTATTCCTTTAGGACGTCATCCTTGCTTCCTGTGAACATGACGTAGTCAAAAAGGACGAATTCCTTGTCGATGGCAAGATCCTTTACGTCGCTTTCAAGGATGATCTTGTTTTCCTTAGGAAGGTGACGGATGACAAGATAGGCATTCCTGAAGTTATAGGATCCTACCAGGAATGTTTCCTTCTTCCCCTTGATGTAGGAGTAGGTGAAGCCATGCAGGCTTCCTTTCTGGTATTTTACGAAGTCATAGTCACCATAGGCATTGAAGTGGTAGGCATGGACCAAGGACTTCGGCAGATGGTTGATACCCTTCATCCTTTGATGAATCCTGAATTCCCTGCTATCCGTCCATGACTGGAAGCCGTTCAGATAGATGAGGTCGTCTTTTACATAGGCATGCCTAAGCGCGATATGGGCACTTTTCAGAACGAGAGGATGCTTGGGAAGGATTTTGATGATGGCCCTGTTTTGGTCGGTGATGGATGTTATCTTGTAGTCATCGTTTTCATCCGCTTCGGAAATGAAGCTTTGATTGTCTTTGCTATAGCTGATCTGCATCTTGACCTGTCCCTATATTGTCTGATTTCGTAATGGCTTCTGTTTTGTTCTTGCCGATCACTTTCATGATTCCTTTTTCATTGTAGAAGAAGAGAATGACGGCACCAAGGACACAGAAGAAGATGGCAACGATGGCGACCCAGCGTAAACCCAATTGGGAAGCGACGATGTCATTGGAACCTTCTTCCTGCTTCGCTCCGATGATGGCAAGGGAGGTGAAGGCAAGCATGGCGATGGACTGACCCAGCTTCATGGCGAAGGTGCGGGAAGCAAAGAACATTCCCTGACGGTTTTCGCTCGTCTTGATGGAGTCTTCTTCCGCGATATCGGCAACGATGGATTGAGGAATGATGCCTAGAAGAGCCATGGGGAAGGAAGCTACGACGACGATGAGGATGCCCCATACGATTCCAGGAAGCGGAATGAGACCGATGAGGGATGTGAAGATGTAGCTTAGTGCCAGACCTAGGAAACCTGTGATGGTCATTTTCTTCTTTCCGAATTTTTTGACAAACTTGCTGACAACCGGATAGAAGCATGCCGAGAGGATGGTCATGCCAGCTAGGAAAATCATCGTATAGGATGAATCCAGGTTCATGGATACTTTGACAAAGAACGGAAGTCCGGTCTGGAAGAGGGTGAGACCTATCCAGTAGGCGATGTCAGAACCGACGAAGATGCGGAAGTCCTTGTTCTTGTATGTGGCAGCCAAAGAACGGAAAACGGGAGTCTTGCTTGGCTCCGTGTTGATGAAATCTTTCTCTTTCAACAAGAAAGTGGGAAGCAGCATGCAGATGCATGCGATGACGGCTAAGACGATAAAACAGATACGATAGCTCATGTTGAAGCTGACGATTTTCTGCAGAGGACCTCCAAGGACGAAGGGGAGGTAGGCTAGGACGGTTCCACCGAAATAGGTCAGTGAAATGGCTGTGGAAATGAACATCCTGTCATCTTCGGTCTTTCCGAATTCGCTGATGAGTGCATTATAGGGCGTGCAATACATCGTCATGAAGAAATAGAAGAGGAGCAGAAATCCAAGGATCCAGAAGACGTTGATGTTGCTGATTTTATCGACGGGTGCCCAGAAGACAAGGATGGTACAGATGGAGAAGGGGATGGCTGAATAACGCATAAAGGGAATCCTTCGGCCTTTTGGATTCTTGCTTCGGTCAGACCAGGTGGCAATCAGAGGATCGGTGATGGCGTCGAAGATACGGCATATGAAGGTGATGATTCCTAAGATGGTGAATACCCAGAAGATGAAGCCTCCCTGGATGTAGCTTATCGCACCGCTTTGGATATCGCCTGCCGTCGGAAGATAAAAGGTGACGAGCCATGCATTGATGATTCCTCCCAGAATCGACCATCCCAATTGGCCGATGGCGAAAATCCACATCTGCTTTTTACTTAGTCTTTTCATTTTTGTCTCCTTTCAGTCTGTCTGTGATGATTTTGATAAGTAATTGAATCTCTTTGTTTTTGTCTATGCCTAATCCGATATCGACAAGATTGTCCGTTGCCATTTTCTTGCAAAGGGATAAAAGAGAATGTGTCGTGGTGTAATAATAGAGGCCGATATCTTCTACCGGTCTTATGGAATGATCCTCCAGGCCAAGGCGATACGCTTCGTCATACAGCATCTTGATTTCCGATAGAGTGTGTTGGTATTCAGAAAAATCAAGTGTGGAATCCGTAAGGATGATCTGATCGAATTCGAAGAGGAAGACAAAGAAATTCGGATGTTTTTGAAAGGTGTCTGAAAACAGATTATAGAAATCGTAGATTCGTTGATAGCCATCGCCTTGTCTTGATGCATCTAGCGTCTTTCGGATATTGTTCCATTCCTTTGTTGCGACCTTCAATGCGAGGTTCTGCTTGGTCTTGAAGTATCGATATACAGTCGCCTCTCCGATCCCTGCTTTTTTGGCAATATCACTGATGTAAACCTTGGAGATGGATTTTTCCAGAAAAAGCTCATGGGCAGAGTCGATGATGGCTTCGCTCATTTTGTCTTTGTAAGTCATGCTCCTCCTTTTGATAGTTTATCTATGAAATTGATAGTCCAACTATCAAAATAATATTACAAGCGCTTACATTTTATGTCAAGTTTTTTTCGAAGAATGTTTTCGGCACTAAAAAAGGGAGACTTCAGTCTCCTAGGAACATCATTTCTTGTCTTCTTCTTTTTTCCATAGAGCCATCGCACAACATGCTGCACCGAAATCAGCGTCATGCAGATGAGGAATATATTGGATATCCGGGTGTCTGGCATGGATTCTTTCAAGGATCTTGTCAAGGTATACAGGACTTGATCCACAGGAACCGATGATGGTCATTTTCCTTTCTATGTCAGGAAACCTTTTTAAAAGAAAATCGACATAAAGAGCAAAATTGTCCGCACAGGAATCGAGGATTTCCTGTATATATCTGCTTTTGCTGTTTTCAATAAGGAATTTTGCATTGGCCGCAATCTCTGATCTGCCTGTATTGTTGAAGTAGTGGATGAGTCCGATTTTATCATGAACATTGATTTTCATAGAAAACAAACGGAAAGTGTCATCGAATTCCAATATCCCGTCATACATTCTGGCAAGGAGCCTCAAGGCACTCATGGATATGTCATATCCGCTCCCTTTGTCTCCTTCAAGATATCCATATCCGGAAAGCCGAAGCTCTTTTCCTTTGGATGTCCTCCCATAGACGACGCATCCTGTTCCTATGATGAGACAGATGCCAGAGTCACTGAACGTAGAATAAAAAGCATTGTAGATGTCATTGCCGGCTCTGACAAGGGTGCGATTGTCAAACAACCCACTTTCTTTTATCAAGCGGACGACTTTTCTTTCGTCATTGTTGCTGATGATTCCACCGATACCAAGAAAAACAGAAGCTATAAAGCCTTTATCAGGCAGAACATTGGATAACCCATCTAAAATTGTTTCTTTGAATGTGGCTGCTGAAACAACATCATATGTGGATGGCCCGTTCTTGTATGTTTTGATGATATGATGCTCTTGGTCCATGAGAACGTAGGATGTTTTGCTTCCTCCGCCATCTACTCCGATAAAGAAAATATCTGACATTCGTTTTCCTCAGGAATGCAGTGACCTCACGTGATTGATAAAACGTGAGTTATGCCAGATAATATCTTTGATTCAAAACACTTGTGGCAATATCACAAGTCAATAGGGAGGTCACCATGAAAATTATAGTTTATGTCGGTATCGATGTCCATAAGACAAAAGCAATTTACAAAATGAATCATGCTTATCAATCCAGGATGGAAAGAATTCAGTCAGCCTAGTGTTTTTTGACGAATGCTGTTTTATTGCGAGGTCGATTGTCCATCATGCTTCCTGATGAATCAAAAACATATTTTTGCTTTTTTATAAATCCTGATAAACGATGTCATATCTTTATTTATGTTTTAAAACTTAATTTCCTTACCATGGTTTGCTTCTTTTATGTTCTTTTGAATTCATCATTTTTCCTAAGCATGGCTTGAGTATTTTATAAGATGTCAGTTGTTGCAATTGATAGATTTCTGATATGCTTTCAATGAAGGGAATACATCAAAATCGATTTTAGTTAGTTATGGCTATTGCCTTTTAAAAGGTTAAACTTTTTTTCTTGCGCAGAAATCGAAACGTAAGGGAACATCTCTCAAAAAAATGGAATGATATCTAAGAGAAAACCTTTTAAAAATTGATTGAAACGCAAGAGAAAGGCACCATTGAAATGTGGTATTACTTTAATTTTTTGCATACGTACTATCGACAGGAAGTGACTTTTTCACTTCGGAGAGGAGGAGATTTTCGACCAGAATGGCATGAAAAGAATCTGGAGTTGAATATTCTTTTACAGGGGTCACCTCAGATTGCCATTGCGAATTCTGTATATCGTTTGCAAAGTGGACAGATCTTCATCGTCAATCCCGGGGAAATCCATACTGTCAAATGTTTCGGTCAGGAAGAATGTCTTCTTTTCTCTATGTCGATTCCTACTCCTTTGAGAGATTTCCTAAGGACTCATACACTACCAGTCTTCAATCATACGCTTTACCCCGAAGAAAGCGAGGTCGTCATGATGATTTTCAACGCTCTCTTAGATAATTCATTCCATTTGAACCCTTTAAACAAAGAAAGAGAGGCGTTTCTAGTTCATCTTTTGATCTCTTTGCTTCCGATATATGATCCTGAAAATCCAAGGCCGTCATTTACATCGACTGAAACACAGACACTCAACCGAATGCTCATGGAAATCAACTTCAATTACAAGCATGGCCTTCTTCTGAAGGAAATCGCCAGCAAAGAAAATCTTTCCTCAGGATATCTATCCTCTCTTTTCAAAAGCAAGTTCAATATCACATACCACAAATTCCTTGATGAAGTAAAATTGAAAAAGGGTATTGAGCTTCTATATACGACGGACCTATCCAGTGAAGCCATCTCCGAAGAGGTAGGCTTCCCGAATCCCTACGCCTTTGCCAGGGAATTCAAAAGAAGATTCACTCTATCTCCTCATGAATATCGGAAAAAGAACAAGAACGAACCAGTCATAGGGGCTAAGTATCTTTTCATTCATGATAAGTCTGACATCAACAATGAAAACTTCTCGTCTGATAGTATTTTGATAAAAGAATTTTTGGATGGTCACTCATCGTTGAGCGACATCTGCAAAGTGAACAAATACTCGAAGAATCATATTTTCCCGGCGTACTCCTGCATTCGTGAAATTCTCCTGGCAAGCGATACAAAGCCTGTTGCAAAACATATATGGCTGAAAAACCTTCTTCAGTTCCCGACATATTATCAGGATATCCTTGAAAATTCCAAAATGCCTGTCATCAGCCTTTACATCTCCTTCGAACTGGACTTCAGGAAAGTATGGGTACAACCATATCAGTCGAAATATGATTTTTCTGCTCTTTACAAAGGACTTGATTTTTTGAAAAAGAATGTCCCTGGCGTCTCCGTCAGGCTCGTCTTTGTCAACACGGAAGAGAAGCTGAAAGGATACAACACCTTGGCAGACGACCCTGGAAATCTCTTCAATGAATGCCAGATGGCTTATACCTTCATCAAACTGCATTATGGGAGCGATATGGTACATTCCTGGGTATTCCTCACAGAAAAAAGTTTAAGTTGCATGCCAAATCTTCAAAAAGAAGACTTCTAGCAAATGAAATTTTACTTTTGACGTTTTGTATAATTTGTAATCCGTAATTCACTTTTTTCCATTTTCTCCCGTACTTTTCCTGTTCTCATGGACAATACATAGGTGAAAGGAGGGAGACTCGTGGCAATCGTCAACAAGGCATACAAATGCAGACTGTATCCCGATAAAAATCAGCAGGTACTCCTTGCCAAGACTTTCGGATGTACACGGAAGGTGTACAACCTCATGTTGGAAGAAACAAATCGTTTGATAACCAAAAATGGTCAGATTCCTTCCATCAATCCTAGAAAGTATTTCAAGGATTATCCCTATCTTGATGAAGTCGATTACTATGCCTTGTACACTGAGCGATTCCATCTGAGCAATGCTTTTAAAGCATATCGTAAAGACAAGGGCAAAATTCCAAAATTCAAATCAAGGAAAAAGCTCCGAATGTCCTATACGACATGTAACCAAAACGGGTCCATATCCTTGGAAGAGGGCTTTGTCATTCTTCCAATCATCGGCAAAGTCAGAATCCGTGGACAACGTATGGCTCCCAAAGACTGGAAGCTGAAAACAGCGACTGTTTCCATGGATTCGGACGGCCGATATTATGTGGCTTTTCTTTACGAATACGTTATGGACATACGCCAGGTTCCTATTTCCGACAATGCCATCGGGCTAGATTACAAAGCCGACGGCCTATACATGGCAAGTACAGGCAAGGGACCTCAGGGAATCCAACAGTTTTTTAGACGAAAGGAACGTCTTTTGGCAAGAGTCCAAAGACTGCTGACCCTTAAGGTGCCTGGTTCCAAAAGTTATCTTAAGCTGAAAAGGCGAATCGGTAGGATTCATGCAAGAATCGCCAATCAAAGAAGGGACTATCTGCATAAGGTCTCAACCCAGATTGCCAATTCATTCGATATTGTCTGTGTCCAAAACCTGGATATGAAAGAAATCAGTGCAAAAGGGAGCCACCATGGCAAATCAACCATGGACAATGGTTATGGTTCGTTCTTGTGGATGTTGTCGTATAAGTTAAAGGACAGAGGCAAATACTTTGTCAAAGTCAATCGCTACTATCCATCTACTCAAATTTGCAGCCGTTGTGGAAGGAGAAAGAAACTTCTTCTGTCCGAAAGAATATATCGTTGCATCTGTGGCCTGGAAATAGACCGAGACCACAATGCAGCCATCAACATCAGAAATGAAGGCCTCCGGCTTCTCAAAGCAGGAAAAGCCTGATTTTCAATAGGCTGGCCGCAGCCGAATCTATGCCGCCGGAAATCCGCCCTCTTAAGTTCTTCTTAGGGCGGACAAACGCGGAATCAATATCGTTTTGTTCTTGGTTTTGATCGTATCGGTGTTAAAATGAAGTCATGTCAAATGGCGATGTAGTGCTGAACGTAATCCTTCTTACGATTTCCCTGCTTTGTTCAGGTCTTGTCTTTTTTGTTCCATTCATGAAAAGCAAGGCAAAATTCCATGAATTCGTAAAAAACAACAAGGATTATGTGCTTGCATTCTTGGTTCTCTTCATCGGATCCATTACGCGACTTTGCTTTCTTGACGTCTTTCCATGTGGTCTGAACCAAGATGAGGCTTCAGCAGGTTATGATGCCTATAGCATCATGAAATACGGAACTGATCGAAACGGGATGGCATACCCGGTTCATCTGATAAGCTGGGGAAGCGGGCAAAACGCTTTGTACTCCTATCTTGCTATTCCATTCCTTGCACTTCTAGGCAATACGACCATTGCCATACGTCTTCCCATGGCTCTTGTGGGCACCGTTTCACTCTACTTCCTTTACTTTACTTTCAACAAAGCATTGTCTCGAAAGTCTGCCATCATATCTACTTCCCTCTTTGCCATTCTCCCTTGGCATGTCATGAAATCGAGATGGGCTTTGGAAAGTAACCTTTTTCCAGATCTGATCCTATGGGGAATCCTGCTGCTAATGCTTTGGTCATATTATGGAAAGAACCTTTTCTTTTATCTTTCCTGCATCGTTTTCAGCCTTTCGAGCTATTCCTATGGCACTTCCTATTTTTTCCTCTTCTTCTTTATCATTTCCATGCTGGTGTATCTTGCCATGAAACGCTACCAGAAATGGTATCATTGCATTATGTACCTGATTTTAACGGGAATCCTATGTATGCCAATCATTTTGTTCCTGTATATCAATTTGTTTGGCAAAAGTACAATGCATGTCTTATGGTTTGACATCCCGAAGCTGAAAGTCGATCGCTTCCATAGTGTGACCAGTCTTTTCTCAGACAGTTTCTTCCATGATATGTTCTCTCATTTGAAACAGGGCCTCTGGCTCATCATCAGCCAAAATGACAGTCTAAGTTGGAATGCCATACCATATTTTGGCACGCTTTATCTTTTTACCCTGCCGTTCTCCTTCCTAGGCCTCTTCCGTTTCAAAGACAGGCGAGAAAGAATCCTCACTGGAATCGATAAAAAGGCAACGGCAGATAGCACTCTTTATTTCCTGCTCATAGTTTCCTTTATCATCTCTTTGGCAATGATGCTGATTCTTGATGTCAACATAAATCGCATCAACATCATTTGGATTCCCTTGTTTCTGTCAGCGTGTCATGGAATTGAAACAATCATTGAACGGATACCAAGATTTCGTTTTCCTTTATCGGCCCTCTACACTGCAAGCTACCTATGCTTTATCTTCTACTATCCCATCAAATGGTGTAGGGATGATATCAATCCATCGTTTTTCCAGGGCTTTGAAGAATGTGTCGACTATATCAAAGACAAAGAAGCCGCAGACATTTATGTCACTCCCAAAGGCAATTATACTTTGGTTCTCTATTATTCGGAATTCGATACCAGGGAATATATCAGGACTGTTGAATTCTATAATCCTGGTTCGGCCTTTGAAAATCCAAAAAGCTTTGCCAACTATCATTTCTATCTTCCCACGACGATTGAAGAAGGCAATCTTTATATCGTTCAAAAGACAGACGATTTCAATAAATTGGATTTCTCGTCTTATCATACAATGTATTTCAAGGATTTCCTTGTCGTAGATACCACCCTGACAGATTGACGGACAAAAGGAATGTGTTTCCAATCTATTCTTTCATTGACAAAGATAACCATATGCTGACTTTTCGTTAAAAACGCGTGCTTGGTGATAAGTACCAAAATGACGGATAAATATGGTAGAATATCTTCCACCAAGAGGTTTGATCAGAAAAGTGGACATACAAAGTATTTTGATGTTGGTGCTGGTTCTCGTCTTTATCTTTCTATCCGGTTTCTTCTCATTGACAGAAACAGCCTATTCTTCGATGAACAAATACCGCATGGAGGCTCTTGCGGAAGACGGCACGAAAAGTGCTGCCCTTTGTCTTTGGATTGCCAAGAAATTTGACTTCACACTAAATACGATTCTTATAGGAAACAATGCTGTCAATGTTGCTCTCTCCTATGTCTCTACTTTCCTGTTCGTGAAATGGATGCCGGGTCTTGATGACTCCGTCGCTTCTCTTATCGCCTCTGTCATAACCACCATATTTGTCTATGTCTTCGGAGAGACACTTCCCAAGCAACTTGGAAAGCGAATTCCTAACAAGGTTGCCCAGGCCGTCTCCGTTCCTCTCCTCATGTGTTTCATCCTTTTCTTTCCTTTGACAGTTATTTTTGTCGGTATTTCCTATCTTGCAAGATTCATCTTCAAAGGGAAACAGGAACCTGAACTTACCGAAGAAGATTTCAATGCCGTCCTTGATGACAATGAGGAGCATGGAGCTATCGAATCCGGCGAAACAGACATCATCCAGAATTCTTTTGACTTCACAGATACTTCGGTAAAGGAAGTCTTTACCCCAAAAGAAAAGATGTATACCATCGATCTAAAGGATACGACGAATGAAAAACTAGTCGAAAAAGTTCTCTCGGCTCATTATTCAAGGATCCCGGTCTATTATGGTGATCCTGATAAGATCATTGGTATCCTGATAGTCAAATCATACCTTGCCGACTATCTTAAAGATAAACGCTGTTCTGTCATCCGCTCCATTGAGAAGCCATATATCGTTTCACCAAATATCATGATGGATGATATGGTGGAAGGCTTCCGCAATCGACATACCCAGGTTGCTCTTGTCTATAAGGACAAGGTTCTTTTAGGCATGATTACAACGGAGGATGTTCTCGAAGAACTTGTCGGTCCGATCAACGAAAAGAATCAAGGAGAAAAAATCTGATGGCGGTACGTGATATCATTTATCTGATTCTTCTCATCGTACTCATTCTTCTTTCAGCCTGTTTTTCAGGAATGGATATGGCTTACAGCAAGGTCAAGATTCCAAAACTGGAAAAATCAAGTCAGGAAGGAAACAAAAGAAGTAAGCGTGTCCTTTCCTATGCCAAAGATTACGATTCAACCATTGCGACCATCCTGTTTGGCAATGATTTTGTCAACATTCTCGCTTCATCCATAACCGCTTTGTTCGCCCAAGACGTCCTTGAACCGATCATGCCGGGTCTAGGCTCCACCGTATCCTCCCTTGTGTTGCTCTTCGTTCTCCTCGTCTTCGGTGAAATCACACCGAAAGCCGTCAGCAAAGATCATTCCTTTGCCATCACAAGAGTTTCAGTCGGTTTCCTGACCATATGCCATTATCTTTTCCTTCCCTTTGTCCATCCGCTGAATCTTGGCTTGAGCAAGCTTGCCAAAGCCATCGTCGGAACCCATAAGGAACCGGATGTAGCATCAGACGAAGAACTTGAAAACATGGTCGATGAGATTCAAAAGGAAGGAATCATCGATTCCGATCAAAGCGAGCTTCTCCATAAGTCCATCGACTTCAAGGAAACAAACTGCTACGAAATCATGACCCCAAGAGTCAAACTCTTTGGTATCGATATCGAAGAAGGCCTTGATGAATTCCTCAAGAAGCCCGATTGTTTTCATCATTCTAGAATTATCGTCTATAAAAAGGATATGGACCACATTCTAGGATATATTCAGGTCAAGACCCTGTTAAGATCTCTGGTCAAAGGCGAAAAAATCAACCTTAAATCCATGACCCTGCCCATCGTTGCCGTCCCTAGGACGATGATGATTTCCCAGGCGATGGTATTGATGAAGGAAAACCATCATCATATCGTGCTCGTCAAAGACGAATATGGAGGAACCGAAGGCATCATCACGATGGAAGATATCCTTGAAGAATTGGTCGGTGAACTTTGGGATGAAGATGAAAAGCCTGAAACCTACATCCGTCCGTTAAAGGTAGAAAACACCTACCTCGTCAACGGAAACACCAATATCGATGATTTCCTTAACACCTTCCATCTCGATCCAGACAAGCTCGACGATGAATTCACGACCGTCAGTGGATTCATCACCCACCAGGAAGAACGTTTCCCGAAGGTAGGTGATGTCATCACTTATGAAAACCTTCAGATTCAGGTCGTCAAGATGGAAAATGAAATCGTCGACCTAGCCATCGTCCATTGCGAACCTGAAGAAAATGAAGACGACGAAGCCTGATCTGCTGGTGGATTTAAATGTGTCATTTCCACCGCAAGTCTTCCATGAGACTGAAGAAAACATAGAAGCTTCTTTATCTTTTTTATTGGACGCACTATCCCAATGGTGATGCATCCCGATATCTTTTTGATTGAACACCAGAAATTCTTTTTTCTTCATGTTTTGAGGAAAATTGCCATGTCAAAGATTGAATCATCTTTCTGAAGATGGAGTTGTTATTCTTGATATGCTTTCTATCATCTTGTATTATCTCAAAAGAATAATACTAAGAAAGCTGGTTAAAAATTCTCCAGGAGAACTTTTCAAAAGTCTGCGATGAGTGATGACTGGATTGCATTTATTTTCGTGACTTACAGAGGTTTCTAAAATATAATATTCAGGAAATGCCATGAAAGCGGTTGTTTTCCTTGTGAGGTGGTAACTATAAGCGACAATTACGAAGTAGATATTTTGATAAAAAAATATATCGACGGCAGAGAAGAGAAATATCTTTTGGATGCTATCATTCTTTTTGTTGAAAATTACCGTAAACAACAGGGCTATTATGATTTCTTTGCTGCCATGGATGGCTCGCCTTTGAAGCTTCATTATTCCGGAAGGATTGAACGGATTTCCTTTTCATCTTTTGATGATGTAAGGAAAAAGATCTTTTTTGGAATCTATGCCAAGGCAGATATGGATGCACCGGGCGTCTTGAGTGATGAGCAGGCATATATCGATGAAAGATTCGCTGAAATCAAGAATAGATTTTCTAAAGGCTCCATCGTAGGGAATCTAAAAACGGCATTGAAAAGAAAACTGAAAGAATTTGGCATTGAGAGCATTCCGTATTCATTCGAATTTCATATGAATTGGAAGATAGGGTGCATAAGTGATGATTTTTAAAAGGAAAAAACAAAAATGAAAACAAATCTAAAATTCGACAAAGATGGAATGTATGAAGAAGTCACCATCGAGATTCCCAAGGTGTTCGGTGCAAGGGCTGATGAGGAATCTTTTTTGCGTTATAAAGAATATCGTAAATGGTTTACCGTCACTGACAAGAACACGATGCTTGAATGTTATGCCAGGGTGATGGAGCAATGCCATCTGTTCGATAGATTTTTGGAAGGTATCTTCCATGGATTTCGCTTCAATACAAAAGCAAGGAGCAACAAGGCCTGGCTGGAACACGTCAAGGAACTATATTATGGTTATGGCTTTTTTGAAAAGAAGGACGACTTTGAGGAACTTTATGTCTTGATTCAAAAAGAATCGATTCTCAAGGAATACTTTTTCTGTTCCAACCTTGTCGGGGAGAAACGGTATAAAGAAATCTCATCGTTATTTTATGAATGCTATATCTCATTCTTTGATGGAAGGAAGAAACTTAAGGAAATCATCGATGGTTTTGGAAAAAAATGATTCCTTGATACACTATTAAGTCATGTATTGGTGATACTATCTAAATGCCAAGGAGTGAGTAACTCATCCGTATAATTTGAATGTTATTTGAAATGAAAGAGGAGGACGATTTTGAACGGCAATTTCAAAAATCTTGATCCGAAAGACAATTTTTATCAAAGCTCTCTCTTCTTCCCGATGCCGGTTGCCATGGTTGGAACCCTGACACCTGAAGGGAAGACTACTCTTGGTCCTTATTCGCTTTTGACTCCCTACTATATTGCAGGGAAAGATTATTATGCGATGCTGCTTGAATGCAGAAACTCGTCTAACACGGCCCAAAACCTGCTCAGAGAAGGAAGGTGTACGCTTAACTTCATTCCTGATGATAAGAAGCTGTTCAAGGAAGCCGTCAGAATGGGATGGCCGGGAGATACGCCTGAAGAAAAGATGAAGGATTGCATCTTCCATCTTGAAGACAGCCAAAGCAAGGAGAAGGATCCTGATGGAAGATATCCTCAGATTGTTTCGGAAGCCTTTCAGGTCATCGAATGTACATGGATGAGGAAACTGGACAATGCCCAGGATGACAAACCTGGACAATTAGACGGCTATGAAGGCCCTTATCATGATTTCAATGGCATCACATCCAAATACGGATGTCACTTCATTCTCAGAATCGATCATATCGACATGAAGGAAAAGTATTGGAATTCAATCGTCAACGGTGTCAATGCGAATAATTTCCCGCCAGTACCGGTAGATTATGGCTATCGCGATTCCAAGAATTTCTGGTGTTCCCGTTTCCGCAAACCAAAAGGCGAACTGCTTCCTCAAAGAGAAACCTCTCTTTCAAGTGTCCGATATGCCGCCAAACGTCTTCAGACGGATGTCAAGTTTACCGACGATGCCCTGATGAAACTCATCAAGGTCCCCAGAATCTTCCTTCCGACAGCCCTCAAAGGCTGTGTCAAATGGGCGGAAGAAAACGGCGTCAAGGTCATCACAGAGAAGGAAATGGCCATCATCAACGAC
>JAJVUU010000031.1 GCA_021621525.1 Caryophanales bacterium
ATATTATATATCCCCCAAAAAAATAGTTCAATTGCCAATACATGAATAAATGTTTATAATGTTTCCGGTCTTATATTTATGATAAATACCAACTTCTTTTTCCTTATCTCCGAGGCACAGCAAAGAACCTTTGAAGCCAAAATCGGATGGATTCTATGGTTCATCCTTTTTGCGATTCTGGTCTTTGTCTCTGCCCTCTTCGCCTTTATCTTCACAGGAGAAAAAGGCAGGAAGAAAAGGCGCAACGAGTTTTTGGATTCCAACGTCCGTATCTATAGCTATAATTTTGCCAGACAGACCTTCTATAGTTTTGACAAAGTCGACTTGAAAAACACAAAAACCTATACCTGCGAACAGTTCTATTCCCAGTTCACCCCACAGGACAAGTATCTGGTCGAAGACTGGCTCAGGAACATCGCCCACAACCAGTCCCATCCGGATTACCTGCAGGCCGATGTCATCATCAGCAAGAACAAGAAGCGCATCAACAGCATGCTTGAATTCGTTTCCATCAACAATGAAAAGAACATCATTCACTTCACCTCCCATCTGATGCCGAATGCCTACAGGGTCAGCAGCCGTTCCATCAAGTTCCAGAAGAATGCACTGCCTCAGAAGTATATCCTGAAGAACTTCGAAGATGCCCAGAAGTTCATCAACAAAGGCTCCCTTGATTCCGTCGGTGCCGTCTTCTGCTTCAAAGTATATAGAGTGAAGCCGATGGAGAACCCATCCGAAGACACACAGTTGAGAGCCCTCGGAAAGGAAATCCAGAAGGTCCTTGGCAAATTCCTAGGCAAAGGAAGAAAGATATTCCTTCCTTCCGATTCGGAAAGCGTCGTCGTCGACAACCTATGTCTGTCGAAAATCATCGCCATGGATCTGGCTACCACGATGCAGACGAACATCCAAGGGAAAATCAATGTCAGTGCCCCTCAAGGCACCTTCAGAATTGCCGTCGGTGTATCAAACAACACCTATTACAAAAGAAACTTTTCCCTCGCCAAGGAGCAGAGCGAGAAGATGTCTGATGCCATCATCAAAGGATTGTCCAACGAGAAGATTCTCTTCTATGACGAGTCCTTCTTCCTCAATTACCAGCAAGGAAAGCTTCAGAAGGACGAAATCCGCATGGTCGTCAAGAATGCAACCTTCCGAAACTACTACATTCCGACACTCAACATCACGACAGGCCAGCCGGACTTCTTTCTTCTCAACTGCTATCCCTACGGCACACAGGTCAAAGATATCGCAAGCGTCATCAACATCGCTTCCGAACTTGGCATCGTCGGGAAATTCTTCGATGCCTTCATCGGCAAATGTGCTGTTCTGGCCAAGAACCGACAAGAGCCCATCACCTTTGCCACCAAGATTCCCTATTCTGCCGTCGGCGAATTCATAAATGCCATAAAGCGAAGCAACAACGACAATCTCAAATGGATCATCGTCATAAGGGAAAGCGACATCCTGACGAGGATGGAGGACGCAAACATCATCAGCAGGGTCTTCCACGACTACACAAGGAAAGGCTTCCGCTTCGGCATATTGGTCGAAAACTCCACCTCGACCCTGAGGATGAGAATCCTCAAGACAGCTTCCTACTTCTTCATTCCACCGGAATTCACCAGTGCTTCAAAGGATACCGAAAGAAGCAAGAATGACTTAAGAAACATTCAGAATTCCTACATGATCTATCGCAGTCCGCTCGTCTATTACGGGCTGAAGAACATCGAAGGAATCGAACTTTGTGCCCATTATGGGGGAACCATCTTCTCCTGCAACGAGATAGCCAATGAATCAAGTAGAATCCAAAGCATCCCGCAGGAGACCATCGACAGCGTCCTAAATGAGACAGGACACATTGCACCTGAAAATCAGTTATAAACATTCATATGGATATTCAAAGGAGAAATCAAACAATGTCATCAAAAAAAGTTACCAGCATCACACCCAAAAGCGAAAATATGACACAGTGGTACACTGACGTCTGCGTCAAGGCAGAACTGATGGATTATGCCACAACCAAAGGCTTCATCATCTATCGTCCGGACGGATATGCCCTCTGGGAAGGTATCAAGGACTACTTCGACAAGAGAATCAAGGCTCTCGGTGTAAGAAACGTCTATCTTCCCTGCCTCATTCCGGTTCCGCTTCTGAAGAAGGAAGCAGAACTTGTCGCCGGATTTGCTCCGGAATGCGCCGTCGTCACCCGTGGAGGAAACAAGCAGCTTGCTGAAGAGATGGTCGTCCGTCCTACCAGCGAGACTCTCTTCTGCGATCATTTCAAGAACATCGTTCACTCCTATAACGACCTGCCTGTCTTATACAACCAGTGGTGCAGCGTCGTCCGTTGGGAAAAGACCACGCGTCCCTTCCTTCGCGGCTCCGAATTCCTTTGGCAGGAAGGACACTGCCTCTTTGAAAACGAAAACCAGGCCAGGGAATTCACTTTGACGATTCTAAGAGAATACAACAAGCTTGGAAAAGACCTCCTTGCCATTCCTTTCGTCATGGGTGCAAAGCCATCCAGCGAGAAGTTTGCCGGTGCCAAGGACACCTATACCATCGAAGCCTTGATGCCCGATGGACAGGCTCTCCAGTCAGGTACATCCCACTATCTCGGAACGGATTTCCCGAAGGCCTACGGCATCAAGTTCCAGGGAAGAGACAACAAGCTCGATTATCCACACTATATCTCCTGGGGTGTCTCCACAAGACTTCTTGGAGCACTCATCATGGTCCACGGAGATGACGAGGGCCTTGTCTTGCCTCCCAGACTTGCTCCGACACAGGCTGTCATCGTCCCGATCAGGATGGACAGCAATCCAAGCGTCCTCAAGACAGCCAGGGAAATCGAAGAAAAGCTCAAGGCCAATGGTGTCAGAGTCTATCTTGACGATACCAACAAGACTCCTGGATGGAAGTTTGCCCAATACGAGATGAAAGGAATTCCGCTTCGTATCGAAGTCGGTCCGAAGGATATTGCCAATGGTGTCGTCACCATCACCAAGCGTTTTGACTCCTCCAAGTCCCAAGTTGCAATCGATGGTCTCGAGAAGAAGGTTCCGCTCATCCTTGAAGAGATCCATGAAGGAATGTATGAAAAGGCTCTTGCCTACCTCAACACCCATATCACGGAATGCCATGACTATGAAGAGGTCAAGGACGTCATCACTTCCGGCAAAGGCTTTGCCAAGCTGATGGTCTGTTCCAAGAACGAGGCTGCCATCGAAGAGAAGATGAAGAACGAACTCAATGCCACACCTCGTGTCATGCCTTTCGATCAGCGTCCGTTCCAGAACAAGGACAGTGTCACCGGAGAAGAAAATCCGGACACAGTCGTCTATTTTGCCAGGGCATATTGATATGAATATCTTTGATCAAAGAATTGCCGAACTTCAGAAAAGAATGAAGAAGGACGGCATCAAAGCCTATATCATTCCAGCCACCGATCCTCACATGTCAGAAGAAGCCGCCTCCAGATTCACATCTGAACGATTCTATTTCTGTTCCTTCAAGGGAAACGATGGCACTTTGCTTGTCACCCAGGATGCCTACTATCTCTATACCGACGGAAGATATTGGACCGAAGCCGAAGGGGAACTCGAATCCACCTCCTGCATCCTCGTCTATGCCGGAAAGGCCGGTGTTCCTTCGATGAATTCCTTCATCAAGGAAAATGACCTCTATCCTCTCGGCATCGATGCTTCCCTGTTCTCCTTTGGTGACCTCAAGAGTTTCTATCTGGACAATGAACATAAGATCATCCAGGTCTCATATCGGGATATGGTCGAGAACCTTCCTTCTCTTCCGAAAGGAAAAATCTGGAAAGTAGATCAGGATCTTCTTTCCACCACAAGAGAAGAAAGAGTCAATCGCACCATGGATGTTGTCATCGCCTTGAATGCCAAGGCACTTGTCGTTTCCACCCTTGATGACATCGCCTATCTTCTCGGCTACAGGGGAAGCGATATTCCCTGCACTCCGGTCTTCTATTCTTATCTCTATATCGATGAAGAAAGAAAGCTTCATCTGTTCATCGACAAGGACAAGCTTCCTTCGGATTTCGATACGGACATCGATGTAAAAGACTATGATTCCTTCTATGGCTTTTTGAAGGAACACGGAGAAACACCTACCCTGGTCGATAGAAACACGACCAATGCAAGGATCTGCTCCCTTCTGAAGCACAAGGTCTTCCACACCAATCCTCTCATCGCACAGAAATCCGTCAAGGGTCCCGTTGAAATCAAGAATACCAAGGAAATCCAGGCCATCGACGGCGTCGCCGTCCTCAAGCTGATGAAACATATCGATGATACCATCGACGAAGGAAACCTCGACGAATATCATCTTGCCATGTATCTGGACGATACCAGACGACAGCAGGAAAGATGCTTCGACCTTTCTTTTGAAACCATCGCCGCCTGCGACAGCAATGCTGCCATGATGCATTATGCCCCTTCCAAGGACAAATCTGCCAAAGTCAGCAGAGACAACCAGCTCCTCCTCGTCGATTCCGGAGGTCAGTATTATGGCGGAACGACCGATACGACAAGAACCTTCATTCTCTCCAAGAATGTCAGCAAAGAGGTCAAGGCCGACTATACCAAGACGCTGAAATCACAGATAAACCTCTCCACGGCCATCTTTGAAAAAGGATGCTCCGGACATGAGATCGACATCATGGCCAGGGAAATCATGTGGAAGGAAGGCCTTGACTACAAATGCGGGACCGGACATGGTGTGGGATATATGTCCTGCGTCCATGAAGGACCTATCGGTTTCCGCTATTACCACAGGGAAGGCGTCTTTGATGACGGACAGCTTCAGCCTGGACATATCATCACCATCGAACCGGGTGTCTACAAAGCCCACAAACATGGTATCCGCCTTGAAAACAACCTTCTTGTCGTCCCCGCTTTCGAAACAGAAGATGGCATCTTCTATAAGTTTGAAACCATCACCTATGCCCCTTATGACGAAAGAGGCATCGACATCAGCATGCTGAGTGACGATGAACTGACCTGGCTGAACAACTACAATAGCCTCGTCTATGAAAAGCTCTCCCCACTGATTGAAGGTGATGCAGACCTTCTTGCCTATCTTAAGAAGGTCACCAGACCTTTGGCACGATAAGATGAACCGCATCGTCCTCTTTCAGCCGGAGAAGCCTGCCAACGTCGGAAACATCATCCGCACCTGCATGGCTATGGATGCCAGTCTTGCCATCATCGGCCCATTGAGCTTCGAACTGAGCGACAAGACCCTCAGACGAGCCGAGATGGACTATGCCATCGGTTTTGAAATCGAACGGTTTGATACCATCGACGAATTTCTCCTGGCCCATCCTCATGAAGAAGGTTTCTATGTCACCAGGTATTCCGAGAATGTCTATTCCGACTGTGACATGAAGAATCCTGCCAAATCCTATTTCTTCATGTTCGGAAGAGAATCCACAGGCATCCCCAAGGATGTCTTGAAGGAACACTACGATCATACGATGAGGATTCCCATGGCCATCAATGCAAGAAGCCTCAACCTTTCCAATTCGGTCGCCATCATCCTTTCGGAAGCTCTCAGGCAACAGGATTTTCCGAATCTGTCAACGACAGAGACCATCAAAGGCAGGGATTTTCTGAAAAACTATCCAACTGAAAAATAGTCTTTTTCTCTCCTTCATGTATACAAATTTTACTATTGAATCATAGCCTGAATCCACCTATAATGTTGGTGTCTAGGATATATGCGCATTTCCGACACATTTGTTTCGGAGACCCATATACCGATCCGGTGTTGAAAGCCTATCTTGAATAGGAATCCCAAAGATCCGTTGCGGTTTCCACCTTGACATAAGGGAAAATGAAAACATTCTAGATGCAGACAGCTTCGGCTGTCTGCTTTTCTTTTTTGTAATCGGTATCCTTTCAAAAGAATGAAAAACAGCAAGATAAAATGATACAATAGAGGGAACTCAAAGGAGAACCCCATGAAATACGATAAGATTGCCTTAGCCAGTCTTCGAGGACTTTCGCTTGACGTCATCACGAAAGCAAATTCCGGACATCCGGGAATGTGTCTCAGTGCAGCTCCTATCCTATACACGTTGTTTACAAGACATCTCATCAGTGATATCGACGATCCGAAATGGATGAACCGTGACCGTTTTGTCCTGTCTGCCGGACATGGTTCCGCTCTTCTCTATTCTCTCCTTCACCTTGCCGGCTATAAGATTCCGATGGAACAGCTCAGGCAGTTCCGCCAGCTTGGAAGCCTGACCCCCGGTCATCCGGAGTATGGCCACACGCCTGGCATCGATGCCACCTCTGGTCCTCTTGGCCAAGGTATCTCCCAGGCCGTCGGCATGGCAATGGCCGAAGCACATCTTTCTGCCATCTATCCAGAGGGAAGCAGACTTATCAACCATTATACGTATTGTCTTACAGGAGATGGATGCCTGGAAGAAGGTATCTCCCAGGAAGCCATCACCTATGCCGGCCTTCAGAAGCTGAACAAGCTGGTCCTCCTCTATGACAGAAACGACTGCACATTGGACGGACCTTTATCCAATTCCAGCAACGAAGACATCCGGCAGAGATTCGAATCCGCCCATTGGAACGTCCTTGAAATCGCCAATGGAAACGACATCGAATCCATCGACAAGGCCATTCTCCTTGCCAAGACGGCAAAAGAGAAACCGACCATCATCATCTGCCATACCGTCATCGGATATGGATCCAGCCTTGCCGGTTCGGCTGAAAGCCACGGAAAAGCCTTCTCTCCTGAAGAAGTCGTCAAGACCAAGGAGAGCCTCGGTGTCTCCTTCCCTGCCTTTGAAGTACCTGAGGAAGCCTATCTCGCTTTCAGGGAAACCTTCGTCGTCCGTGGAAAGAAGGCTCATGATGCCTATGACGAAGACATCCGGCAATATGCCAATGCCCACCCCAAGGATTTCGAGCTTTTCGAAAGCCTGAAGAACAATGATATTTCCACCTATCTCTTTGATGGTGCACCGCATTATCCTGATGGATTCAAAGATGCGACAAGAAATACCAGCAATGCCTTCTTGAACCTTGTGGCTGATGAAGTCCCGAATCTCTTCGGAGGCGCTGCCGACGTTGCCAGCTCCGTCAAGACGAAGGTGAAGAAATTCAGTGATTTCACACCGGAAAACAGAGCCGGATGCAACATCAACTTCGGTATCCGCGAGTTTGCCATGACGGGTATCCAGAACGGCATCCTGCTGCATGGAGGACTCAGGACTTATATCGGATCCTTCTTTGTCTTCTCCGACTACATGAAACCGGCCATCCGCATGGCAGCCATGGAAAAGATTCCGGCCATCTATCTCTTCAGCCATGATTCCATCGCCGTCGGTGAAGACGGACCGACCCATCAGCCCATCGAGCAGTTGACGATGCTTCGCACCATTCCGGACCTGACCGTGATCAGGCCAAGCGATGCCATCGAAGTCGCTGCAGCCTACAAGATTGCTTTCTCGAGCATCGACCGTCCGACTGCCATCATCCTTTCAAGACAGGCCCTTGTCAACAACCCCGGTTCATCCTATCAGGGTTCCCTGAAGGGAGGATATATCGTCAGCAAGGAACAGCATGATCCCAGACTCGTCCTGATTGCCACAGGAAGCGAGGTCTCCCTTGCCATCCAGATTCAATCCATGCTTCTCAGTGATGGCATCGATACCAGAGTCGTCTCCCTTCCTTCCTTCGACATCTTCGACAGACAAAGCAAGGAATATCAGGAATCCATCCTGGGAAAAGACTATGACAAGAGAGTCTTCCTTGAAATGGGCAAGAGCGATATCCTCTATAAATATGCAAAGCATGTCTTCGGCATCGACGAATTCGGTGAATCCGCTCCTGCCAAGGACGTCATCAGATCCTATGGCTTCACACCGGAAGCCATGGCCGAGAAAATACACACCCTTCTCAACGATTAGTCGTTTCAAGCCTGCCTATCCCTTATAGGGGAGCAGGCTTTTTTGCTGTCAAGAGGGGAACGTTCTTTTCAATCAGACGTTTTTTGATTGCTTTGCAGAAAACAAAAAATGATTTCTTATTTTTAAACATCAATAAAATATATCAAAATTCAGCATTTTTTGTAAAAAATCGGTTAAAAATGCATAGTACTGCTGATATCAGTAATTGCATTTGAAACTATTTTGATTTCATCCGTATGTTTTAGACGTTTCCTTGACTATACATTAACGAAAGGCGCAATCTACCTTTCAGAAAGGAAATTCAGACAGATGAATTCAAAAAAGAAAACCGGAGTACTTACTTGCTCCATGTTCCTTCTTGCTGGCTGTGTGACGACTGCAAGTCTTCTCCAGCTGCAGAAGAAGAATCAGCAGGATGTCGGAGAAGTCGAATTGGAAGGCGTGAGTGGAATCGAACTGACCAACAGAAGAACCACACTCAATGCCAACGGAACATCCACCACGACAGTCAACTATGTCATTTCTCCGAAGGAAGCCGAAGACTATACGCTTTATGAAAGCCTTGTCTGGAGTACGACGCAGAAAAGCAGCTATGAAAGTCCGACATGGGGTGAAGGAGAAGATCCTCAGACTTATGTCACTTACGTCAACAATCTGGAGACCAAGGAACTCAGCCTGACCTGCCTGAAGCCCTTCGGAAGAACCATCAACTTCACCCTCGGATGCCAGGAAAAACCTAACATCAAAGCCACTCTCAACATCGACTATGTGAGAAAGGAACTTGATCCAGGAAAAGCCGTGATCAAGGATGCGAAATTCACGGACAAGGCACCTGTCGAATTTGACGTCACCGTTCCGACCTATTCCATCGGTTCGAAAGGTGAGAAGCTCGAACCTCTTCCCACCATCTCACAGACGGAATTCCGCTCGGGTTCTTCAGGAAGAGACTGGGATTCCCTCTTCGCCAGCATCGACTTAAGCGGTTATTCCGATACGGAAAGCGTCATCTATGACGACGGCACGGAAAAGAAGAGCATCGGAAGAACAGAAGCACGTGAAAAGATGAAGGTCAGAACCAGAAGCTACCTAGAGGAAGTCGTCAAGAGCTTAGGCAAGAAGCCTTTCTCCAAGGATGAGCTTGTCAGCCTCATGACCTTTGAAAAGAAGCCGAATGCTTATGTATCCGCAGTCAAGAACTCAAGCATCGCAACAAGCTTCATCTCCAGCTACAAGGAGGTCTATGCGAGCGGCGGCGGTCTCCTATTCGAAGTCACCTACAATGGCAAAGTCACCGACAGGCAGCGTATGGCCTTAAATTTTAGGACAGCGGAGATTGGCAACATCTCCTTTGAAAATTCTCAGATTGACTTCTGATGAGATAGCCAGGCTTTCGGGCCTGGCTGTTTTCGACATGACATACAAACAAGACTACGAAGGCTTGTCTTCTTCATGTATAATCAGATAGTTTTCGTCAAAAACACCATTTTTGAAAACCAGCACGGAAAAGAGACGTAGAATTACATTGAAAAACGTAAAATCAGCCATAAAAAACAGATGTTATGATTATAACTTCATCAGACCAATTATGCCGATGCCCAAAAGACTCGTTTGAAAAAGTTATCTATATCTGTCAAAAGATGCTTGAAAAATATCATTTATTGCCAGTCAATGAAATTATTGATCAACGAATTCCAGCAAAACAGAAATCGTTTTTGATTTTCATGATTTGGTATTCTCAAAACAGGCTCCCCTCAAAGAATGGCATATAAATGTCACTTCTCGATGCTTAAAAAAGATAAGTTGTTGAGTTCAGCATAATATCTTGGCAAGACCGCCAAGGCTTGTTTCCTTCAAGTCGGAAGGGAGCTCGCTTCCGGTTTCCTTCATGGCAAGAACGACATTGTCGAAAGACACTTTGTTCTTCCTGAAGCAGGCGATGTCCTTTGCATAAAGATAGCTCGAATAGGCATGGATGGAAGCTATGCCGTTTCTTTCGATGCAGGGAATCTGGACATACCCATCGACGGGATCACAGGTAAGACCAAGGAAATGTTCCATGGCAACTTCAGCTGCATATTCAATCTGATACAAGGATAGATGGTTGAGGTAAGCCAGGGATGCACTGGCAAAGCTGGCTGCTGAACCAATTTCCGACTGACAGCCGAGCAAGGCTCCTGCAACCGCGGCATTTTCCTTGATGAAGTCACAGACCAGTGCTCCGACAAGATAAGCCCTTGTCAGTTCATCCATGTTATGGTGATGATTCTTCCATTCATAGTAAAGGCAGGCAGGGACGACGCCTGCTGCTCCACAGGTAGGGGCAGTCACAATCAGTTCATTGTTGGCATTCGCCTCGCTTGTCGCATAGGCATAGGAAGTAAGGAAGAGAAGTCTTCTGTCCGTCGAATCCAGAGTCTGCTTGGCTCGCAAAAAGACCTCTTTGGCCACACGCTTGAGCTTTAACGGGCCTGGAAGAATGCCTTCCTTCTTCAAAGATTCGGAGATTGTCATAAAGGAATGAGACAACATCTTCTTGGCATAGGAAAAGCAATCTTCGTCATCAAAGTGATGGATGACCATATAGATATCCTGAAGATTCTCCTTCTTCATATATTCCTTGAGTCCATCAAACGTATGGAAGGGATAGACATCCTTTCCGATGCAGGGATGGCCTTCTTCCTCATAGGCACCTCCGCCGATGGAATGATATTTCTTGTCTATCACCCTTCCATCAGATAAGTAGGCTTTGCATTCCATGGTGTTGGGATGAGACAGACCATCCAGGGTGTTGTCAAAGAAGACCTGGCAGGGATAGTCCTTGAAGGCATTGCATATGATTTTATCGGTGAAATGGCCTTTGCCGGTCAAGGCAAGAGAACCATAAAGAGTGACTTCTATCCTGGAAACCTTTTCTTTTGCGATTTCCGAAATGAAGCGTAAAGAGATGCGATATGGACCGATGGTATGGCTTGAAGAAGGACCCGGTCCTAGAATCAAGAGGTCTTTGAGTGATTTCATGTCTGCAATATTTTACTCTCTGTATGACAAAAAAGGAAAACAAACTTATAAAGAAAAAGACAGCAAAAAAGGGAGAATCTCTTCTCCCTTCAAGGTAAACTAATGTTTACGTCTTGCGTTTTCGGACTTCAGCTTTCTCTTGAGACCCTTCTTAAGGAAGAAGTCATGCTTTCTGTAGTCCTGGATGGTACCGGCTTTGTTGACCATACGCTTGAATCTCTTCATAGCGATGTCTAAAGTTTCACCATCTCTGACAGTTGTCTTCGGCAAAGTAACTCACCTCGTTTCTATAATAAGCCGTTGGATATTCTACAATAACGACGTCGATTATGCAACAATCAATACGGGATTTTGACAAGTTTTTCATCGAAAGTCTCTTCGATGATACCACTTCCGAGACATCTTTCACCCAGATACAGAACGGCAATCTGTCCTTTGGCAACATAATCATATCCATCATAATCAAGATAGGCAGATTCCAAGTCCGGCTGAACAGAAAGCTTGACCGGCATATCCTTTCCACGATATCGGAATTTACAGTTGCAGTCAAACGTTTCCAAAGGAATGTCATCTCCAATCCAATTGAAATGAGATAGAAGACAGCGATAGGATTTCCGATAGCTGTTTCCTTCTTCCTGGGCGACATAGAGGATATTCTTGGAGACATCCTTTCCGACCACGAAATAAGGATCCATGCTCCTACCCTTGATGCCACCGATGTTCAGTCCACGGTGCTGGCCTACGGTATAGTAAAGAACACCGTCATGCTTCTTAAGCACCTGAGAATTGGTGATATCGACGATATCACCCGGCTTGCTGGGAAGATAATTGTTCAAGAACTGTTTGAAGTTTCTTTCTCCGATAAAGCATACACCGGTAGAATCCTTCTTATGCATGACAGCAGAAAGATGATTGTCCTCAGCCATCTTCCTCACCTGGGGTTTGGTGAAATTGGCAAGAGGGAACAGACAATGGGAAAGCTGTTCACCACTGATCTGCCCCAAGAAATAGGATTGATCCTTGTTCTTGTCAAATGCCTTATAGAGATGAGACTCAAAATCCTCGTCGATCCTCATCGCATAATGACCCATGGCGATGGTATCGAATCCCATGGACTTGGCAAAGTCATAGAAATGACCGAACTTGATATATTTGTTGCAGAAGACATCCGGATCGGGAGTATATCCTTTTTCGTAGGTCTCCAAAAACTGTTGAAACACTTCCTTCCAATATTCATCGATGAAATCCTTGCGGATGATAGGCAAATCCAAATCAAAAGCTGTCTCGACTGCATCATCATAGTCGAATTCCTGGGAACATTTGCTTCCCGAGAGAGTCGGGTTTCCCAAGATATCGTTGTTGGTGATACTATCCCAGTTCCTCATGAAGCAGCAAGTGACATCATATCCCTGCTTTTTGAGAAGATAGGCAGAGACTGCACTATCGACTCCACCGGAAAGGCCTAAAAGAACTTTCTTACCGTTCATCTAAAAATCTCCTTCGAATCCAATAAGATGGTAAAAGGTCCATCATTGACAAGCGATACCTTCATATCCGCTCCGAACCTACCGAACTGCGTATCAGGCATCCTTTCAAGCAACTTTTTGCAGAAATAATCATAAAGCGGCTCTGATAATTTCCCACCAAGGGCGTTTACAAAGCTCGGCCGATTTCCCTGACTCAGATCGGCATACAGGGTGAACTGAGAGATACAGAGTATTCTTCCGCCATGCTGCTCAAGATTCAGATTCGTCTTTCCCGACTCGTCTTTGAAGATACGTAACTTAAGCATCTTCTCCAGCATTCTGTCGGCAATCTTTTCATCGTCGTCTTGAGTAAAGCCGACGAAGATGACTTCGCCATCCTGAATGCTACCTACCACTTCACCATCGATACTGACACTGCCTTTCAGGCATTCTTGGATTAAAATTCGCATGCCAATATTATAAATGGCCACCTATGGATTTCAATCCAAAATAAGTTTTTTATAAAACATGACGATTTCCGAAGTCAATCTTACCCTGTCCGTCTTATGGTAGATGAAGAATTCATCCAGAAGACGTATGACACCACCGCAGAAAAAAACACATCTGATAGATTCTTTCCTCATCTTCCTTATTGATGAACAGGTATTTTACAAACAAGGAGGATACCATAGAAAAACCATGGTCTTCCTTGATCTTGTTATAGGCCGTCAGATAATCCAGGAAACAAGTGATGAATTCTTTGATGTCATGATGTTTGACGTCATAGTATTCTTCCATGAAACTCTTTTGGGAATCCTGGATGAAATCAATCACTTTCTCATATAAACAGGCAATATTGCCAAAATGGTCATACAAGCTATTTTTTCTACTTTATCAGCATCACTTTGGTGTTGGCTCTCTTCTATCTTCTACGCTCCACCTTGTTCCTAAGACTCGGAAACTACAATTTCATGATAAACCAATATGGAGACATGAAGCAGGAAGGATACTACTATTATTCCAAGCAGCCTGCCAACGACTATTTCGATTCCATGTTGCAGCCCATCCGTTGGCAGAGGATGAACCAATACGACTTCCTACCTTTGCTGGCATACCTGTTGCCCGATATCTATGCTTATTTCTTCTCCAAGAAACCAAAGACGAAGAAAGAAATCAAAAACTGAAGAAACCATTCTTTTGAAACGGACCTATCCCAGTGTTTCCTTTTTTGCTAAAATAATAGAAAGAAAGGCAGACAACATGCACTATACCTACCAAGATTATATGGACATGGTCCAAGCAATCCGTCAGAAGACAGACTTCAAACCACTCATCGGTGCAACCCTGGGAAGCGGACTGGATGGTCTTTTGGATGATGTGGATATCATAGCAACCATCCCCTATAAGGATATACCGGGAATGAAGACAAGCACCAATGGTTCTCATAAAGGACAGTTCGTCTTTGGCTGGCTTAATCACATCCCATGTGTCTTCATGCAGGGAAGACTACACTTCTATGAAGGATATTCAAGTGAGGAATGTACAGTCCCGATTCGTCTGATGGGTCTTCTTGGAATTCAATATCTTCTTCTTACCAATGCAGCAGGAGGTATGGGAAAAGACTTCCATCCTGGGGATTTGATGGTGATCGAAGACCATATTTCTACCTTTGTTCCTTCACCGCTTCAAGGTGAAAACATAGAAGAATTCGGAACGAGATTTCCAGATATGAGCGATGTATACAACGAAAAGCTCACAAAAGAAATCTATCAGAAAGGAATGGAGATGTCTCTTCCTGTGAAGAAAGGAGTCTATCTTCAGTTCCCCGGTCCGCAATTTGAAACAAAGGCCGAAATCCAAATGGCAATACAGATGGGTGCGTCGGCTGCCGGTATGTCAACAGCCATCGAAGCCATCGTCAGCAACCATATGTCCATCAAGACCGTCGGGGTATCCTTGATCACCAACTATGCAGCCGGCATCAGCAAGGAAAAGCTATCCGACGAAGATGTCATAAAAACCGCCAAGAAATCCGGCGATGATTTCAAACGCCTCTTTGTGGAAATCATCAACATACTCAGGAAGGATTACGATGATCGATAAACCGCTCGCTTTCAGAATGCGTCCTGAGACGCTTGACGAAGTTCTCGGGCAGGAAAAGATCAAGGCCTTTCTTGCCAGGCTCATCGATTCCGGTTCTCTCTTGAGCATGGTTTTCTATGGTCCTCCGGGAACAGGAAAGACCACCATCGCCAGAGCTTTTGCCAAGACCTATGGTATCAATTCGATTTCCTTGAATGCCGTCCTTGACAACAAAGCCAAGATGGAACAGTCTTTTGAAGAAGCCATGCGCTTTGCTCCAAGCATTGTCATCATCGATGAAATCCATCGCATGGACAAGGGTAAGCAGGATATCCTTCTTCCACATCTGGAAAATGGAGACTTCTATCTTATCGGCTGCACGACGGCTAATCCGCTGATATCCTTGAATCCTGCCATCCGTTCCCGTTGCAGGCTCTTGGAGACATCTTCCCTCAGTCAAGAGGATGTCTTCACCGGTCTGAAGCGTGCTACGACAAGTCCCAAAGGGTTAGACGGAAAGAAACAGTTTGATGAAGAAGCCTTGCATTACCTTGCCCGGATTTCAGCAGGAGACATGCGCTTTGCATACAATCAGCTTGAAGCCGTTGCCTTAAGCTATTCCTCCGGCCATCTCATCAACCTAGAGGATACCAAGGAAATCGCCAGCATGCCCAACTACCTCAGCGACAAGGATGACGACGAACATTATGACACTGTCTCCGCCTTTCAGAAATCCATCCGTGGAAGCCAGCCTGATGCAGCCATCTATTATCTTGCCAAGCTTTTGAAGTCCGGTGACCTGGAAGGCATCATCAGAAGGCTTACCATCACTGCTTACGAGGATATCGGACTTGCCAATCCTGCTGCCGTCGACCGCTGCTATCATGCATGCCAGGTTGCCAGGGAAGTCGGTCTTCCGGAAGCATCCCTTCCCTTGAGCTTCACCGTCCTTGACCTGACTTTGTCACCGAAGTCCAAATCCGCTGCCACAGCCATCGAAGAGGCAAGTGCCATCATCGATGACAAACCGCTCCGGGTAAGAGATTACCTGAGACTGACAAGGGCAAACGTCAATCCTCAGGATGCCTATCCCTATACGGAATGGGATACTCAGGAATATCTGGAATACCTGCCTGAGGAGATGGTCGGAAAGAAGTTCTACCAGATGGATGAAGACAGGACCGGCAAATACGAAAGAAACCTCAACGACTACTGGAAGCAACGTTCCCATTCACGCTATCCAAGCGTCAGACAGGCTAGGATCCATGCCAAGGAGAAGAAGAAATCATAAATGGGGCTGTGAAATAATTCGATTTTCTGAAAAGAAGCCGAATTAGGGTTCACAGCCCTTTTTGTATGAAGCCGGCTTTATATTTGTTACAATAAAAAAGGCATCAAAATGGACTTGATGCCGGTCTTTTTGCAAAAATACCTTTACCACAAAGGAGTTTTTACTATGCCTAATTTTACCACACGTCTTCCGATTTTCATATACTGTTTTGAAAAGTCGCCACAGGATATGGATGTCCTGGACCGTTTTCTCGTTTTCCTACAGCGGATTGGCGTAGGAGAGCTCGTCCAGACGACTGATGGCAGCCGTTCGGGACCCGGAAGGCCAAAGTTCGACGAGACGAATCTCTTCGCGGGGATACTGCTCTGCTGTTCCATGAGGCGCTATTCCCTGCGGGAAATGGAAGAAACGATGGCAAATGACGTCAGATGCATCTATGTCTCAGACCGTTCATATCCGTCTTACCGGACCATAGGCAGCTTCCTGAACGATACCTTTGCCAAGAATGCCGATAGGATCATGTCGACGATCGTCAATGGGATTGCCGAGGAAACCAGCCTTGACCTGTTTGACACCCACTATGTCGACGGCTCGAAATTCGAGGCGGATGCCAACAAATACAAGTTCCGATGGAAACCGGACAGGAAGAGAGAAAAGCTGATCGGAAAGATCAACACCGTCATTTCGTCCTACGACAGCGGAGCCGCCACCATCGACGGTCTAGAGCGCCTCAAGTCATATCTTCTCCCTCTCAGGAAAAAGCTCGTTGATGCCGGATATGATCCGGACAACCTGGTTACCGGAAAGGGGATCAGGCATCCGAAGGATGTTTCCATGTACCTTAAGCTGAGCGGCATGTGTGCCAAGCTTCAGCAGTATGATCTTGACATAGCCATATGCGGAACTGGGCGGAATTCCTATTACCTGACCGATCCGGATGCCACTGCGATGTGCATGAAGGAAGACTACTATTCCGGTGTCGGCAGCAACTTCCATGCCGCCTACAACGTCCAATTCGCCGTCTCACACGGATTCATCGTCTCATGCATGGTCAGCCAGGACAGGACGGATTTCAGGACATTCAGACCATTCCTCGATAAAATAAAAGGATTGTTCGGAAAACATCCTAAGAAAGTGTGTGCGGATGCCGGCTATGGATCGTTGGATAACTACCGCTACATGAAGGAAAACTCCATCGCTAACTATGTGAAATATACGAACTGGGCAAAGGAAATCGACGGCAGGAAGTCACCACTTCTAGACATGGACGCGGAAGGGAAACTGAGATGCCTTGCCGGTGCAGAAGCAGTGCCGGACGGGAACGTGTCCGCCCATCCGAAGAAACAGGGGGCTTCGTTCTATACGGTCAAGTGCGTAAGAGGGTGTCCGTACAGGGACTTCTGCAGAAGGAATCTGAAGAAGAAAACAGGTATGACAAGGACCATCGAGTTTTCGGTTGATTATCATGGATTCACAAGGGAAGCCAAGGAAAACCTCCTGTCCGTTTCCGGGATCGAGATCAGGGTGAACCGCAGCATCCAGGTTGAGGGGGCATTCGGCAACATGAAGGAGAACATGGGATACGAAAGGTTCCGAAGAACCGGCCTTGCGAACGTGGCGATGGAACTCGTACTGCAGTGTATCGGAGTGAACATCAGAAAACTTTTGGACTATTATAAGACAGGACTGCTTCCTGAGTTCTGGAAGGCACCGGAAGGGACTGACCCGGAGAAACCGCATAAGCTCCGTAAATGTGTGACCGGGAAGCAGAAGAAAAAGAAGCTCAGTGTGAACGAGAAGGCAAAGGTGGCGGCAAAGAAAGAGAAGAGCAAGAGAAGGAAAAAATAACGTCATTGAAAAAGGGCTGTGAACCCTAATTCGGCTTCTTTTCAGAAAGTTGAATTATTTCACAGCCCCTTTTGATTTCTACGATTGACGTCCGCAGTCAAAAGCATCTCAGGTCTCCTCTTTTTCTGCTTTGCACCAGAAATCCAAGCCCAGCAAATAATGAACACCAAAGCCAAACGGAAGAATCGGGTATATCACGGAAGATACTTGTCCAGACAGAAAAAAGGCAGGCGCATCCTCTCATGGACCTTGGCTGTCTGTCTAGCCACCCTGTTTGGGAACTGCCCTACCTTGAAAAATCAACTAAAAGATAATCCAATAAAGGTGGTTTCTGAGATAGATTATCTGCCGAAGAACAAAGAAAGAACCGTCAGCAAGGAAAATCATTTCTGGGATGAGGTCCTTGTCAAAGACAGCCTGGCACTCCGGCAGAACATCATCAGCAAAGAATACCGCATTGATGACAAAGACAACATTCGATTATATACATCATTTGATTATGATGAGATTTTGGGTGTTTTTCGATGCGAAGAAAAGATAGTCAGCCAGACTGAAAGAGATGGAGATAAAAAAATAAAAATCAATAGACAGTTAAGAAAGTCTATATCTTCTTTCTGCTATCCATCCAAGCCGCTTCTCTATCAAATGATGACAATCTCCACTCTGATGATTTGATAGTCATTTCCCAAAAATGAAAAATATTTGATTTTGGGAAATGAGATATTTTCCCTACTTGGTTTGCAGAGAATCCCTGATTTTCTTCAGTTCATCGATGGTGAACCTGTATTTCTTCTCACAGAATGCACAGGTGGTTTCAACATCCTTGTTTTCAGCAATCAAGGAATCCAGTTCCTCTTTTCCAAGAGTGGCGATGATGGAATCCTTTCTCTCCTGGCATCCACAATAAAACATGACATCCTTATGACCGGTGAACTGAACATCAAATCCATCGAGGACTTCCTTAAGCAGTTCCTCAGGTGTCCTGCCCTGTTTGAGCACATCCGTGACAGAAGCAAAATGGCTGAGATTGTCCTGAAGTTTGTTGATGACTTCATCCTTGGTAAATGGCATGAGCTGGACGATGAATCCGCCGGCACAGTTGATGGTGCCGTCAGGATTGACCAACACCCCCAAGCCGACGCTTGAAGGAGTCTGTTCAGACTGAGCAAAATAATAAGTCAGATCGTCGGCAATCTCGCCACTATGAAGCGGTATTGTCGATGAATAGGGTTCCTTCATATGGAAATCACGGATGACGGTAAGGTCTCCCTTTCCAATCCCTCTTCCGATATCCAGATGACCATCTTCACGAAGGGGAAGCTCTGCCGATGGAACAGAAACATAACCCTTGACTCTTCCCTGGTAGTCTGCCGTCACAAGGAGGTGTTTCAAAGGACCATCCCCCATCATCTGGATGGTAAGAAGATCTTCCTTGCTTTTGAGCATGTCTCCCATCATGAGACCGGCAGACATAAGCCTGCCCAAGGCTGCACTGGCAAGATGGGAAAGATGATGAATGTTCTTGGCATATTCGACAAGGTCGCGGCTTGTCACGGCAAAGGCACGGATCTGTTCGTCAGCTGCCATGGCACGGACCATATAATCATGATATTCCTGTTTCATTTCGTTCAATAAATCTCCTTCTACCTATATTATATATCCTATTTTTACCCTACTAGAGAAATGTGAAAAGAAAATAAAAAGTCGAAAGGGGTTTCAGTCATCCCGTATCAATCCATTGTCATATAATGACCAAAGAAATTCGGAGGCGTAATATGATTTCTTTAATTTCTATCCCACAGGACACAAGTCCGGAAGCTTATAAGATTCTTCTCCCGCTTGGTCTTCTTTTGCTGTTGAGCAAGGTTTTCTCTCTTCTGCTAGGAAAACTGAAGGTTCCCCAGGTCATCGGATACTTGGTCGCAGGCCTTGTCGTCGGACTCATCTATCTGATTCCAGGACAGCAGATTCTGACCGATTATACACATAACGGCATCGAATTCTTTGCCAAGATCGGTGTCATCCTCATCATGTTCTCCGCCGGTATCGAAACTGATATCAAGAAAGTGAAGAAGGTCGGACCTGCCGCCTTTGCCGTCGCCACCTTCGGTGTCATCACTCCGATGCTGTTATGCTTCCTGATGGCATTCATCTTCGACAAAGTCGCCGGAAATGATATCAACATCTATAGAGAGTTGTTCTATGGTGTTATTTTGACCGCAACTAGTGTCTCCGTCACCGTAGCAACCCTGAAGGAACTTGGCAAATTGGATAGCAAGGTAGGAAATTGTCTCGTCTCCGCCGCCATCATCGATGATGTCCTTGGCATCATTGTCCTTTCTCTCGTCATCTCCCTCAGTGGCAGTTCGACGACCGGAAATGACCTGGCAACATTGACTTTGAATGCCATGGGTCAGTCCAGCAATGCCTTTTTGAAAATTCTCTTTATCATCTTATATATGGTGTTATACTTCGGTATCACCATCGGTGCCGGATACTTCATCAGAAAGCTGTTCAACTTCTTGGGGAGCCGATATCCGCACCACATCCGTATCGTCATCATCTCCTTGGCTCTTTGCCTCATCTGGTCCTATGTTTCCGAGTACTTCAACATCGCCGATATCACGGGAGCCTATCTGATTGGTTTGATTCTTTCAAGCACCGTCGCACATGGCTATATCGACCACAGAGCCGAAACCACATGCAATTATCTCTTCGGTCCTATCTTCTTCGGCTCCATCGCCATGTCTCTCTATCAAGCCAATTTTGATTTCTCGGATCCTGCCTTCATCCAATTCCTGATCTTCGGACTTCTTTGGGTCGTCATAGGCATCATCGGAAAAATCATCGGATGCACAGGTGCCGGTATGCTCTTCAAATTCAAGTTCCACGATGCCATCAAATTAGGCTTTGGCATGATGGCTAGAGCCGAAGTCCTCATCGTCTGTGCACAGAAAGGTGTCGACTGCGGACTTGTCGATAGCAAGATTATGATGTTCTGCCTTCTTCTGATTCTCATCTCCTCCTTCATCACTCCTATCTTCCTCAAACTGTCCTACAAGAATGACCATGATGACTCAAGTCATCTTGACAATCCGAACAAGGAACTTGATAAAATCGCTGAAAATGTCGCTTCCGCCCAAACCAGTTCCGGAGACGTCAAATAATGTACCAAAGGACTTTCGTTTCCGATTTGGAGATAGAAGTCAAAGGAAACGATGACGCTTCAGTCATCGTTTTTCTTTTGTCTTCCAATCCATTGGAACACGTCTACGACGAAATCATTGAAGA
>JAJVUU010000032.1 GCA_021621525.1 Caryophanales bacterium
CAAAGGCTGTGTCAAATGGGCGGAAGAAAACGGCGTCAAGGTCATCACAGAGAATGAAATGGCCATCATCAACTACAAGAGGGCCGCCGAAAAGAAGAAAAAATAGACATTTTTTCAGCTTGGCTTGAGATGTTTCACATAAGAATTCAGCTCAATAACAATATATTGCCATTATGTAGCTGCACTTCTACTTATTTGTAAATATTTAAAACAATGTCTTCGTAAATGTCTTTTTCTTCAGTTAGCTTCATGCTTCCTGCGATAATCCAAGGGCGAGATGCCAACATACTTTTTAAAGACGTTTGCAAAATGACTTTGACTGGAAAAACCGAGATATATGGATATCATGGAGACTGTTTTGCTGCTGTAGCGGAGCAGTCTTTTTCCTTCTTCCGTTTTCTCCTTGAGAATAAAGTCAGTCAAAGTCTCGCCGGTTTCTTTCTTGAATTTATTGGCAAGATAGGTTCGGGAAAAGAAGAGATAGTCGGCAAGCTTCTGCATGTCGAGAGGCTCGGACATATGATGACGGATGTAGTTCCTTACATCCTTGACAAGTTTTGAATCCTCGTTGCCTTTCAGCTTTGCCACCTGGCTGGTGTAATCCTTGACCATGAAATAATGCAGGCTCATGATCTTCTTCATGTCATGAAGAAGCTCCATTTCCTGAATATAGCTGTCTGAAAGCTGCAGTGCATCGTTGACGTCCATGCCTCCTTTGATGGCCGCTCTGGAAATCAGGGTGATTGTGACGATGAAGGTGTTTTTGACATGCCGGAGCTCTTCCTTGGCCAGTGTCCCTCCTCGGACACTCCCAGTCTTGCTCAGCCATTCGTCCAAAGCAGAAACGTCACCTTTTTCGACAAAATGGCATAAGGTGTTTTCAACGGCCAACGTATTGTGAATCGGTTGTTCGCTGATAATGTCATCGAATACATCTTCGGTCTTTTTCTTTTCACGCTGTTCCTGGAGCTCTTTTTTCTCCTTTTGGGAAAAAGCGACATTATCCAAAGTCAGTTTCTCCCCGTTCAGGATATAGTTGAGCGAGCACAAGGATTCGAGGATGCTTTCCAGTGGCATGGGGATGATGCATTTCAGCGAAGAGACGAAATCCTCGATTTCCTCTTTCTTAAGATTCAAATCAAAAGCCATCTGGCAGGCATCCTGATTTTGGAAAGCGGATGATCTGCTTGGACCAAGTATGATCTTTTTATCCAAATGCGTCACGATGCCATAATATGAAAAATCACGGCAGATGTAATATCCTACATGATCCTGAACCGCAAGGATTTCCTTTTCGTATGGAAGGATTGGGTCTTTGGCAAATTTCAGGTTTGAATGAAAGAAACAAAGGCAGTTTTCTTTATAGATGCGGATGGGAATACCGCATAAGTCAGCAATGTTTGCCGCTAGGTATTCAATGTCGATGTTATCCATATACATACAATTTTAATCGAAAACATACAATTTTGCAAATGTAACCCCATACAATTATGTTAAACTGACATTAACTTGGAGGTGGTGTGCATGGAAGATACGGAAGAAGTCATCAAAAAACTCACATTGGAAGAAAAAATAGCCTTGGTATCCGGACATAATTTCATGTATACGAATGAAATCAGAAGACTGGATATTCCTTCTTTAAGGATGTCGGATGGGCCGCATGGGCTTCGTGTCCAGCAGGAAAAAGGTGACAACGGTGTCAATCCAAGTGCTGCTTCAACCTGTTTCCCGACGGCCGCGACAGTCGCTTCGAGCTGGAATCCCGCTAACAGCGAGAAAATCGGCAAGGCGATTGCCAAAGAGGCGAAGCACTATGGGATCGATGTCGTCCTTGGACCTGGATGCAATATCAAGAGGAATCCTCTTGGAGGCAGGAATTTTGAGTATTTCTCTGAAGATCCTCTTCTTTCCGGCAGGTTTGCGTCAGCTGAAGTAAGAGGTATTCAAAAGGAAGGGAAAAGTGCCTGTCTGAAGCATTTTGCCTTGAACAATCAAGAAAATTATCGTTTCCTGGGTGATAGCATTTCCGATATGAGGGCCATGAGGGAAATCTATCTCAAACCATTTGAGATGGTTGTCAAGGAAGGCTATCTCGATGCCGTGATGTGTTCTTATAACAAAATCAACGGCACCTATGCTTCTGAGAATTCATGGCTTCTTGATGATGTGCTGAGGAAGGAATGGCATTTTGACGGACTTGTGATGACTGATTGGGGTGCAAGCCATGACAGAAAAAAGATGCTTCAGGCTTCTTTGGACCTGGAGATGCCAGGAGATACGCCAATCTGCCGAAAGATGATCGCCGACTCCATCAAGGATGCCAGCCTTTCGATGGAAGACCTTGACAGGGCGTGTGTCAATGTCCTGAATCTTGTAGAAAAACATGCCGGAGACAAGAAAGAAGAGGTGGACTTCAAGGCAAATGCCGATGTGGCCCTTGATGTAGCCTTGGACAGTGCCGTACTTCTGAAGAATGATTCTTTGCTTCCTCTTGACAAAGAAAAGAAATATGCCGTCTTTGGCGAATTCTTTGAAAAACCGAGATATCAGGGTGCCGGAAGTTCGATGATTCAGCCGACAAGTCTCATTACACCACGAGATGCCTTCGAAAGCCATGACATCAAATATGCCTATGCAAAAGGTTACCTTGAAAGAGAAACTGAAGTAAGCGAAGATGTTTTAAAAGAAGCTATGGCTTTGTCAAAGGATTATGAAGCCTGCCTGGTTTTTTTAGGCCTGACTGACTATGTCGAAAGCGAAGGAGCAGATAGACAAGACATGTCTCTTCCCAAGAATCAGCTTGCCTTGGTTGATTTTCTTTTGAAAGCAGGAAAGAAAGTCTGCGTCATTTTATTCGGAGGCTCGCCGGTGGAACTTCCCTTTGCTGACCATGTAGATTCTATATTGGACATGTATCTTCCGGGCCAGTGTGTCGGGGAAGCCACATGCCGTCTGCTTCTAGGGGAAGCCAACCCCAGCGGAAGACTTGCCGAGACTTATCCAATGTCCTATCAGGATGTTCCCTTCCACGACAGCTTCTCCAAATCGGAGACGGAGGTCTACAAGGAAAGCATCTATGTCGGCTATCGTTATTATCTTTCTGCTGGTAAAAAAGTCCGTTATCCTTTCGGATATGGACTGAGTTATACGAGCTTTTCGTATTCGGCCATGCGGTTAGATGATGTCGGTTCCTATTATATTCTCTCTTTGGATGTCACCAACGACGGAGAAAAGGATGGGAGCGAAGTTATCGAAGTCTATCTGAATGCTTTGGAAAATCCTCTTTTCCATCCTACCCGGGAACTGAAAGGATTCGAAAAGGTATTCTTGAAGAGCAAGGAGAAGAAACGGGTCGGCATCAAAATCAAAAAAGCGGATCTTAGGTATTATGACGTCAGCCAAAATAGATTTGTCTTTATTCCCGGCGATTATCTGTTGGAAGTCTGCAAGGATTGCAGGACACCGATTTTTTCCGAAAAAATACATGTGGAAGGTGCCGCATTCACGCTTCCTTATTCAAAGCATGTGAATGAAATCTATACCGGTTTGAACATCGATGAAATCACGGATGATGTCTTTAAGGAAATGTCTGGCCTGGCGATACCGGAAAAGAAAAAACATACTCCGATCACCTTGGAAAGCCGGTTCAGCTATCTGAAGGAATCATCCTTCATGGGCCGTTTTCTATATAGTGCCGTCTTAGGGGTCGCAAAGAAACAAAGAAAGAAAGCCCTCAGGATGGAGGATTCCCCTGAAAAGGAGAACATGCTCAAAGGAGCGTTGTTCTTAAGAAGAATCCTGGATAGCAATTCGCTCATCACGATGAGTATGTCAGCTTCTGACAGCTTCCCGTACAATTTTGCTTTGGCCTTTATGGATATGGCAAACGGTCATCTGATACGAGGCGTGAAGGATTTTTTAAGCAAGATCAAGGCACCTGAGCTGCCTGAGAACGGAGAGAAAAAGAAATGACAGGGACAAAGAAACTGAGTGGAAGAATCTTCCAAAGCAGAATACGTTCTGAAAATGTCAGCGGAAAGGAGAAGTGGCTAGGGTATCTTGTCGGTCCTTGCGGAGCACTTCTCTTCAATGCCGTCATGGCAACCTATCTGAATGTCTACTATACGGATGTTCTAGGGTTGGGAAACCTCTGGGGAGGATTGTTCTTGGTCATCTTCCCGATCATCTCCAAAATCCTGGATGCTATCACCAATGTCCTGATGGGATATCTTATCGACCGGACGAAAACGGCTCAGGGAAAGGCAAGGCCATGGCTTCTTGTCGCTGCTCCCCTTGTCACCATATCCGGTCTGCTCCTTTTCTTGATACCTAACAGCGGCAATGAATTGCTCACCATCATCTTTGTCATGCTCAGCTATAACTTCTATTATTCCATTTCATTTACGATTTACTGTATGAGCCACAACCTGATGGTTCCCCTCTCGACGAGAAATATCACTCAAAGAGGTGGACTTGCCGTCTTCAACAACATTTCCTCCATCATGATGAGTGGCATCGTTGTCGCACTGGTCTTTCCGATGTTCATCATCCCAGGACTTGGTACAAGCCGTGGATTGTGGCTTCTCTGCATGGGAATATTAGCCTGCATCAGTCTTCCACTGACGCTTCTTGAATACTATTTCACCAAGGAAAGAGTCACGTTGGAAACGGCAGATGTAGAAAAAGAAAAGAAGGTTCCTTTCCTTCTGCAGGTCAGGGCGGTCTTAAGCGATAAGTATATGCTTCTCCTTTTCGGTTACTTTTTATTGTATACATTGGCTAGTTCCCTGAAGAACATGTCTCTTCCTTATTATTGCAACTATGTCTTAGGAACGTATTCGGATGGCATCACCCAGATGCTCGTCTCGATCCTCGGTGGTATTCCGATGGGAATCGGTATCTTTGCCGTCTGGCCTTTGGCAAAGAAAATCGGAAAGAAGAACATTACGGCTTATGGTTTCCTTGTCTATGCCTTAGGTTCCTTGATCTGCCTTTTTTTTCCAAGGAACATCATCATCGTCTTGATAGGTCAGTTCATCAAGAACATCGGCGGATTGCCCTGTGCCTATGTCTTCATGGCTCTGTTTGCCGATATCCTTGACCATCTTGAATGGAAGAATGGTTTCCGCTGTGATGGTGTAGCGATGTCTATCTATTCCGTCATCACGACAGCTGCAGCCGGTATCGTCACCGGCATCTTCAACGGCGGTCTTTCTGCCGCGGGATACATCGCACCTCAGACATTGTCTGCCGCACCTGAGATGACACCAGCCATTCAGAAGATCATGAACAATATCGATGGAACCTTCTCTGTCATCTACAATCAGCCCGATAGTGTCAACAATCTTTTCACCTGGTTCTTTGTCGGAATCGAAGTCTTTGCCGGTGTCCTTTTTGCCATCATGCTGTCTTTCGTCAATGTCGAAAAGACGATTCAGAGAAAACAGGAAGTCATCATAAACAGAGAAAAAGAAGCCTGTCTTGCAAGAGGCGAAGCCTATGTTCCTAGCCAGGAGCGTGTAAGACGAGAACAGGAAAAGATGGATGAAGAGGCTGAAACAGCCTTTGCGAAAGAATTGAAGGAAAGATGTGAAAAGAAGGGACTTTCCTATGAAGATGAACTTCAGAAGCATTTTGCCGTCATCCGTCAAAGAAAACAGAAAGAGGAAGAGAAGAAAGATGCTTCAGAAAGAAAGATAGAAGAAAAGAAGCAAAAGGAAGAAGAAAAGAACAATGCCCGCTTAAGCAGGATGAGTCAGGAAGAGAAGGAGAAAAAAGAAGAAAAAATGGTTTTGAAGAAAGAAAAAGCAGAAAGACTCTGGGAGAAAGAGGAAAAGGAAGGAGAGAGAGTCTATCACAAGATGCAGGCAGAACTCGCCTCCTACTCGGAAAGAAAATGATTGCAACAAGATTAAGGACGGAGTACCTGAAAAATCCTTTTGGCATAGACATCCCCCATCCAAGGATTTTCTGGAACTGCCAAGGTGGAAAAAAGCAAACTGCCTTCCAGATAGTCTTCTCCATGGATGGAAAAGTCGTTCTGGATACCGGAAAAGTCATCTCTTCAAGCATGCATTTTGATTATCCGGAAATACTTCATTCCAGGGATAGAATCGAGTATCAAGTCACTTTGTTTGATGAAGAAGACAAGGCGGAAGAAGCAACCGAAAAGGGTTTCTTTGAAATGGGACTTCTGAATCCTTCCGACTGGAAGGGAAAATGGATATCGGGAGATTACCATCCAAGAAAGAACTGCCGTTACCCTGTCGATTGCTTCAGAAAGGAATTTGAAGCCAAGGAGATAAAAAAGGCAAGACTCTATATCAGTGCGTGCGGACTATATGAGGCAAGCATCAATCAGAAGAAAGTCGGAGACTACATCTTTGCACCAGGTTTCACCGACCCCAGGAAGAGAATCCAGTATCAGACCTATGATGTCACGGATATGATCCTGGAAGGGAAGAATGAAATCACTGTTCTTCTGGCGGATGGATATTTCAGGGGAAGTTCCGGGGCCAAGGGAAGAGTCAATACCTATGGAAAGACGACCGGCTTGATTTTACAGCTTGAACTGTCTTATCAGGATGGTAGCAGTTCCATCATCTTTAGCGATGGGACCTTCTCATGGTCTGATGATGGTGAAATACGTTTTGCTGATATGAAGGACGGAGAAAGAGTCGATGCAAGGATGGAGCCGACCTATGCTGGCAAAGCAAAGGTACAGGATTGGCATTATCATCTTTCAGCCTCCAACAACGTTCCTGTCAGGGAAAGAGAAAGATTCCATTCTGTCAAAATGACCAGGACAGAGACGGGAAAGACGAGCTTCCGGTTTCCGCAAAACCTATCCGGTTATGTTTCCTTCAAGGTGAATGCCAAATCAGGAGACAGAATCCACATCCGTCTTGGAGAAATGCTTGACGAAAAAGGGGAGCTGACATTAAAGAACGTTCAATGCACTTTTAAAGGTAAACTATCTCCTTTGCAGGATATCGATTATATCTGCAAAGATGGAGAGAACATCTATACGCCAAAGTTCTTCTATGGTGGATTTCAATATGCAGAGGTTGTATCTGATGTTGCTTTGACGAGGGAAGACATCCAAGCCATCAGCGTATGTTCGGATTTTGAACGTAGTGGAGAATTCCATTGTTCGAATCCTCTTCTGAATCAGTTCTTTGAAAACACCATGTGGTCTTTGAAGAGCAATTCGACGGACATTCCTTCCGACTGCCCGACCAGGGAGAGGATGGGATGGATGGGAGATAGCCAAATCTTCTTTGACACGGCCAGTTTCCTTGTCGATTATGCGTCTTTTGCAAGAAAACATGTCAAAGACATCTTTGATAGGCAGTGGAACAATGGAAGACTTCCTCATATTGCCCCATATGCCCATGAGGATTGGTATATGTGGGTCATGAACGGATCGGTAGGCTGGGCCTGTGCCGGTGTTTATATCCCGTTGTATTTCTATAAGAAATATGGAGACGAGAGAATTCTTGAGGCCAATTATGACGGAATGCTGAAATATGCTTCCTTTATGATGAAGAGAGCAGGAAAATGGGGTGGCGTCTATGCCAAACCCATGCATCTGAGTCATAAGAACAGAAAGTATGCCGTAAACTGTGGCCAGTCCTATGGAGAATGGGCAGAGCCCAATGACATCTGTTCCTTCAAATGGTATGATTTTGCTTCTCCCCATCCGGAAGAAAGTACGGCCTATACCTATTTCACCTTGAACAGGGTGCTTGAAGTAGCTAAGATTCTCGGCAAGAAGGAGGATAAGTTCCTTCTTAAGGTGAAAGAGTATTCCGAAGGAGCAAAACGGGCCTATCAGGAATTGGTCACGAAGAAGAAATTCTCCTTGGATACGGATAGGCAGGCAAAGCTTGTCAGACCTCTCTACATGGGTCTTCTTAACAAAGAACAGGATAAGTTTGCTAAGAAGCGATTGCTTGAAGCTGTCAAAAACTATGATTATCGCCTTGGAACAGGATTCTTATCGACTCCATATATCTTATATGTGTTGGAAGACTTGGATTTAGATACCTGTTATCGACTTGTCGAAAACGAGAAGATGCCTGGATGGCTCTTCATGGTGAAACAAGGTGCAACGACCATATGGGAAGCCTGGGAAGGAAATACGACCAAGGATGCCGGTATCGCTTCTTTGAACCATTATTCGAAAGGTGCTCTTTCACAGTGGTTGATGGATTCCATGTGCGGAATCCGGATGAATGGAGAAAACTGCTTTGATATCGTTCCTCATCCGGGTGGAGACATCACGTCAGCCTCTGCTAGCTATGAAAGCATCTATGGTCTTGTCAAAAGCTCATGGAAGAAGGAAGGTGACAAGACTGTGTTTGAAGTCCAGATACCCTCTAACTGTCAGGCATGGATTCTTCTTCCTGGAAAAGAAGCAAAGATGGTTCCAGCTGGTAATTATCGATTCGAAATCTAAAAACAAGGCTGCCATGAAATCATAAAAGAGATTGTGGCAGCTTTTTTGCTGCACGAAAAAAGGCTATCTGCATGAGCAGACAGCCTAGGAAGTCTAAAATGAATCAGTCAACCTTCGGACCGGCCTTGACCAATGCCTTACCGGCATCGTTGGTTTCGTATTTATGGAAGTTCTTGACGAAACGGGCAGCAAGGTCCTTGGCCTTGACATCCCAATCCTTCGGATCGGCATAGGTGTCTCTCGGATCGAGGATGCTGGTAGCAACACCTTCGAGTTCAGTGGGGACTTCGAAGTCAAAGTAAGGAATCTTCTTGGTAGAAGCCTTGAGGATGGCACCGTTGAGAATGGCATCGATGATACCGCGGGTATCCTTGATGGAGATACGCTTTCCGGTTCCGTTCCATCCAGTGTTGACAAGGTAAGCCTTGGCGCCGGACTTCTGCATATGCTTTACAAGCTCTTCGGCATATTTTGTCGGATGGAGTTCGAGGAAGGCCTGGCCGAAGCAGGCAGAGAAAGTCGGAGTCGGTTCAGTTATGCCACGTTCCGTACCAGCAAGCTTGGCAGTGAAGCCGGAGAGGAAGTAGTACTGGGTCTGTTCCGGAGTCAGGATGGAGACAGGCGGAAGGACACCGAAGGCATCGGCAGAAAGGAAGATGACGTTCTTGGCAGCCGGAGCATGGGAAATCGGCTTGACGATGTTCTTGATGTGATAGATAGGATAGGAAACTCTGGTGTTTTCAGTGACGGTCTTATCGTGGAAATCGATGTTTCCTTCAGCATCGACGGTGACGTTCTCCAAAAGAGCATCTCTCTTGATGGCACCATAGATGTCCGGTTCGGCATCCTTGTCAAGATCGATGACCTTGGCATAGCATCCGCCTTCAAGGTTGAAGACGCCATTATCATCCCAACCATGTTCATCATCACCGATGAGGAGTCTTTTGGGATCGGTGGACAAAGTGGTCTTTCCAGTTCCAGAGAGGCCGAAGAAGACGGCTGTATTCTCACCATTGAGATCCGTGTTGGCAGAGGAATGCATGGAGGCGATTCCCTTGAGCGGGAGATAGTAGTTCATCATGGAGAACATGCCCTTCTTCATCTCACCGCCATACCAGGTGTTGAGAATGACCTGTTCGTGGGAAGTGATGTTGAAGACGACAGCAGTCTCGGAATGCAGACCGAGTTCCTTAAAGTTCTCGACCTTGGCCTTGGAGGCATTGTAGACGATGAAATCAGGCTTGAAGTTCTTGAGTTCTTCTTCGGTCGGACGGATGAACATGTTGCGGACGAAGTGAGCCTGCCAGGCGACTTCCATGATGAAGCGGACAGCCATACGAGTATCCTTGTTGGCACCGCAGAAACCATCGACGACATAAAGCTTCTTGCCGGAAAGTTCCTTCTTGGCAAGATCCTTGACGGCAGCCCAGGCTTCCTTGCTGGCCGGATGGTTGTCGTTTGGATATTCCTTGGAATTCCACCAGACGGTGTCATGGGAATTCTCGTCATCGACGATGAACTTATCCTTCGGAGAACGGCCGGTGTAGATACCGGTCATGACATTGACGGCACCGAGCTTGGTGACCTGGCCTTTTTCATAGCCGGTCAGGGCAGGGTCGGTTTCGGCTTTGAATAATTCTTCATAAGAAGGATTGTAGACAACTTCTTTGACGTCAGTGATACCATACTGGGTTAAATCGATACTCATAAGATTTTGTGTTTCCTTTCTTTGAATTGACTACGAGTTAATTATAACAAACTTCAATGATAATTGTGTTCCAAAGTTACTTCTCCGGATTTGATTTTTGTTTCTTTTCCGTCTTCCAGCAACAGGAGGCTTCCGTCTTTGGCTATGCCGAGCACTTTACCATGTCTGTCTTCGCCATAGTAGTTCAGAATGACTTCCCTGCCATCCAGATAGGAGTGGCTTTGGAGGACATCTAGGAACGAATCATCTTTTTTCAGATAGGAACCGTAATACTTCACAAACTCAGATACAAATTGATTCAGAATCTCTTTCTTGTCAAAACGACGACCGGCTGCTTCATATAGAGAGATGGCTTTGCTTCGGATATCTTCAGGAAAGGAAGCGTTGTTGACGTTTATGCCGATTCCTAGGATGATGGCTTCCATCTTTTCCTTTGTTACGGCTTCAAGAAGGATTCCAGCACATTTCTTATTCTGGATGAGAACGTCGTTTGGCCATTTGATGCTTGCCTGGATGTGGTTCTTTTCCAAAAGGGAATATAAGGAGACACCTGATAGAAGCGGAAGAAGTTCACTGCGTTTTGCATCGATGTCCTTCTTCAGAAGGATGGAGAAAATCAATGAATCCTTGTCATCTTCCCATTTCCTTCCTCTTCGTCCTTTGCCGGCGGTTTGATGGCCGGCACAGACGAGGGTCATATCTTCAAGGCTTTCGTATTCTCTTTTGAGGTAGGAGTTCGTCGAATCGATTTCGTCGAAATAGAGATACTTCATATAGGCATCAGCCTAACATCTGGATGAGGAGACCGGCAGCGACGGCGCTTCCGATGACACCGGCGACGTTCGGACCCATGGCGTGCATGAGAAGGAAGTTGCTCGGATCTTCTCTCTGTCCTTCCTTCTGGACGACACGGGCTGCCATCGGAACGGCAGAGACACCGGCTGCACCGATCATCGGATTGATCTTTCCGTGAGTCAGCCAGCACATCAGCTTTCCAATCAATACACCACCGGCAGTAGCGCAGATGAAGGCAAAGATACCCAAGACGAAGATGAGGAGTGTGCTGGTCGTAAGGAAGGTTGCAGCCTTGGCGGTTGCACCGACGCAGAGACCAAGCATGATGGTGACGGTATAAAGAAGGGCATTGGAGGCATTTTCGACAAGTTTAGGAACGACACCGCTTTCCTTGATGAGGTTGCCCATCATGAGGCATCCGATAAGCGGAGCGGCCGAAGGAACAAGCAGGGTGACGATGATCATGACGGCAATCGGGAAGATGATCTTCTTGGTCTTGCTGACAGGCTTGAGTTCATCCATGTGAATCATACGTTCCTTCTTTGTGGTGAGAAGACGGATGACAGGAGGTTGGATGAAGGGGACAAGAGCCATGTAGGAATAGGCGGCAATGGCGATGCTTGAGAGAAGGTCAGGTGCAAGTTTCGTCGTCGTAAGAATGGCAGTCGGACCATCGGCTCCTCCGATGATGCCGATGGAAGCGGCTTGCTGCGGGGTGAAGCCAAAGGCAACGGCCAGCATGAAGGTGACGAAGATGCCGATCTGGGCGGCTGCACCGAGAATCAGTGTCTTAGGATTGGCAATCAATGGACCGAAATCCGTCGTTGCTCCGATTCCTAGGAAGATGAGACAAGGGAAGATTTCAAATTTGACACCGATGTAGAGATATCCTAGCAGACCGGAATAACCAGTGATGGATGTTTCATCTACATCCATGATTCCGCTGAGCGGAAGGTTGGATAGTAGCATGCCGACACCCATCGGGATCAAAAGGTATGGTTCAGCTTTTCTGAAAATGGCAAGGTACAGAAGCAATATGGCCACAAGCACCATGATCAGACTTTTCCATCCGTCTCCGGTGAAAAAGTTTGCAATGCCGGTGCTCTTCAGGAAGTTCAGGAAGAATTCCCCGACGTTGTTTGTTAGTACGACAGGCATCTAGATTACCCCAGAATGACCAAAACGTCTTTGCTGTTGACCTGCTGACCTTTGCTTACCTTGATTTCGGTTACGGTACCGTCCGTCTGGGATTTGATCTCGTTTTCAAGTTTCATGGCTTCGAGGATGCAGACCACCTGACCTGCCTTGACGGCATCGCCGACCTTGACTTTGACGTCAAGGATTGTTCCCTGCATCGGTGCGATGATGGGGGTTCCGTTTCCGCTGGCTGCAGGAGCAGCTGCTGGTTTGCTGGCAGCCGGAGCTGCAGGGGCGGCGGCAGGAACACTGCCTTTGACGGTCTTGACTTCCGTCGGTTCGACTTCGGTGATGCCCATGACCTTGACTTCATAGGTCTTGCCGTTGACTTTGATGTTATAGATTCTCATAGTTTGCCTTTCTGTTTTATTTCTTCTTTTTAAAGAAGGACTTCTTTTCTTTCTTTTCTTCGTCAATCAGCTTGCAACTGATGACCTTGACGTCTTCCTTGCGTTCTTTTCGATAATCGAGCGTGGCAACAAGGATGGCAGCCATCATGTCTTCGTCAGCTTCGGTTCCGTCCTTCATCTTGACCTTTTCCTTGACGTCCAAGGCAGGAATCTTGTTTAGGAGGGACAATAGGAAGGCAATCAATGCCAGAATGACGAAAACGATGAGGACGCAAAGCAGGGAAAGAAGGGCTGCATCGCCGAAGTTTTTGACTTCCCAAAGCGGCTTTGTGGAATCCTGCGTCGCTGTTTCAAGAATTTTAAGCATCATAATTCGACGTTGAACTCCTCGGCTTCAAGGCCATATTTTTTCTTCAGGAACTTGATGGCAACCTGATCGAACAGGGCGATGGAAAGCACATCTTCATCGCACTTGGCAACCTTCTTATATTCTTTCTTGAGCTTTTCGAATTCAGGCTCAAGCTTGTCGGCCGGTCGATAGGTGATGACCTCGTCGTCGCCGATGATCTTCTTCCTGACCTCAGGATTGACTTCGGCAGGAGCTTTTCCGTAAAGTCCATGGAGATAGTCCTTGATTTCCTTAGGAACCATCTTGTATCTTTCGCCGGTGAGGACGTTCATGACGGCCTGTGTTCCGACCATCTGGGAAAGAGGTGTGACAAGCGGCGGATATCCTAAGTCTTTCCTGACCAAAGGTACTTCCTTGAGAACCTCGTCATATTTGTCCATGGCACCCTGCTTTTCGAGCTGACTCATCAGGTTGGAGAGCATTCCTCCAGGAACCTGGTATTTGAGGATGTTGGGGTTGACACAGAGGGCCTTGACCTTGAGTGTTCCGTTCTTGAGATATTTCTGTTTGATCTTATCGAGCTTGGCTGCAGCCTGGTTGAGGAGTTCGCTGTCAAGCTTCGGATCATCCTTTGTTCCACGGAGAGCGTAGTTGAAGGCTTCGGTGCAGGGCTGGGAAGTGCCACCGCTGAGCGGAGAGAGAGCCGTATCGATGATGTCGACACCGGCTTCGATGGCCTTGAGATAGGTCATCTGGCAGATTCCACCCGTGCAATGAGAATGAAGTTCAATCGGGAGATTTGTCTCTGCTTTGAGTCTCTTGATGAGCTCATAGGCATCATTAGGAAGAAGAACACCGGCCATATCCTTGATGCAAAGAGAGTCTGCACCCATCTTTTCGACGTCCTTGGCAAGGTTCACATAGTAATCCACGGTGTGGACCGGGGAAGTGGTGTAGCTTAAGGCAATCTGGCAGTGTGCATTGGGATACTGGGATTTATATTTGTTGACGGCATCCACGGCACTCTTGAGGTTCCTGACATCGTTGAGGGCATCGAAGACACGGATGATGTCGATGCCGTTAGCCAGGGATCGTTCGACGAATTTGTCGACGACATCATCAGGATAATGGTGATATCCCAAAATATTCTGACCACGGAAAAGCATTTGAAGCTTGGTGTTCGGACAGGCTTTGCGGATGGCACGGAGCCTTTCCCACGGATCTTCGTCAAGGAAACGGAGACAGCTGTCAAAGGTGGCTCCTCCCCAGACTTCGAGCGCATAGAATCCGGCTTTGTCTAAAAGTGGTGCGACTTGGAGAATTTCGTCCGTTGTCAGTCTGGTGGCAATCAGGGACTGAGATCCGTCACGAAGCGCAGTGTCTACGATTTTGATACCCATACTTAGTCCTTTCTTAAAAACATACGGCAATATCATACAATAAAAAAACTTGAAATTGTTACCCCTTTCCTGCTTTTTTCCATGAGGAAAACAAGATGGATTCCGACGCTTTTTGTTTTCGGTTGGGAAAAGAAAGCCTTTTTGATAAAAACATTGAAAAGATTGCATTTTCTTTTCTTTTTACTGGCTTCTGCCCCATTTAAAATATTGTCTTTACTAATCCTAAAACTTGTATACAAATCTTTTTGATCAAAAGTAGGACATCACTTCCATATCATGAAAAGGGCGAGACCTTGAAGTGAGTTTCAACTTTTTGATTTTGTCTGTCTTTGCAGGCTTTGACATAAAACCGTTCATCCGTTCCAATCAGCTTATCCTTGCAATTATCGTCATGTAAGGCTCGATACATCGTCTCTATATACCTTATATATTGCTTTACGGGAGACTGAATCATCCCATGATGACTTCATCCTTTTTAACCATGATATTGCAAACATTCCCAGTCGATTGTAGAAGGAAGGGAATGACTCTTCTTACAAAGAGAATATCAGGGATGGTTTCTACCTTTTTTTTATCAAAAAAATGATATATAATCTTTGCCGTAAAAAAGGAGACTAACTCACATGACTAAATTAGTTTTGATCCGCCATGGCGAAAGTGAATGGAACAAGCTCAACCTGTTCACCGGCTGGACGGATGTCGAACTCTCCGAAAAGGGTGTCCAGGAAGCCATCACTGGCGGCAAGCTTCTCAAGGAAGCCGGCTTCACCTTCGATATTGCTTTCACTTCCACCCTCAAGAGAGCCATCCACACCTGCTGGCACGTTCTCGACGGTGTCGATGAAGCCTACATCCCGGTCGTCAAGGACTTCCATCTCAATGAGAGACACTATGGCGCTCTTCAGGGACTCAACAAAGCTGAAACTGCTGCTAAGTATGGTGCCGAACAGGTCCATCAGTGGAGAAGATCCTTTGACATCGCTCCTCCGGCCCTTGAACCGGATGATGAGAGAAATCCTGCCCTTCAGCCTGCCTATAAGAACATCGATCCGAAGGAACTCCCTCTCCATGAATCCTTGAAGGATACCATCGCCAGAGTCGTTCCATATTACAATTCCACCATCGTTCCCGAAATCAAGGCTGGAAAGAAGGTTCTCATCGCTGCCCACGGAAATTCTCTGAGAGCCCTTGTCAAGTATCTTGACAACATCTCCGATGAAGATATCGCCGGACTCAACATTCCGACCGGTGTACCGCTTGTCTATGAACTTGATGAAGGCCTCAAGCCGATCAAGCATTATTATCTTGGTGATCAGGAAGCCATCAATGCCAAGATCAATGCCGTCAAGAACCAGGATTCCATCAAGAAGTAATTTTTCATCTATCGTATACAAAGCCTGACGTCCTTTGGATTTCGGGCTTTTTTCTATTTTTGTCCCCCTTTCGTCATCCAAATCCGTTATAATATCCTGCGTATAGAAAGGCTTTAAACAATGGTTATCTTACACATCAGAAATTTTGGTGACATCAAGATCGAACTCGACCGTGACAATGCACCGATAAGCTGTGCCAATTTCGTCTCTCTTGTCAAATCCGGCTTCTATGACGGATTGACATTCCACAGAGTCATCAAGGGATTCATGATCCAGGGCGGAGATCCTGCCGGAAACGGAACCGGTGGTCCAGGCTATTCCATCAAGGGCGAGTTCAGCAAGAACGGCGTCGAGAACAATCTTTCCCACAGACGTGGAACAGTCTCCATGGCCAGAGCCATGGACCCCAACAGCGCCGGAAGCCAGTTCTTCATCTGTGACAACAACAAGGACAAATTCCTTGATGGCGACTATGCCGCATTCGGCAAGGTCGTCAAAGGCATGGATGTCGTCGACAAGATTGCCTCCTCCAAGACGAACCAGCTTGATTTCCCTATGCCGGCTGTCTACATCGACAAGGCTGAGGCCATCGACGAGCCGGATGTCGAATTCGAGAAGATTGCCTAGGGATGATCAAGGTCTTTTATGGCTCTGATTCCGGATATACGGCCCACAAGGCCGAGAAGATCCTGAAGAAGGAGCTGTCAAAAGAGCAATATGAAGAAATCATCCGTTTTGACGGATACAAGGATTTGACGATGAGCGTGGTGGAGGACTGTTCCTCCATCTCGCTTTTCGGTGATAGGAAAATCGTCCTTTTCTCGGACTGCTATTTTCTTTCGTCTTCCAGTGGAAGGAAGGCTCCCTTCAGCGATTCCCAGCAGGGGAATTACAGAGATCTGATGGAGTATTTCAGATCTCCCAATCAGGATACGGATCTCTACATGATCGTAGACGGAAACCTGAAGAAGTCGGGACCTCTTTTCGAAGCTCTCCAGGAGGGAGAAGACATCTATCTGGAAAGCTGCGAGCTTCCCAGCGAAGAAGAATACCAGATGCTCGCCAGCAAGATAGCCAAGGAGCAGAAGAAGGAAATCGATGCCGATGCCATCCGCATGCTGATTTCAAGAAGCAGGAGCATTCCCTCGGCTACCGGTTATGGAGCCAAGTCAATCGATTACCTTACGTTCATGAATTCCCTTGAAAAGCTGCTCACCTATACGGACCATGTGACAAGCCAGGATGTGAAGGAACTCGTCTACCGTCCTTTGGAGGACAACGTGTTCGAAATCATCTCTTGCCTGATGAAGAAGGATACCGGAATGGCATTATATGTGTATCAGGACCTTCGTGGACTGGGAATCGAACCTTTGGGCATCCTTCCTGCCTTTGCCAGCAGGTTCAGAGACTATGCGATGGTCAAATACCTGATTGAAATCGGCAATGACAACAACCAGATTGCTTCTGAACTTTCCAAGGTCCAGGGAAGGGCCGTCAAGCCCGGATCCATCTATTATCGAAGGAAGGAACTCTCGTTCTTGTCCTTCCATAACTGCCTGAAAATCCTTGAGGAACTCTCCTATATCGAAATGCGCATCAAACGATATCAGGACGACGGAGATGTCCTTTTGAAGGTCTTTCTCTCCCTGTTTGTCAAAAAATACCTGAAGTGACTACCCGTTGCGGCAGGCTTTTTGAAACAAAAAACTATCCAATCGAGATAGACTGGATAGTTTTTATTTTGTATAGATAAAGAAACGGATGGAAAAGCTTACTTTGCTTCTCCGGCAGCAACCTTCAAACCGTTGACAGCCTTGGCAAGATGGGCTTTCTGACGGCCGGCAGTGTTGGCATGCTGGATGCCGTTCTTGACGGACTTGTCAATCAAGGAAACTGCTTCAGGAAGTAACTTTTCGGCAAGTTCAAGGTCTTTGGCTTCGACGGCGAGTCTGACCTTCTTGATGGAATGTCTCATCTGGGTCTTGAAGCTTGCGTTGGCGGCATGATTTCTTTCCGCGATTAAGATACGTTTTTTCTGTGATTTGATGTTAGCCATTTTTAATAAATCTCCTATATTCTATCTATACATACTTTGCATACGACAGCAGTAAGAAATTATACTAGGAAAAGACCTCTTTTTCAATAGCTGTAGAAAAATAATTTTCATCCTGATGATGAAAAAGGCAAGGGAACGCTTCCATAATTTGCTATAATATCCAAGAGGTACATAAATATGGAATATAATCGTCTGATCGATCACACGCTGTTGAAACCGGATGCCACCAAGGAAGAAATCAAAAAGCTTTGCCAAGAGGCAGCACAGTATGATTTTGCTTCTGTGTGCGTCAATCCTGGCTGGGTATCCTATTGCAAGGAACAGCTCAAAGGGACAAGAGTCAATGTCTGCACCGTCATCGGCTTCCCTCTTGGTGCGACCAGCACCCAGGCCAAAGTCCTTGAGACGACGGCCGCCCTTCTGGATGGCTGCGATGAATTCGACATGGTCATCAATATCGGAAAGCTCAAGGATGGAGAGTATGAATATGTCGAGGATGAGATTGCCAAGCTGAAGAAGGTTGTCGGAAACCACGTCTTGAAGGTCATCATCGAGACCTGTCTTCTCAGTGACGAGGAAAAAGTCAAGGCCTGTCAGCTTGCCAAGAAGGCCGGTGCCGACTTCGTCAAGACATCCACTGGCTTCTCCAAAGGCGGTGCTACCGTCCATGACGTCAGCTTGATGAGAGAGACCGTCGGTCCTGAAATGGGCGTCAAGGCCAGCGGTGGCGTCAAGACCAAGGAAGAACTTCTTGACATGGTCAAGGCCGGTGCCAACCGTATCGGAACCAGCCATGGCATCGATTTGGTGAAATAGAAATCATCGAAATCAAAAATCCCTGCTTCGTCATTGAGGCAGGGATTTCAATTGGTCATCAGCTCAGTTTTTCGAGTGAATCGATGTCGAGGAGCTGACAGAAGACCATCGGCTCCTTGTTGGTCTGGTGGAGGACGAACTTGCTGACCTTGTCAGCAATCTTCTTCTGCATATCGTTCTGGTTGAGCTTGTTCTGGAGGTTGTTGAGATAATTGTTGAGGTTGCTGGTCAGAATCTGGGTAATCTGGTTGACGATCGGTTCGGAATCGCTGAGGTAGAGGAAACCTCTCATCTGGATATCCGGAGAAGAGACGATCTTCCTGAGTTTGGAAGAATAGGTGATGCCCATGATGAGGACACCGCCGTCAGCCATCTTGGTTCTCTCGTCGATGGCCGCTTCCTTGACTTCGCCGACGGAATTTCCGTCGACCATGACGTCACCGTTCCTGATGAGGATGTTCTTTTTGACGTTCCTCCCGTTTTCATCGAAGGCAAGGGCCATGCCGTTGTCATAGACGAAGGTGTTGAAGTGGTTGAGACCGACGCCCAAATCGACGGCAAGGAGAGCGTTGGCCATCAGAAGACGGTAGTCACCCTTGACAGGCATGTAGTATTTAGGATGGAAGAGAGAAATCATCATCTTGAGATCTTCCTGCTGGGCATGCATGGAGGCCATCTCCTTCCTGGAGAGGGTCAGGACATGGCAGTCCGTACGGAAGATGGTATCACTGGCCTCGGTGGCGATGGCTTCGGTTCCGGGTACGCTCGGCGCAGCATTGATCCAGGTGTCGGAAGGTTCGACCTTGAGAGGTGAGATGGAATTGTAGCAGATGTCCTTGCAAAGGTTGAAGAGGCTTTCTCCGGACCCGGTGACAAGGACGATCAGGTCCTTGTTTGAGGTAATCTTGGTGTCGGCAAGGTTCACCTGCATATCGGCAGGGATGACCAGATTGCCGATGGATGCCATCCTTTGGAAGAACGAAAGCTGATTCTTGTTGGCGATGCAGATTTTCTTATGGAAGTGCTTGGCAAGGTTGATGACCTCCTGGATGTTATAGAAGTTCTGGCTGTAGATGGAGATGAAAATCTTGCCAGTCTGGTTTTCGAAGACATCCTTGATCTTGTCGGTGATCTTGTGGTTCGGCGAAGCGATGCCGGGCTTGTCGGCAGCTTCGCTTTCGGCCATGAGGAGGAAGGTCTTTTCGTTTTCGGAAAGACGTGCCACCTTCGGAAGGTCGAACTGGAAACCTTTCAAGGGGGAGTAATCGGAGATGAAATCAGAGGTATAGACGATGTTTCCGAATCTTGTCTTCAAGGCAAAGCCGAAGGATTCGCTGACGGAATGCGTGGTCTGGAAAAGCTCGAAGGTGTGGCCGGCAATGGTGACCGTGTCACTCGGATTGACGATTCTGAAATCATAGGTGTTGACCTTCCTGAAACGTTTCTCGTACTCGCTTTCGATGATATTGACGGTCGTCTCCGTCGCATAGATCGGAGCCTTGCAGACATTCAGAAGGTAGGGAAGAGCTCCGTACTGGTCATCATGGCCATGCGTCAGGATGATACCTTTGACACGATGGCTGATGGAACGGATATATTCGAAGTCAGGAATGATGACGTCGACTCCGGGGATGGCATTGTTTGGATACTTGAGGCCAGCTTCGATGACGAAGGCATCGTTGTCGACTTCGATGACATAGCAGTTCTTGCCCATCTCGTTGAGACCGCCCAGGGCAACGACCTTGATCGGGTAGTTTCCAATCTCCCTGCTGAAGGCCATAGTTTCGTTGTTGTTTGTTTGCATAATCAAATTTCCTTGACAAATAAAATCAAAATCGGTTGGACTTTGTTTAATACGTATATGTT
>JAJVUU010000033.1 GCA_021621525.1 Caryophanales bacterium
CTGAGCTGTCGCGATCTGGCTTCTCCGTAGTCAATGCCTTAGGTTAATGACATTGACCTATAGGATGGCAGTGAATTCTTACTCCTTGACGGTACCGAAGATCCTGTCGCCGGCATCTCCCAGTCCTGGGCAGATATAGGCGTTTTCGTTGAGCTGTCTATCCAAGGAACCGATATAAAGAGGAATGTCCGGATTGACTTTGCAGAAAGCTTTGACACCTTCTGGTGCAGCGATGATGCAGACGAAGTGAAGGTTCTTGGCTCCGTGCTGCTTGAGAAGCTTGACGGCATCGATGGCGCTTCCGCCGGTGGCAAGCATCGGATCGAGAAGATAGACCTGCTTCTGCTCAAGATGATCGGGAAGCTTGCAATAATATTCATGTGGCTCATGGGTGACTTCGTCACGATACAGACCGATATGTCCGACCTTGGCCGTCGGGACGAGTTCGGTGAAGCCGTCCACCATGCCCATGCCGGCTCTGAGAATTGGGACGAAGCAGAGGTTTCTGCCGACAACCATCGGCTGTACGGTCTTTTCAATCGGGGTCTGAATTTCGACCTGTTTGGTCTCGACGTCCCTTAAGGCTTCATAGCCTTCCATGATGGCGATTTCCTTGACGCACTGACGGAACTGGCTGGTCGGCGTATCCTTGTCGCGAAGGATGGAAATCTTGTGTTTCAAAAGCGGATGATCGAGCAATCTGACGTTCTTATATTCGGAAATATCCATAATAACAATGAGCCTCCATACTCGGAATTCAATTATAAACCCAAAAGGTGAGTTTAGGAAATGAAACTTTCTTTTTGCCGGGATTTCCATTCTTGCATTGCTTTTTTCGACAGGGTACAATGGTAGCCAAGAGGTGCTATTTATGGAAAACTTTGTTCATGACATTCCGACGAAGCTGTATTTCGGAAAGGGTGCGATATCTCATCTTGAAGAAGCCTTGAATCATTTTGGCAAGAAAGTCCTTCTTGTCTATGGCGGAGGCTCCATCAAGAAGACCGGTGTCTATGATGCCGTGATGGATATATTATCCAGAGGAGGATTTGAAGTCTTTGAATGCCCTGGTGTAGAACCGAATCCGAGGATTGAATCCGTCCAAAGAGGTGTCGACATCTGCAAGGAGAATCATGTCGATGTCGTCTTGGCTGTCGGTGGTGGCTCTGTCATCGACTGCTCCAAGGCCATCTGTTCCGGATTTTATCATGAGGGAAATCTCTGGGATATGGTCAAGGCTGGCGGAAGCAAGGAAAAGGCTCTTCCTCTTGTCGATATATTGACGATATCAGCGACGGGGTCGGAATTCGATTCCGGCGGTGTCATCTCCAATATGACGACCCATGAGAAACTCGGTGCATCTTTCTGCTATCCTTATGCTTCTTTGCTGGACCCGACCTATACCTACAGTGTCAGCAGATATCAGACTGCTGCCGGAAGCGCGGATATCATGAGCCATATCTTCGAGGGCTATTTCTCCAAGACAGAGGATAGCGAACTATCCGATGGCATCGCTGAAACAATCCTTAGGACGGTCATTCACAATCTTCCCATTGCCTTGAAGGAACCTGACAATTATTCGGCCAGAGCCAATCTCATGTCTGCTTCCGATGTTGCCTGTTCCGGCATCCCGGAATACGGAAAGGTCGGTACCGGATGGCCTGTCCATATGATGGAGCATGAGCTTTCCGCCTTCTATGACATCACCCATGGTGTCGGACTTGCCATTCTCACTCCCAGGGTGATGCGCTTCATCTTGAAAAAGGATCCAGGATGTGCATGGAGGTTCGTCCGTTTTGCCAGAAACGTCTGGCATCTTGACGGGGATGATGAGATGAAGCTTGCCTTGGAAGGCATCGAGAAGCTTGAGAAGTTCTTCAAGGACTGCGGTATTCCTTCCAGCCTTCATGAGCTTGGTATCGGAGAAGAACATTTCCGTGAGATGGCTGTCCATGCCAATCCGGGAGAATATCTTCTGAATTCCTTTGTTCCTCTCTCAACGGATGACATCGTTGAAATCTATAAGATGTCTCTTTGAGGTTTCATCGGAACATAAGCGTGGATGATGGCTTTGTTCCTTTTTGATATGATTCTTTGCGGCAGGGAAACCTGCCGCTTTTCGCAAAAAAACAGTTTCAAAAGATAATATTTTACTATTGGACAGACTTTCATTAAAATAATCGAAGGATACTATGAAAAAACAACAGTTGTTTGATATTCTCTACCAGGATAGAGATGTGATTGCCGTCAGCAAAAAATCCGGCATGCTTACCATCGGAACACCCAAGGATCCGGACCATAACCTGTATCATTACGTACGCGAATATGCCAACCTCCATCGTCAGAAGGTCTTTATCGTCCATAGGCTTGACAAGGATACTTCGGGAATCGTTCTCTTTGCCAAGAGCTATGAACTCAAGGAACAGATTCAGAAGACATTTGAAAACCGCGAAGTCATCCGCAGATATGAGGCTGTTGTCAGGGAACATCTTCCCTTGGATGTCGAAAAGAAGGTCGTCCAATATCTTTTCTATGACAAGAGAAGCGGAAGAGTCTTCGTCACGGATGATAAAAAGAAAGGCTTGGATGCCATCACCTATATCCGAAGCAGCAATTACCTGGATATCGGAACAGCCTTGGATATTGAAATCGAGACTGGAAGACAGAACCAGATCCGCCTTGCCCTGCATTCCCTTCGCTATACTCTGATTGGTGATGAAAAGTATGCACATGATGATTCCAAGAAGATGCTTTTGAATGAATATCATCTTGAACTGCCTGCTTATCTTCCTTTGAAGAGACATGTCTTTGAAACCAAGCCGTTATGGCTGTCCAGGAAGGTGAAAGAAGAATGATCATCACGATGGTCATCGATCTCTACGGAGACAAGAACAACGGGACGACCGTGACGGCCATGAGGACATGCGAGTCCCTCCTATCCTTAGGCCATGAGGTGCGGGTGATTGCCTATGTCCCGGATTCAGTCAAGGGCGACGTCATCAATGGCGTCAAAGTTTTGCGCTGTGACAAGGCTGTCGTACCTGTCTTTGAAGGAATCATCGAGTCTCAGGGTTTCACCTTTGGCAAGACATCCGAAAAGAAGATAGCTGAGTTCATCAAAGGAAGCGATGTCGTTCATCTGATGTTCCCCTTCCCTTTGGAAGTCATGGTTTATCATGTTGCCAAGCTCATGCATATCCCTGTGACCGGAGCCTATCATCTTCAACCGGAGAACATCACTTATACCGCCCACCTTGGCAAGTGCAGACCTGTCAACTGCTTTGTCTATGCTCTCTTCCGCAACTGGCTCTATCGGTATCTAAGAACCATCCATACACCGAGTCAGACCATGCGCCAGGAGATGATCGACCACCATTACAGAGGAGACATCCATGCCATTTCCAACGGTGTCGTCTCTTTCATGCACCCCATAGAGGTTGAAAAGCCCAAGGAATATCAGGGAAGGTTCGTCATCACCATGGTTGGAAGGCTTTCTGGGGAAAAACGTCAGGAGCTCATCATCAAGGCTATCGGGAAAAGCAGATATAATGACAAGATCCAGCTCATCCTCTGCGGAATCGGTCCGAAGAAGGAACGTTATCAAAGGCTGGCAGACAAATATCTGAAGAATCCTGTCAACATTTGCTTCGTCGATCAGGACAAGCTCCGTGAAATTCTCAACTATAGTGACCTCTATGTCCATTCCTCGGATGTCGAAAGCGAAGCCATCGCCTGTATCGAGGCTTTCAGCTGCGGACTTGTTCCGGTGATCTCCGATTCTCCCTATACGGCGACAAGACATTTTTCCTTGGATGAGCACTGCCTGTTCAAGGCCGGAGACTATCATTCCCTGATGGAGAAGATTGCATTCTTCATCGAGAATCCGGAATATAAAAAGGACCTCTCTTCCAGGTATGTCGAGTATGCCAAGGAATTCGAGGTCATCAGCAAGGCGAAGGAACTTGTCTCGATGATGGAGTTGGAAATCGAGAGAAGCAAAGAGGATGACAAAAAAGGAAGAACGTATTATTCTTCCCGCTCAGAAAGAAGGAAACTCCGCTCTCTTGCAAGGAAAATCGGTATAAAGAATCCTCTCATCTATGACAAGGATATCTATCATAGCTCCGAGAAGAAGGAATTCATCAATAAGAAGGACTAATCTTTTTTCAGGTCATGGATCACTGCCATGACCTGTCTTTCGAGTGCTTTCTTGCTGAAGTCGGCATGGAGGATGTAATTCAGCTTGTTTCTGTTCTTGTCATAGGAATTCATCCTGTTGAACTCTGCCCTGTCAGGATTCTCGTTTCTTTCAAGAAGATGTTCTCTCTGATGGATGGTCTCGACGCCGACAAGGATGTTGAAGTCCTTGTCCATATGGGCATCGAAAAGAACCGGAATCTCAAGGACTTTGTCCTTTCCGTTGTTGTCTATGATGAAGTCGTTTGCTTTCTTGCGGACTTCTCCAAAGATGAAGCTGAGATATCGTCTTTTGAAGGAAGGATCATTCTGAAGAAGCCTTGTGATGGCCTTCTTATCAAGATCCGGATGGAAGATTTCAGGAAACTTCTTCTTCAGCACCAAGAGGAAAGCCTCATCCTGATATAGACTGTGGACACATTCATCTGCCGAAAAGGAGACGAAGCCATGTTTGACGAAATAGGATGTGGCAAGGGATTTTCCGCTTGCGATCTTTCCGGTGATGGCGATGGTAAGCCCGGTATTCTGACAGTGTGGACAGAATTCACAACCTCTCTCATCGACAAAACGCTTTTCAATCTTCGTCTTACAGACAGGACAGGGTTTCCCCTTCTTTCCATAGACCAGAAGGTGAGACTGAAAGTCACCGCTTCCTTTCAGAGAGAAATGATAGGTCCTGATGGTAGAACCATTGTTTTTGATGGCTTCATCAAAGATGGTTCTTGCCTGAAGAATGATGTTTTCGACATCTTTTTTCTTCAGCATGTATCCTTTTAAGAATGGTGATATATGGCAGCGGAAGAGGATTTCGTTGGCGTAGATGTTTCCGATACCGGATAGGATGCTCTGATCAAGAAGAAGCTGTTTGACCATCTTTTTTGAGGAATGCATCTTCTTATAGATTGCATACGTGCTTTTTACTTCGGAAGGTTCAGGCCCAAGAGAGGAAAGCGGTCCTTCTTCGTTTTCCTTGAGAAGGTAAAGGACACCAAACTTCCTGCTGTCATAGAAGGCAAGTCCATCCTTGCCGTCTTTGAAAGGAAGAAACAGGTTCAGATGGGAAAGGGAATGTTCTTCCTTGTCGACAAGGAAGAGTTTTCCTTCCATACGAAAATGGAAGATGAGCTTATATCCTTTGTCCAGATGGATGAGAAGGAACTTTCCTTTTCTTGTGATGTCCGTGATGGTAGAACCGGGGATGGTCTCAAGGAAGGTGGAAAGAGGTGTCTTGACAAGTTTTGGAAGATAGAGAACAGGGACATCGAGGGTCTGATTCAGTATCTTTCCTTCCAGCTCCCTTCTGACGGTCTCGACTTCAGGAAGTTCAGGCATGTCAGTGTGCCTCGTACCAGTCGAAGGCAGCATTGCCATCGACTTCAAGGGGAATGCTGAGTTCCATGGCATGGTCCATCGCATTCTTCAACAAGGGAAGGACTGTCTCAAGCTCGTCCTTGGGAACCTTGAAAAGGAGTTCGTCATGGATTTGAAGAACGATCTTCGTCTTGAAGTTCCTGAGGACCTGACTCACCTTGATCATGGATACCTTCATCAGGTCAGCTGCGCTTCCCTGGATGACGGCGTTGACGGCTGCACGTTCGGAGAACTTCTTCAAGGCGACATTCTTGGAATTGATGTCCTTGAGATATCTTCTTCTGTTGAGGATGGTCTTGACGTAGCCATTCTCTTCGGCAGAACGGATACATTCCTTCTGGAAGTCGACAAGCCCCTCGAAGGTGGACTTGAACTGGTCGATGAGAAGCTTTGCTTCCTTCGTGTCGATGCCAAGCTGGTTGGCCAGACCGAATGACGTGATCCCATAGACGATGCCAAAGTTGACGGCCTTCGCCTTCCTTCGCATCTCGGGGGTCACTTCGTCAAACGGGACATTGAAGACCTTGCTTGCCGTGGCGGTATGGATGTCTTTGCCTTCGTTGAAGATTTCAATCAGGGACTTGATCTTGGCAACATGGGCAAGCATCCTCAGTTCAATCTGGGAATAATCCAGGGAAAGAAGATAAAACTCGTGGTCAGGATAGAAGAATGCCTTTCTGATATTCTTTCCTTCCTCGTTTCTTATGGAGATGTTCTGAAGGTTTGGTTCTGACATGGATAATCTTCCGGTGGATGTCATGGCCTGGTTATAGATGGCATGGATCTTGCCATCATCTGAAATATGTTCCGGCAAGGCAAGGGTGTATCCGTTGACAAGCTTTGCGTAGAGTCGGAATTCGATGATCTTTGAGACGATGGGATGGTCATGGATGTGAGCCTTGAGGACTTCGATGCCGGTTCCTTTTTCTCCCTTGTTCTTCTCGATTCCCAAATCAGTGAAAAGGACTTGTTCGATCTGCCTTGGAGAATTGATGTTGAATTCCTTTCCTGCCAGTTCATAGATTTCCTTCTGCAGCTTGGCAAGGATATTGGAATATTCCTTGTTGATGAGACCAAGTGTCTTTACATCAAGGGGGAATCCTTCGATTTCCATGCCGGAGAGGATATCCGCCAAAGGAAGTTCGACGTCCTTGAAGAGGCTTGTTTCCTCGTTGTCTTGGATCTTCTTTTCGATGTCTTTTCTCAAGTCGAGGGTATGACTGGCCACCTGGATGGCGATGTTCTTCTTTTCGTCAAAGACAATCTGATAGTTCATGAAAAGCTCTTCCCTTTTCTGTCCGGAATCCGGATTGACGAGGTATGTGGCAAGAAGAAGGTCGAAATTGACACCTTCCAGCTTTGGATAATGGTATCTGCTGAGAAGGACCTGGAGTCCCTTGATGTCATAGACGGCAAGATCCTTGTCCTTTCTGGAAAGGAATTGTCTGAAGGCTTCATCATCTCTTGCATCTTCTTCCTTGAGAAGGTAGGCATTTTTGTTTCCGGCAAAGGCGAAGGCCTGAAGAAGAGATGTGTTTTCGTTTTCGCCTGTCGAATCATAGGCCATGGAAAGGACTTCTTCCTTGATTTCAGAGAAGGAGGAAACCTTGATCACTTCTCTTTCGTGGTGGTCTTCCTTCTTTTCTTCATCGATGATGCCATCGAAGAGAGAAATCTGTGGATTGGTGTCATCGATGATGCCTGGCATTCTATCGATGGCCTTCAAGAACTGGGAGAGCTGATATTTCAGATAGAACTGACTCAGACTGGATTTGTGATAAGGCTCATAGAGGGACTTCTCATAGTCTTCCTTCATGTCGAGATTGGTCTCGATGGTGGCAAGCTTCTTGAAGAACTCAGCTTCCTTTGCGCCATCGAGGATCTTCTGGCAGGTCTTGTTGTTCGGGTTCTCCTTGCAGTGATCAAGGATTCCTTCCAGATGGCCATATTCGTTCAGAAGCTTCATGGTGGTCTTTTCACCGATACCCTTGATTCCCTTGTAGTTGTCGCTCGGGTCTCCGGCGATTCCCTTGAAGTCGATGATCTGGTCTGGATTGAGGCCGAAGAGGTCATGCAGGTTGTTCTTGGTGTAGTCGATGGTCTCGCTCATACCCTTCTTCAGGAAACAGACATGGACGTTTTCGGAGATGTCAAGAAGCTGCAGGAAATCCTTGTCGGATGTAAAAAGGGTGACTTCATCTCCTTTCTGTGCAGCAAACCTTGCCATGCTTCCGGCAAGGTCGTCTCCTTCGTATCCTTCCATCTCCTTCCAATAGATGTTCATGCTTTCCAAAAGCTCTCGTGCTATCGGCATCTGACAGACGAGTTCCTGGGGAACAGGTGCACGCTGGGCCTTGTATTCTTCGAACTCCTTCTTTCGGAAGGTGGGCTTTCCGGTATCGAAGGTGACATAGAAGTGGTCATCCTTTTTCAGAGGTGTCTTGATCTTCTTGATGAGATTGTGGAAGGCAAAGATGGCATTGGTCGGAATCCCATCCCTGTTCGTCATGAAGTTACCGGTGTAGCCGGTGGAATAATAGGCACGGAAGAGGAGGGAATTTCCGTCGACGATATAAGTTTTATTCATGTGTTACTACCTTTCTCCCACAGGGGATGATGTCCTGGATCTGTGGATAACTGCTTTTGTATGGGAAGAAGCCCTTCAGGAGGACGAAATCATATTTCTTGATGGATAGAGGCTTATTAGTCTGGATGATATATCGGTTGCTTTCGTTTTCGACCTGGAAGCGGTGGCTCCTTTCAAGGTTGGATACGTCGCTTACAAGGAATGTCTGATAGCCTTCCTTATGGAAGATTCTATCAAGGGGACAGGAGAGAATCCTTCCGAGAGCCATCTTCTCGAGGTAGAGCATCTCGCCGATGTCTTCACCGGAGTCGGAAATATGGGGAACCTGGCTGGGATCCATGTCGAAGTGGGCGAAGTTCAGATAGGTCTGAAGCTGATTCTTCATGCCGATTCTTGATTTGGACAGGCAGTTGAAGCAACCTCCTTCAATCATGCCTGTAAGGGTCCTGAGGTTATCGCTTCCGATACCTTCATGGCATCTCAGGATGAAGTCATAGAAGGATTGGAAGGGACCTTTCTTCCTTTCTTCGAGAATCTTCTCCAGGAGTGGAGTCCCTGCCTTGAAGATATCCAAAGGAAGATAGATGGTGTTACCTTCTTTGACAGGTTCATCCTTCAAAGATCTGTTGATATCAGGATTCTTCAAGCGGATGTCACGCCTCTTGAGTTCCTTGATGATGTCGTTCATCTTGGAAGAGTTCAGAGATTCATGCTTCAGGCATGTGAAATAGAATTCATCCGGGAAGAAGGTCTTGTAATATAGGAGCCTATAGGTGATGAGTCCATAGCTGTAGGCATGGGACTTGTTGAATCCATATTGGGCAAACCGTTCGATATCCTTGAAGATGCTTTCTGCTTTTTCTGTGGATATTCCGTTTGTACTGCAGCCTGAAATGAACTTATCATGATAAGCTTGGATCTGGCTGAGCTTCTTCTTGGAAATCGCACGTCTGAAGAGGTCTGCTTCCCCAAGGGAGAAACCGGCAAGGACCTGTACGGCCTTCATGATCTGTTCCTGATAGACCATGATGCCATAGGTCTCCTTGAGAATCGTTTCCATCCTGGGATCGGAATAGACAATCTTTTCTTTTCCGTGCTTTCGGTTGGCAAAGGTTTCGATATAGTCCATCGGTCCAGGTCTGAACAAGGCGATGGTCGCAGCAAGGTCAGTAAACCTGTTTGGCTTTATGAGGGATATCGTCTTTCTCATGCCATAGGAAGTATCCAGTTGGAAGATTTCGACAAGGTCGAGATTGTTGAGGGTCTCATAGACTTTGGGGTTGTCCAGATCCTCATCGCTTTCTGGAACGACTTTGTTGTTTTTTTGTATTTCTTCTTCGATGTCCTTGATGAAGGTGAGGTTTCCCAACGATAGGATATCCACCTTCAGAAAGCCCATGGCTTCCATGTTCGGGTATTCATATTCGACGGTGCCTGTCTTTCCTTCCTTCCTGGGGCAGGTAAGATAGATCGGACTGTCCGAGATGATGACGCCAGGAGCATGGATGGAGGTGTTGACGGGAAGGGAGAGCAGGCCCTGAGCCTTGGTACAGATATCATGATAATAGCTGTCGGCATACATCTTTTTAAAGCTTTCTCCCTTGATGGGATCCTTCAGGGCTGAGTTGAAATCAGCAGCTTTGTCGGAGATGACCCTGGTAAGAGCCTTCAACCGGACTTCATTGACCTTGAGAACAGGACCGATGAGGTTGAGACAGCTTTTTGGCTTGAGCCTGGAGAAAGTGATGATGTCGGAGATTCTTTCTTCCCCGTATTTCTGCTTCAGATAGGTGACGACTTCGTCCCTGCGTCCGTCTTCAAAGTCGATGTCGATATCCGGCATCGTGACACGTTCCGGATTGAGGAATCTCTCAAAGGTCAGGTCGAAGCGGATGGGGTCTATTTTGGTGATTCCCAAGCTATAGGCAACAAGGCATCCTCCGGCAGAACCTCTTCCCGGTCCCACCTTGATCGAGACGGACCTGGCGAAGCGGACATAATCGTCGACGATGAGGAAATAACCGGAAAAATGCATCTTGGCGATGACACCAAGTTCATAGTCCAGACGTTCTTTGTATTCTTCTTTTATTTCAGAAGTCTTTTGTTTTTCCCTGAGTCCTTCGTAGGCGAATTTTCTTAGTTGTGTGTCCTCATCTTCGAATTGAGGTAGCCTTCCTCTTTTTTCAAAGAAATGAAAATTGATTTTGGAGGCTAGCTTTGCTTCTTCTTCGAGTTCCTTCTTCCGGTAGATGAGATTCAGGGCATTTTCGGAAAGCAGGAAGTAAGGTCCTTCCTCTTCTAGGACCGGAGTTTCCATGTCATCACTGAAATGTTCGCCCTTCATCAGGAGATTTGTCTTATAGGCATCGGTTTTCTTAAGATAGCATACTCTTGGAAAAGCGATGGATTGGTATTCCTGTTCATCTAAGAATTGATAGAAGACGGAGATGTTGTCCCTTTCTTCCTTGGTGGATAAGACGATACCGAAATAGAAGTCTTCCAGAAAGGCTTTTCGGAATTCAAAGAAATCCTTGCTGTAGAAATCAAGATATTCCCTGTCGCAGAAGGATTCCGAACTGGAAAGGACGAGCATCAGTCCTTCCTTGTATTTCGTAAGTGTCTTGATGTCGTATTCCTTTTTCTTCAGGGAATAGAGAAGGCAGAGGTTCAGATATCCCTGTTCGTTCTTGATGAAGAGTGTGCAATCAAAATAGCCACCTTTGGAATTGGCTAATCTGATCTGGTATCCGAAGATGGGCTTCAAATCATATTTGTCTGCCTGCCTGGCTAGCTCTGGAAAGCCATAGAGCTTGTCGTCGTTGATGCCGATGCCAAGGTAGCCTAGTTCCTTTGCCCTCTTTGCATATTCCTCGATGAGAAGGCTTGAGTGGTAAAACTGAAAGCCTGTGAAAGTATTGAGTTGGTAATACATGACGTAGTTTTATTTTACTCAAACGGGGCTATTTCTTCAACAATCAGGCCGACATAAGCGTTTTTTTCTTTCACACTCTTGCAAAACGGCTTTCTAAGTCCGATATATATTAGTATAAGGTTTGCTTTCAGATAAGGTCATCGGCCTGCAAAGCCTTATTCATATATAGGAGAATCAGTATGGAAAACACCAACCTTGTCTATGGAAAAATACCCGTGAAGAATGTTCTTCAGGGAAAAAGAAAGGCAGCCCATGTCTTTCTGAACCAAGAACATCCTGACAAGGAAATCATGGCTCTTGCCAAGCAGAACAACATCCCTGTGAAGCTTGTCACAAATGGTGAACTTGCCCACATGACAGGAAACAGAAACCATCAGGGAGTCGCTTGCTCCCTCCCGGATTTTCAGTATACGCCTCTTTCTGACCTTCTTTCCATGGTCAAGGATAAAAAGGATTCGACCATCGTCATGCTGGATGGATTGGAAGACCCGGTCAATTTCGGTTCCATCATCCGTTCCGGATGTGCTTTTGACGTCGACGGCATCATCATCGGCAAGAACAGGCAGGTTCCTGTCACCGGTACGGTATCCAAGATCGCAACAGGCGGTGAGGAAGTCATCCCGATCGTCCAGGTCACCAACCTGTCCCAGACTATCGACGTGTTGAAGAAGGAAGGCTATTGGGTGGTCTCCAGTGCAGGGGAAGGAAAGGATGTCTATGATGAGATAAATTATAATGGAAAAATCGTTCTCATCATCGGAAGCGAAGGATTCGGTGTTTCCAGGCTTGTCAGGGAACATTCCGACTTTGTCGCAAGCATTCCTCTTCCAGGCAAGGTCAAGGCTCTCAATGCCTCTATTGCCTGTGCCGTCTTTCTAAGCGAAATCAATTCCTATCGTCGCAAGCATCGATAGAAAATGAATAGTCTTCTCCGGATATAAAGCCATCGAAGTCAATCTTTGTCTGTGGTGGCGGAAATTCCGGAGTTTTTTTATGGTAAAAAGTCGTAAAATCTACGTCATGTCTTCTTTGGACATGTCCGTCGATGTCATGGATGCCGTGACATCATTCTATCAGAGGGAAAGAGCGCCTTTCCTAGTCAGCAGTTCCTATGATTACAGTCATCTTTCCCTTCATCAGCTTGTCTTGCTTGCCAAGAAGAGGAAGTATGCCATGGATGTATTGATCAATCAGTCGCTAAGAGACATCATCATCCGAAGCAAGGCCATCGTCAGAAGGAACCCGAAACTGGATTTCGAGGAAGTCTATTACAGCTCCATTCATCTGCTCAAGAAGTGTGTATATTCCTATCAATCCAGGAAAGGCGAATTCGACCATTACTTCCACCATGCCATGTCCCAGAGTATGCGTTTTATGAGCTATGGTCAGGCAAGAAGGATGGATGCAGACAGGAAGAAGTTCGGCTATCGCGTGGACATGACTTCCTTCAGTGACAACCATCTTCTCTGTGACAGCGCTCCTGATATGAACGAGGTCTATCGAAGCAAAGCAATCATGGTCGATGTCGGAGAATATATCAAATCCCTTCCACCGATGGAGAAGGAAGTCATGAGGCTGTTCCTTCGAGGATGCAGTTCAAGTGAGATTGCCAAGGAAATGAAGATGACGCAAGGTAAGACGGACCGCATGATACAAAGGCTTTTGAAGGCTTTCTACGTCAAAAAGAAGTCATGAGGTTTATGGAGCCTAGGGAATGTAATATAATAGTCTCACTATGCAAAAAACACTCATTTCTATTGTCATCCCGGTCTATCAAACCTCTTCTTATCTTGAAGCCTGTATTGAAAGCCTCTTACATCAGGATTTCCAGGGAAGGTACAACATCCTTCTTGTCGAGACGGAAAGCGATGACGGATCAGATGCCATATGCCAGGAATATGAAAAGAAGAACGTAGGCAAGGTCTATCATTTCCACTATGGAAACAGGTACTCCGTTTCCATGGCCAGGAACATCGGCCTAAGCCATACCAATGGAGAATATGTCACCTTCGTCGATGGGGATGACATCGTTGAACCGGATTATCTTTCCACATTGTATCAACAGACGCAAAATCAGGAAAAGCCGGACATCGTCATCGCTTCCTATTATTCCAAGGACGCGGACGGAAAAAAGAAAAGAATCAAAACGATTCCTTTTCAGGGGAACGGAAAGGATGCCTTGCTTAAGCTGATTCATAAGCGAAAGTCGACCTTTCGAGGATATTGCTGGGGATGCCTCTATCGAAGACAATTCCTGATTCACGGAAAACTTGCCTTTGCTGACGATATGAAACTATATGAGGATTTCCTATTTATGGGTGAAGCTCTTTTCAGGGCAAACATGGTAAGTGTCATCGATGCTCCTATCTATGATTATCTCTTCCATGAATCTTCGACGATGGCAACAAACAAAGTCTGGTTGTCATGGCATCTGAAGAGTTTTATCAGGCTTCATCATTTCATCCAGAATGAAAACGAAGGCTATGCCAAGAAACTCTTCTCAAGGCTTGGCCACAATCTTTCCGGTCAGATCATCCTTGACTGCAAAAAGCAGGGCATGAAACATAAAGAGACAAAAAAGATGGTAAAGAAAGCAAAGGCGGTATGGTCTCATGGAATTTGAATCGATCACAAAGAAACTGTATCATCATCGAAACAGCAACAGCATCAAGAATGATTTTGGTAAGACACTCATTCTTGGAGGAAGCAGGAGATATCCTCTCAGCGTCGTGATTTCGGCTTCCTTTGCCACGCTTTCCGGAACGGGTTTTGTCTCTCTTGGTGTTCCTTCTTCCATCTATCCACTCGTCGTATCCAAGGCTTATCCGACATGGATCTATGAGCCTGGTATGAAGGAAAGTGATTCCTTATCCTATTCTGAAGGAGAACTCGAGAAGATATCGAATTCCTATTCGTCAATCCTTTTTGGAAACGGAATTGCCGATACCAAGGAAAACGAAAGGGTATTGGCTTATCTTTTATCCGGTTATAAAGGAAACCTGGTCGTCGATGCGACAGGACTTACTCTTCTGAAGAGGATAGGTGCGGCTTCCTTTTCCGGCAATGTCATCCTGACTCCGCATCTTGGAGAGGCAGGAAGACTTTTTGACATGAATATCCATTCTCGCAATCCTGAAGACTATCTTTCTATGGCTAAAAGCTATGCCGAGTCTCATTCCTGCTATGTCCTTTTGAAGTCTGCGGATTCCATCCTTGTGACAAAGGACGGGGAATATCATAATGGTTTTCTTCCTACTCCGTCTTTGGCCAAAGCCGGAAGCGGCGATGGCCTTGCCGGTTATCTTGCCGGCCTTCTTTCCTATGGCACGAAGGATTTCTCCGTGACGGACTTGATCCTTTTTGCAGACCTCATGATTCATAAGGCTTCCTATCTTTCGGCTTTGAAAGAAACAGACGGCCTTTCTGACATCCTGTCCTGTATCCCCATGATCAAGAAGATCATCCAGGAAGGAAAGTAAATCATATCGGCAAACAAAAATCCTCTCGCCTTTGCTGGCAAGAGGACTTTTTTATTTCAGAAGGATTTCGTTTTCCTTCTTGTTGAACATGCAATATCCGTCATGGTTGTAGACATCTTTCCTGTTATAGACGAAAGGCTTCAGCTTGGAATCCAAAAAGATTCCGCCTGCTTCCCTGACGATGAGCTCAGGAGCACAGACGTCCCATTCCTTGGTCTTGTCGGTAAAACGGACGGAGGCATCGACATCTCCTCTGGCAAGGCTGATGCTCTTGGTGGAAGCACCCATGAACCTGACCTCCTTGATGAGAGAGGCATGCCTTCTTAGGATGTCTTCCTCGCTGGGAAGATGATGTGTCTTCGACTGGACGAGGATGAGGTCTTTGATCCTATCGGAGACATGAAGCCTTTCTTCCTTGTCATCATGGTGATAGAAGGAACCTTGATTCAGGATGGCATAGGCATAGGAATTCATAGCGGGTATGGCTACGACGCTGCAGACCGGATGATGGTCAATGACGAGAGCGATATTGATGCCAAAGCTGTCGTCATGGTTGACGAAGTCCTGTGTTCCGTCGAGAGGATCGATGATGAATAGAGCTTTCTTGTTGAGCCTATCCATGTTATCGGCATCCTCTTCGCTCAGCCATCCGATGTCAGCAAAGATAGAAAGCTCCTGGCGGATGATCTTGTTGGAGGCCAGGTCTGCATCCGTCACCGGAGACTTGTCTTCCTTGAGATTGATATGGAATCCCTTCTTGTATATTTCCATGATTTCATGACTTGCCTTGCAGGCGGCTGAAATCATGGCTGCACATTCTTTCTCGTACATGTCAGCAGGTCTCGGCTTCGTTTAATGCCTGAATGACTTTTTCGACCGGTTCAAGACTGTCAAGCTGGCAGCCGGAGGCAGGGATATGTCCACCCCCGTGGAACTTGACGGCGACTTTCTGGACGTTGTATTTTCCGTTGCTTCTCAGTTCGACACGGACCTTTCCGTTCTCAAGCTCACAGAATTCAGCCCACATCGGCGAATTGTCAAGCATGGCAACAAGGTTGACCTTGCTTCCTGCATCCTGTTCGTCCATACCAAGCTTATGGTAGTCTTCCTTGTGGATGATGAAATAGGCGACTTTTCCATCAATCTTGAAATTGCTATAGACAAGGGAACGGAAGCGGAGATCCTTGGCATGCTGGATATAGAGGTTGTCATAGGCAAAGTGGACATCAGCTCCGGCCAAGGTAAGCTGCTTGGCGACTTCAAAGGTCTCTGGGTCGGAGTAGAACTGAAATCTACCTGAATCGGTGACAAGTCCTAAAAAGAGGTAGGTGCTGGCTTCATTGGGAATCTTGTGATAGCGTTCAAGAAGGCATCTTGCGATGACATAGGTGGCACTGGGTGCTTCCGTGTCACGGACGATGGGATGATCGAAGACTTCGCTTTTCTCGTGATGGTCGATGCAGACGATGTTATCGGATAAGCGGATCCTCTGGTCTTCGACTCTGTCGAGTCCGGAAAGATCGACCATGACAAGCAAGGATTTCCTGATGGTTTCGTCATCGACTTCATCGCTTGGCTCGACGAAGGTCAAAAAGGAAGGCCTGCTTCCGACACCATAGACCTTCTTCTTGGGGAAGAGGCTGCGGAGGGCGTTTCTCAGTCCCATGACGGAGCCGATGCAGTCTCCGTCTGGATTTACATGTCCGAAGATGACGATGCTGTCTGCCTTTTCGATGGCAGAGAAGACTTCGTCGATTTCTTTTTCAAAATAATTCATGGTATGTTCCTCTGTTGAAAAGAAAAAGCCCGGGCGGGCTTTTTTTGAAAACGGATCAGTTGTTTTCGTCGTATTCCTCGTCGGAACCGCTGACAAGCTCGGATTCGCTTTCTTCTCCGAGTTCTTCTTCCTTTTCTTCGTTGTCGATGCCGTTTTCGATTTCGTCTTCATCCTCGTCCCCTTCGCCGTCGGACTTCTTCTTTTCATCTTCGTCCGGCTGATATTCATCGAGGGAATAGACTTCGTTCATATCGATATGGACATTGGCATAGAGCTCATGTTCCCTTAAGACCCAGGTGTTGTTTCCCTTGATGACGAAACGTCCGTCGAGGGTCAGTTCGGTGTAGAAACGGGATGCGATCTTGAGAAGCTCCTCATCGCTCTCATATCCGAGTTCCTCGCCGACGGCAAGGGTGAGGTCGGAAAACGGAATAGGGGTGAACTTCTTTCCCATCTCGGCGTATCTCTTGGTGAGAACGTCATAGGCAGTATCGACTAATGATTTCTTAGGCATATTGGAATGTCTCCTTTGTTGTTTTCTTCCGAGTATACTACTTCAACTTATCTTAGAGCGAACCAAATAGCAAGCTATTTTTTATTCTTTTTTGTCGGCTGAGACCATTCTTTCCGGTGCAGAGACGGCAATCAGGTCCAAAGCGTTGGCAAGGACATCCTTGCAGGCTTCGACCAGTCCGAGACGCTGCTTGGTCAGTTCGACATCGGCATCGTCGATGACACGGCATTTGGAATAGAATTCGTTGATGCTCTGGGCAAGGCTGTGGACATAGTTGGTGACTTTGTAAGGTTCGTTTTCGCTTACGGCCGACAGGATGGTGTTCTCATAGTCCTTCAGAAGAAGGAGCAGGTTCTTCTCGGCATCGCTATAAAGCAGGTTCGATTCATAATCGATGGGGAAGAAGCTCTTGGCGTTGTTGAGGATGCCGCATAGACGGGCGTGCGTGTACTGGGCATAATAGACAGGGTTTTCGCTTCCCAGGGTGTTGGCGAGGTTGATGTCGAAGTCAAGATGGCTGGATGCACTTCTGGAGACGAAGAAGTAACGGATAGAATCGACACCGCATTCTTCGACGAGTTCCTTCATGGAAATGGCATTTCCGGTGCGCTTGCTCATCTTATATTCTTCGCCGTCCTTGAACAGACGGACCATCTGAATCAAGAGAACCTTCAGATTGTCGGGATTGTGTCCAAGATCCTTCTGGGAGGATTTGATTCTTGTGATATATCCATGGTGGTCGGCACCAAAGAGGTCGATCAGGATGTCGAAGCCTCTGTTGAACTTGTCGTTGTGATAGGCGATATCCGGAAGAAGGTAGGTGTAGGAACCATCGGATTTGACAAGGACACGGTCCTTGTCATCCCCGTCCTTCTTGGTGTTCAGCCATAAGGCTCCGTCCTGTTCATAGCAATAAGGCTTGAGCTTCTCCAAGACCATGTCGACATCGCCTCTGTCACGGATGACTTTTTCGGATGTATAGACATCCTGATCGACACGGAATTCATGAAGATCCTTCTTGATGGCATCGAGAAGCTTTTCTCCACCGAATTTCTTGAATTCAGGAAGATGGCTTTCCGGATCCTGGAAATAGGCATCGCCAATGGTATCCTTCAGTTCCTTGGCAAGACGGATGATTTCCGGACCATGGTAGCCGTCTTCCGGCATGGCATGGGAGTGGTCGTCGAATGCTTCGAGGTAGCGTACCATCAAGGATTCGGCAAGATGATCCATCTGGTTTCCGGCATCATTGACATAATATTCCCTGGTGACGTCATAGCCGGCTTTCTTATAAAGTCTGGCAAGGCAGTCACCGATGGCTGCACCTCTGGCATGACCAAGATGAAGGGTTCCAGTCGGGTTGGCAGAGACGTATTCGAGATTGACCTTCTTTCCCTTTCCGATGTCCAGATCACCGAAATGCTTTGGATCGCTTACGATGGTCTTGATGACCGAACCGAGGGAGTCAGCCTTCAGGAAGAAGTTGAGGAAGCCTGGCTTGACAGCCTCGACCTTTTCGACTCCGTCCATGTGGAAGCTTTCGGCAATCTTCTCGGCCAGCATGATAGGTGCCTTGTGAGCCAGCTTCGCCTTCTTGAAGGCGATGTTGCTGGCATAGTCTCCATGTTCTCTGTTGTCGGAAGGTGTCAATGTGATTTCTTCCGTTTCGCTTGGAATGGATAAGGAATCCAAGATTTCCTTCAGCTTGAGAATGATGTTCTGTTGAATATCCATAAGTAACCTCTATTCTTTGATGATCAGCACTTGGCTGTAGACGATGACTGCTTTTTCGTTTCCGACGGCATCGACTTTCTCGTTGGTGTTGGCATGAAGGGCGATCCTGGACGGATCCAGATGGAGGAAGTGAGCCAGGTTGTTCTTGATGTCGTCTCTGTAGGGCTTGAGTTTTGGTCTTTCCAAGACAATGTCTGCAACGACGTTTGAGAGACGATATCCCTGTCTCTCCATCTCGGACAAGGCGAAGTCGAGGATGAAGAGGGAATTCATATCCTTGGTCTTTTCACTGTTGTCCGGGAAATAACAGCCGATGTCATCCTTGCCTAGGGCAGAGAGTATGGCGTTGGATAGGGAATGGAGAAGGACATCGCCGTCAGAATGGGAGACGATGTGGGTGTTACCCTTGATCTTCACCTGGGCAAGCAGGAAGAATCCCTCTTCCTGTTTTTCCAAGCGGTGGATGTCATAGCCGAAGCCTGTGCGGATGTCCATGTTTATTTCTTCTTTGCGGCGGAACGGATGAAGAGGATGTCTCCATCCTTGACGACGTAGTCCTTGCCGACTGTCATCATCTTTCCGGCTTCTTTGACGGCAAGTTCGCTTTGATATTTCATAAGGTCGTCATAGCTATAGACTTCGGCCTTGAGGAAGAACTTCTGGAAGTCGGTGTGGATGACACCGGCACATTCCGGTGCCGTCATTCCTTCATGGAAGGTCCAAGCCCTGACTTCATCCTCTCCTCCGGTGAAGAAGGTTCTCAATCCGAGGATGTGATAGGCAGCCATGGTGATCTTGTCCAGACCTGTCTGGGTTGTTCCAAGGGAGCTGAGGTAGTCGGCTCTGTCTTCGGCCGATACCTTGGAGAGTTCCTCTTCGATAAGGGCTGAGACAGGGATGCACTCGGCGTGGTGGCTAGAAGCAAATTCACTCAAAGCCTTGTAATACTTGTTTCCCATCGGGTCGGCATAGCTTTCCTCATCGACGTTTCCAACGTAGATGACCGGTTTTGCCGTGATGAGGTTGAAATCCTTGAGGAGGGCTTTTTCGTCGAAAGACAATTCTACATCGCTTGCCATCTTCTCGTTTTCAAGACCGTCAATCAGCTTATGAAGGGCAGAGACTTCCGTCAAAGCACTTTTCTCTTTGGTGGTGAGAGCCTTTCTTTCGACTTTTTCAAGTCTCTTTTTCAGGACATCGATATCGGAAAGAATGAGTTCCAGATTGATTTCCATGGCATCGGAGACTGGATCGACCGGTCTTCCGTTATAGGAGATGATGTCGGAATTCTCAAAGCAGCGTACGACGTGGATGATGGCATCGGTGTTTCTGATATTGCCTAAGAACTGGTTCCCGAGACCTTCGCCTTTGGAAGCTCCCTTCACCAATCCGGCAATATCCGTGAACTCGAAGGTGGCACGGACGGTTTTCTTTGGATTGAAGATTTTGACAAGATTGTCGATTCTCGGATCGTTGACTTCAACGATGCCGGTGTTCGGCTCGATGGTGGCAAAAGGATAGTTCTCGGCAAGAACGTTTCCGTTTGTGATGGCATTGAAGAGCGTGGATTTGCCGACGTTCGGCAGACCGACGATACCTGTAGTAAGACTCATATGGTTACCTCTGAAATTTAAATAAAAAAAGCAGCGTTATTTATTATATATATAATAT
>JAJVUU010000034.1 GCA_021621525.1 Caryophanales bacterium
GATAATAAGCAATACTATGTTCAGGTTTCCTATAGTGTCGCGGATGAAAAAGCTTATAACCAGGAAATGAATGCTTTTAAAAATCTGGATAATCTAAATCAAAAAATATTGATAACCAATGACATCATCGATTGTTCCACATCGAAAGTTCGACATATAAAACCAGAAGACTTCCTGATGATGAACTAGCTTTAATGGTAAGATTTACCAAATCATTTTGCATTTATGAAAATGCTTATTTAAATACAGATTATATTTTCAATTTTTAAGTGCAAAATTTAAAGTCAATATAAATTCTAGCTAAACAACATTTTTAAACTTAAAGCAACTATAACATTTTTTGAAACCGCTTTATGATTCAAACGTATTGATGTTCTATTTTATCTTACCTATACTTAAAATCGTATAGAAAGGAATAAAAGTCAAAATGCAAATAAAGAACATCATCGTCTCTTTGATTGCTATCAGTTTGTTGCCGGTTTGTTGCGAAAGACTCCGAAACGATTCCAGATTAGATGAAAATGTCGATTCTACCTGTGATGCTGACTCATCTTTGACGGAATGTGAGATGTTATCTGACACCACTGCTTTTGTTGGAAATGGAAACACTCTTCTTTGCCGTCTTCCGTCAATTATCAAGGAAGCCAAAGTGCAAGGACGAAACTTGAATATTCTAGAAAAGAATTATTCCCCTCGTGTCTATAAAGGAAAATTTTCATTTTCCAGTTCATATCCACGCGTCATATGGAGCGGTGAAGATTTTACTGTTTATAAATTTGCATCAATAGATTTAGATAAGGAATTAATAACGTTCAATGCAAAATAAAACTATTCATATTGTTATTTTAACTTTTTGCCTGTTTTCCTATCTTTCCTATTTAACGGCCTGTTCCGACTCTTCTTTAATTTCCAATAGTTCCTCCTATCTTGAATCCTCTTCAAAATATGGAAAAGACGTCATTGTTTCATTCTCTTATAGTTCCTATGACAATGGATGCTGCAAAGTAAGGACTTCACAAGGTGATTATCCCTATCCGGAGCAGCCATATGATGCGATAGAAGAACTGACGTTTCCTTCTTATTCACCAGAAAATGAAAGAGTCATCTCTGCCTGCATCGAGAATTCATTTGAAAGCCTCAAGACGATCCACCTTCCATCTTCAATCATCAATATCCCCCAAGAAGCCTTCAAATGCCTTGGAAACCTTCAGAACATAAACATAACCGCATCAGTAAAAAGAATTGGAACGGAAGCATTCTGTGATGATGTTGCTTTACCAGAAATCAATCTTCCAAAAGTGAAAGTCATCTGCGAAAGAGCATTCCAGAACTGCGCAAGCCTCTCTTATGTCGACCTCGGAGATTCTCTTATTGATATACAGGAATCTGCCTTTTCCGGATGTTCAATCCTTTCTTCTTTGTCTTTCCCGACCACGTTGAAGGAAATAGGATACCATGCCTTTGAAAAAGACACTTCCTTGAAGTCTGTGACGATTCCCGGAAACACAAAGAGGATTGGGAATTACGCATTCTTCCGTTGTGATTCCCTCAAGTTCCTCACCATCCAGGATGGAGTGGAATCCATCGGTGCATGTGCCTTTGAAGATACATCCATCGAAAAAGTTTTTCTTCCAAAAACCGTGACTGAGCTAGGAAAAGATGCAATCACCAACCAGAAAGGTCATACGACAGTCTATTGCGAAGCCGCATCCAAGCCGGAAGGGTATGATTTAGATGGCTATCAGAAAAGCAATGTCACCTATGTCTTTGGTGTTACCAGACAAGAGTTTGAAAAACTCTAGGAGGAAGGAAAAATGAAACAATATCCATGGTTTCTGTTTGCTACCATCATTCTGATGACATCCTGCAAAGCAAATGTACCTTCCGACATAGACAGTTCCATTTCACAGGAAGTCTCATCCAAAACAGACTCTTCGAAAGAAGATATCTCCTATTCAGCTTATGCCGATGACATCGTGTTCTATGATGATTACAATGATGGCACCTGTCGTGCAGATGGTTCCTTCATCGATCCAGAAATCAAGGAAATCAAGATTCCAGATACATCCATGAGTGGAAAGAAAGTGACAGCCGTCTCTTCCTTTGACCACCTTGAAAATCTCGAGAAAATATGTCTTCCAAAAACAGTCGAGACAATTGAGGACTCAGCTTTTCTCTATGATTATTCTTTGAAGGAAATCAATCTTCCTGACTCACTTATGCATATCTGCAGATTTGCCTTTGGCGACTGCACGGAATTGAAGGAAATCAATCTTCCGTCCTCTCTTGAGACAATAGAAGACTCCGCCTTTGAAAGCTGTACTTCCATAGAAGAAGTCAACATACCAGAAAAAATCCGTAAATTACCTGACTACCTGTTTTCCTCCTGCAGCAACCTAAAGAAAGTCAATCTTCCAGACGGACTTGAAAGTATCGGCATCGATACCTTCGGTTTTACCGACATCCAGAATATCTTCATTCCAAAATCCGTGACAAGATTGAGTGTTGCAGCCTTTCGAAACGATTACGGGAAGATGTTGAACATCTATGTCGAAGCTGACTCCCACCCCAAGACCTGGGAACTGAAAAGCAATGACGAGCGCTGTCATTTTATCTATAACGCAAGACGAAGCGACTTCCCCGAATAGAGAAGTCCCATCCTATTTCAACACACTTTCAAATAGGATAGGAAACTGAAAGTCATCGATATTCTTCCTTTGCTTCTCTCACACCACCCTTATATGACTTGGCAAGAACAGTTTTATCTTAGACCAAAGTTTTGATTTCCTTGCTTTTTGATTGCATATAAAGTATTGTATTAGAGAAAGTTGGCATTTATGCCAGAAATCTATTCTATAGCAGGAACATTCCTATGGAAATCAAACGTGATTCATATCTAAAACAGCTTATCGATAGAAAGCAGAACGGACTGATAAAAGTCATAACCGGAATCCGTCGATGCGGAAAATCCTATTTGCTGAACACCTTGTTTTACAACCATTTGAAGAGCAGCGGCATTGATGATGACCATATCATAAGATTTGCCTTTGATTCGAGTCTGGACTTAAATAAGATCGGTGAAAACATCGTCACCCTGGAAAAGGAAAAAAGAAAAGTCGATCCCGAAAAATTCATGTCCTATATCCAAGACAAGGTAACAGACTCGAATACCTATTATCTTTTGCTTGATGAAGTACAATTGCTGGATTGCTTTGAATCCGTATTGAACAGCTATCTCCATATGAATAACATGGATGTATATGTGACAGGAAACAATGCCAAGTTCTTATCAAAAGACATCATAACCGAATTTTCAGGGCGTGGTGATGAAGTACATATGCAACCTCTCAGTTTTGCTGAATTCATGTCCGTATATCAAGGCGAAAAATATGATGGCTTGACGGAATATATGCTTTATGGCGGTATTCCCATGGTCGTTTTAAGAGATGGTGTAGAAAATAAGATCATCATGCTCAAACGTCTCTTTGATGAAATCTACCTGAAGGATATCGAAATCAGACATAAAGTAAAGAATACATCCGACTTGGAAGACTTACTCAATATCCTGTCTTCATCGATAGGTTCATTGACAAATCCGGAAAAACTCAGAAACACCTTCCACTCCGTCAAAAAGTCCAATATCACTTCTATGACCATCAAGAAATATCTTGACTACTTTTCCGATTGCTTCCTGATAGAATCAGCGACAAGATACGACATCAAAGGAAAAGCCTATATCGATACTCCTCTCAAATATTATTTCTCAGATCTGGGACTCAGGAACGCTCGGATCAACTTCAGACAATTCGAACAGCCCCATAGTATGGAGAACGTGATCTACAATGAGCTGAAGCTGCGCGGATTCTCTGTCGACATCGGCATCGTCAATACAAGGAAAAGAAACATCCGCAAACAATTGGAAGTCGATTTCGTATGCAATCTAGGTTCCAGACGCTACTATATCCAATCCGCATATTCCATTCCGGACAAAGAAAAGAAGGAGCAGGAAACAAGACCATTTGCAAATATAGGTGATTCATTCAAGAAGATTGTGATAACCGGAGACATGACACCGACTTATTACAATGACGATGGCATCCTGTTTATGAACATCATTGATTTTCTTTTGAATCCAGAAAGCCTGAATCAATAAGCAAATTCAAGAAAGTGTCTTGCTCTAAAAGAGATGACACGAATTTCTAGGTTGCCTAAAGAACATTATAAAATAGAAAGCTGGCATTTATGCCAGAAATCTATTCCAGAATCATTGAACATCAAACATGATTTTACCTGCTTTAGCTCATGAAGAGATCTAAGAAGGTCAGAGAAGACATCAAATCGCCAAAGAAAAACTGAGTCACAGTTATTTTAAGGATGCTTTTGTCCTAAGGTTGATAGCAAAGTATACACCCTACTGGACAGTTTTACTGGTTTTAGTAAAAAATGTCCAGTAGGAATGACAAAATAACAGTACGACAGCCATAGAGCCTAAAAAGCAGCCTTTAAAAGCCGACACCCCGAAGGATATCGGCTGACATCATAAGATATCGACAAACAGGACTTCCTGGATCATGGCCTTGACCTTGTCCAGGTCTTTTTCGACTCCGGCTCCGACAAGATAGGAGATGGTGACCCAGGCAGAGCCTTCCGTCATCTCATAGTCGATGGCAGAGAGGTTGAATTCCTTGAAGGAGGTCTCGTAGTCTTTTTCTTCATAGGCCTGAATGCCTCTCTTTACAGCCTCGACACCTTTTCTTGAAGTGAGAAGATATTGTTTCGTCTCTTCATCCTCAAGCTTCTCGATATCGACATTCTCTTGGCTCTTGAGAAGCTCGTCGTCTTCCTTCTCTTCCTCCTTGGCAAAGGAAAGAAGATAGTCGTAAGCCTTCTTCTCGTCCTTGTCATCGATCAGGGCATAATAGGCAAGAAGCAGATTTGCGGCATCAAAGGTATCCTTGATTTCCGATAGGAAGCGGTTTGCCTTGGCTTTGTCGACAATTCCGTCATCCAAGCCGTCATGATAGATGACGGCAAGATAGATGGAAGCTTCTGGAATCTTCAGGTCCCTGGCCTGAAGGAAGTATTCCTTGGCCTTGTAGATGTCCTTCTTGAGATACTTGTATTTTCCGTAATAGGCAAGTCCGCAGAAGAAGACAGCTTCCGGAACGTTGAAGCCTGCCTTTCCTTCCATCTCCGACAGATAGTCCTTGCTTTCTTCTTCGTCCATCAGATATCCGTAGGGACTTAAAGGCATTCCTTCCTCAAGGTCAAAATAATAGGGGACAAAGCAGGGGATGGTCGAAGAAGCCATCATGACCTTGCTCTTCTTCAGAAAGAGATGGAAACCATCATGAAGTCTTTCGATAGCCTTGCTGATATCCTTGTTGAATCCTTTTCCGATGAGATAGAGATAGGAAGCATAGATGTTTCCATAGACAGACTTCTTCAAGAAATCCTTATCAAGGAAGGATGTCTTTGGATCTTCACCATCCAAGCTTTGGTAGGCATCGATCAAAACAAGGCTTCTTTCCTTGGTCTCTTCATTTTCCTGATAGGCATAACGGAAGTGGGCTTCGCTAGGAAACTGCTTGTCATCCAGCTCAGAATTCAAGGTTGACTTTATCCCTTCGATTCCCGTCTTCAGATATTCCTGATAGATTCTTTCAGCCTTATGATAATCGATATGATTCTCATAGGTCATATAGATGTCCATCAGATAGAGATAGGCATGGGAGGAATATCCGGATGCAGCATGGATTGCCTCATGGAAACAGTCGATGGCAGAATCGACATCCTTTTTGACGCCTTCTCCCTTCAGATAGCATAATCCGAGATGGAAGTCGGCATCCGGCCAGTTCAAAGCCTTGGCCTTCTGGTAGTAGGAAAAACCTAACTCGGGATTCCTATCCAGAGTGCTCTCGCTCAGATAATGGTTGGCTAAGAAGACCAGGCAGTCCAGATTGCCTTCGTCGGCCATCTTGATGATGGGTGAGAGCATCGCGGATACCGTCTTTCTGTAATTCTCAAGCCTCTTTTCTTCTTTTTCCTGAATGTTGCCGTTAAAGAACATAAATCCTCCTAATCTTCGATCTTGGCCGGATTGAGGAAGGAATTCTCAAGGGGCAGAATCAGTCTTGCATTGACATAGCATTGCTTCAAGGTCAGGATTGTCTGACCCTGGTAGTTTCCGCTCTGTGTCTTCTCGATGAGAAGGACGGCCTCGACCTCATCCTTGTTTCCAAACTCCAGAGGAAGCATCAGGGACATGACGTTCCTGGTAGGGAAGAAGGACGGAAGGGCATTGCGATAGTCATAGGCTACCATCCTTCTGCTTTTGGCGATGCTTGCTTCCAAAGAGACCTTGACAAGGGAGAACATCACTTCATTCTTCTCAAGGCATTTCTCAAGCTTCATAAAGAGTTTGTCCCTGGCAAAGGATGACTTCTCCTTTTCAATCAGATTGACGATCTTGCTCTCCTCGGCAAAAGGAAGGGACATGGTCTTCAAAAAGGAGAGTGGAAACCGATCGATATTATCGAGTATGATATGTCTGATATCGGTATGGATTTCGGCCGAGGCATCAAAGACGAGGTCGTCGGCAGAATGGATATAGGTCGCCTTCAAGGGAAGCGGATTGAAGTGTTCGATGATGACCTTTCCAAGTCCCTGTCCGGCAGAAAGGGTGAAGCCTTCAAAGAGGTATTCCTGTTTGATTTCCGGAGTATGATTCTTCCTTAGGACAGCATAGATGTCCTCATATTCGGCATTCTTGAGGCCTGTGTTGAAGCAGGCAAAGGAAGAAGTCTCGTCATAGACAAGCTTGTTCTGATGGAGAACCTGATAGAAGGTATACTGAAGATAAATCTTCAAAATGATATGCTTGTCCTTGGAGTTGTGGTAGCACCACTTCTCCTTCTTGGCAAGATTGGCAAGGTCATCCAAAGCCTTCTCGTAGTCCGAGAAGAAGACATAATCAGAAAGGCAGTCCTTGGCCTTCTCCTTGTCGCTTCCGACAAAGTTGAGATAATAGGCATAGGATGCACCTCTTCCGGCCTTCTTGATGGAAGCAATCAGAGGTTCCTTTTCCTTGGAAAGGAAGGAGAGAGGGAAGATATAGCAGTCATCCTTCTGTCTGAAGTTCTTCTTCAGATAGGCCTTCTTATAATCTTCCAAAAGCAGGGCAATCAAGGAATCATTGTCAAGACCGAGGTCCGTGAATTCCTTGATGGACAAGAGAAGGTTGTTTGGAACAAAGAAGCAGCCCTTCTGAGGGGTTGGAAGAGGAAGCTTTGCTTCCTTGACGTTCTTTTTCTTTGCTTCCTTCTTCTTGGCATTCAAAAAGAAGACATCTACCAGAGACTTGTTCTTCTTATCTTCCCTGAGGACAAGGATATCCTTGAAGGATTCCAGGAACTTCCTCATCCTGGAAAAGCCCATGGCCTTGTAATCCACGTCATGGTCAGAGAGATACTTGCTCACCATGCTGAGAGGATATTCCTTCCCAGGCTCATATTCGGATAGAAGAAGCTTTGCAATCGTCTTCCTATCCTTATCTGACAACACATTCCTTTCACTCTTCTTCTGTCCTTCCTCTTTGTCAAAAGAATGAAGAACAACATAGACAACCGATGGATTCTTCTCATCGGTTTCAATAGACAGGAACGAAAGATCCTCCAGAAGGGATCTCAATTTTTTATAACCATATTCCTGATAAGAGAATTTCTGATTGGTCAGGTAGAGTGCAAGACTTGACAGAGGAATTCTCTCTTCCTCTTTGAAACCGGATTTGAGAAGATCATAGATGTCCGCTTTGTCTTTCAAAGTTAACATGATTTTCTCTTTTCTGTGCCGGGTTGAGCACGCGGATATTATAAGCGAAAGAAGATGGGTTTACAAGAAAGGTGGGATATGGATATCAAACACAAAAAAGATACCATCTTCATTCCAGATAGGATTCCAATACCCGGTCAAACTCGATTTCCGGATGGATGGCATCCAAATCCCATCCATAAGGCTTGAATTCACCGGAAAAGATGTCCTCATAGACCTTCCCGGCATTGCCTTCAAAGACAATCTCAGGGTCTTCCTTTGAAGAATGATAGAGGAAGACTGGCATGATCTTCAGATAGGGAATGGAGGAAAACTCCTTCTGCCTTCTTAGAAAGCCTAACGTGGAAAGAAGATCTGCTTCGTCCGTCGAGGAAGTAAAAGGAATCAAGACGAGGCCTTCTTCATCCAATAAGACATCCTTGACGACAAAGACGTTATGAGACAGCTTTTCAAGGCTCTTGATGAAAGGAAGGACATCCTTGGAATCACTCTTTCCATATCCAAGCTGGAGGTTCATATCAGGCCTCCTTGTTCTTTTTGACTTCAGCAAGAAGATACTCTGAGAGGGCAGAGACGCCCTCATCCTTCTTGGCACTGACAGGGAAGAAGACAGCCTTGTCGTTGAGATTGAGGATTTCCTTTTCGACCTTCTGCAAGTCAAAGTCAAAGAGAGGCAAGGCATCCATCTTGGTGAAGACAAAGCATCCACCTTTCCTGAACATCAGAGGATATTTCAAAGGCTTGTCATCTCCTTCCGGAACGGAAAGAAGGACAAGGCGGAGATTGGCCCCGGTCTCGAATTCAGCTGGACAGACAAGGTTGCCGATATTCTCAAGGAAGACGAGGTCAAGGTCATCTTCGCCAAGGAAGTCCAAGGCTTCGTCGACCATCTTGGCATCGAGATGGCATTCTCCGGAAGTGTGGAGCTGAATCGTCCTGACACCGGTCTTTTCTTCGATGGTCTTGGCATCGACAAGGGCATCCATGTCTGCTTCGATGACACCGATTCTCAAATCCTTCTTCAGTTTCTCGATCAAAGAAAGAAGGAGGGTCGTCTTTCCACTGCCTGGGGAAGACATCACATTGACAAGATAGATTCCCTTCTTCTTCAGCTTCTGTCTGACTGCGTCAGCACGAAGGTCGTTGTTGGCAAGGACCGACTGCTTGACTTTAATGACTCTCGTTGTTTCCATAAGCTTATCTCCTTTAAATGTTCATCAACCAATTTTCTACGTATTCCATGGATTTTTCGCCTAGTGGCAACTTGGAAATGATTTTTGGATGTTCCTCATAAAGCGGTAGCAAGACAGCATTCATCGCAATGTCATTCCTGGCTTCCTCCTCATCCGTGAGGAGTCCTTCGATGAATAGACAGCAATGATGGACCTCCTTTTCGTCTTTCTTCTCATAGACGGATAGAAGATAGGGAAGGAAGATTTCCTCATAGAAGACAGAGCTTGGCGTATCCAAGTCAAAGACACCATCCTTGACAAAGGCATAATGCTCCTTCAGATACGGAAATTCATCTAACAGGAAATGATTCAGTGGGTCATGTTTCATGATTTCATTATAAACGATGGAGATTCCATTGTGGATAGAATCCTTTTACAAAGCCATATCGTCTTTCGTTGCAAAGGCACCTTCCTTCTTAGTCTTTTCCAGATAGCCGACGAACTCATCTATCGGAACCGGCTTGGAGAAGAAGAATCCCTGGAGATACCGACAACCCATATCCTGAAGCAGCTTGATCTGCCTTTCGTTTTCAACGCCTTCGCAAAGAGGGACAAGCCCAAGCTTGAGTATCATATCCATGTTGTTCTTCAGAAGGATTTCACCCACCTTGCTCTTCTCGCTTCCCCAAAGGAGGGATTTGTCGATCTTGATGATCTGGAAATTCACCGGACCATTGATGGCCTCGAGATTGGAATACCCTGTTCCGAAATCATCCATGAGGAAGGCAAAGCCGAGCGCCTGAAGCTTTCTTATCTCATCCATCGTCTTCGGATTCTTGTCGGCAAAGGTGGATTCGGTGATTTCGATGGCGATGTCATTGCTCGTGACCTGGTGTTCCTTCATAAAGGAAGCAAAACGCTCCGACAAATCAGTCTGCAGAAACTGCCTTCTTGATAGATTCACGCTGACATACTTCAAGCCATAGGAGCGAAGATGATACTTTTCGATGTCATTGCAGACCTGAAGGAAGACAAGCTGACCTATCTGGATGATGTCACCGGTCTCTTCGGCAACAGGGATGAATTCATCCGGTGTGATGTTTCCAAGTTCCTCGTCCTTCAGCCTGAGCAAGGCTTCAGCCGTCTGTATGCAATGGTTCTTGAGGTCATAGATCGGCTGATAATATACTTCAAAGGAATGTTCACGGATTCCTCGCTGGATGGCCTTTGCGACATGATAGGAGCGTAAGACGGTCTTGATGACATCGTCTTCCATCAGAGAGACCTTGTCAAAAGGATTGATGATATGATAGTCGATGATCTTATGGATGTCTTCAAGGGATGAGATACATCTCGGGACATGCAGATAGATAGCCTCGACCTTGAGGGGCATTTCCGTATTTTCATAGATGCGGTCCGACGAGAAGAGCCTGCTCACATCTTCAAGAAGCTTCCTGTTGTCCTTTTTGGATGAATCATAGGAGTTGATGATGAAGACACCTCTCCGGTAATGGAAGAAGCGGCACTTCGGATAGGAAAGATTCACAAGGCCTTCAGACAGGTCCTTCTCCAGCCCGTCCAATGTGGTGTCAGAGAAGAGCTTTCTGAGGTTGTCGAAATTGGATATTTTGAGAATGATGATCCTGAGACGGACTTTCGAAGCCAAGGAGGACTTCATCACATCATCGAAGGCATCTCGATTCTCCAGCATAGTGACGGGGTCGATCTCCGGATTGATGTCTTCTCCGAAGATGAGCAGCATCGCCGAAAGGAGGGAGAGAAAGAAGGTATCTGCATCCAGATGATGGAAGATAGTCTTCTCCATGATATTGAGAGCCGTATTCAATATGACCATGATGAACAAGGTCAGGCATTCCCCTCTTTTGAGAGCCTTGTGATAGATGGTTGCATAGACAAGTGCCATCACGCCATAGAAAGTTCCGTTGAAGATGGAAACAATCATGCCGAATCCATAGGTGATGGTATGGTCTTCTCCCATGGATAAGACGACATGGGTCCACGGATTGCTTAGGATGAGTATGTCGTTGACAAGGATGGGAAGAAGCCAAAAAGCCCAGAAGAACCAGAAGCTCTTCTTTCTCTTTTTGAACCACTGCCCGGTGACAAACCAGATGTAGAGATTCATCAGAAGAGGAATGGAGCTGTGTCCCAGAGAATATAGGCTCAAAAGGAATGATAAAGCCATCTCATCCTTGATAAAATCCGGATTTATGAAAAAATAACTGCGGAAGCAGCCTACGACAGAGGTCAGAAAGACAAGAAGCAACAGGAAAAAAAGGATGATTTTCCTTCCGTTGTCAAGACTTTTGCGGTAGACAGAGATGAGGAGGAGAGAAAAAGACAAAGTGGCAGCACAGATGAAGAAGATTATGCTGGCAAATGCTTCCATGGTTTTCTCCTTTATGACTCTATTGTCCCACTTTTCACGTCCTTTGAAAAGTGAAAATAGAAAGAAAACATGACAATTTCAGTCATGGTTAAATCAAAACCGCAAACCATACTTATATTTATGTGACAAAACTCCACCCAGGCGAACCCGAGTGGAGAGAGCAAAAGGAATTTTTATGTTGGAATTTATTAGCGATTCAAAGACAGGAATATCTTACCCTTACACGGGCCTGCTTTTCAAGGGGGTATGGCAATTTTTGTCAGGTTTATTTCTTCTCGCCCTTCCTAACGACAGACATGATGCAATAGAAAGGGTATCTGTCATGGATGGCTTCCCTGACGGTATCCTCTGCTTCCTGGCTGTCAAAGGCCTTGACTGTCATCTGTTCTACCTTGTCCGGGCTGAAGGCGTCCTTGCTATGACCATAGGTCACGATATATTTATGTGGAAAAAAGCTCATTCGTTTCACCTCTTACAAGGAAAATTATAATTTCTTGTTCCTCCGCTGACAAGAACAGATGCTTTATGTCCTATCCTTTGAATGACCTTTCATTTCCTGTTTTCAGACAATCAGAAAGACCACTCAAAGGCCAGAAAGATTGATTGCCTCCTTTTGGCAAACTATAATATTTCGGAAAGAAGGGGAAACCATGGAAAAAACAATCATCACCGCCGTCGGGAAAGACAAGGTCGGCATCATCGCAAGACTCTGTACCTTCCTAGCCGAGAACAACGTCAACATCCTCGACATCTCCCAGACCATCACCCAGGATTATTTCCACATGATGATGATCACGGATTTTTCAAAGGCGAAGCCAGACTTCTTCAACATGAAGAAGAAGCTGGAAGAGCTCGGCGAAGAAATCGGGATCAAGATTCAAATGCAGAAAGAAGAGATCTTCGACTGCATGCACCGTATTTAAACCATGATCAACTATAGCGAAGTAAATGAAACCAACAGGATGATCCAGGAAGAGAAGTTCGATGTGAGAACCATCACCATGGGCATCTCTCTTCTGGATTGCATCGACAGCGACGTAAACAAGGTCTGCAAGAACATCTATGACAAGATTTATGAAAAGGCCAAGGACCTGGTGAAGACCGGCGAAGAGATATCCGCCGAATTTGGTATCCCGATCGTCCACAAGCGCATCAGCATCACTCCGATATCCCTTGTCGGTGCATCCTGCTGCAAGACGAAGGAAGATTATCTTCTTCTTGCCAAGACCCTGGACAAGGTCAGCAAGGACGTCGGCGTCAACTTCATCGGAGGCTTCTCTGCCATCGTCAACAAGATGATGACGCCAAAAGAAAAGCTGTTGATAGAAAGCATCCCCCTTGCCTTGAGCCAGACCGAGAGAGTCTGTGCAAGCATCAACGTAGCCAGCAGCAAAACCGGCATCAACATGGATGCCGTTAGGCTGTCCGGAAAGATCATCAAGGAATTGTCCTATCTGACAAAGGAAGAAAACTCTATAGGCTGTGCAAAACTCGTCGTCTTCTGCAACGCCCCTGACGACAATCCTTTCATGGCCGGAGCCTTCCATGGCATCAGTGAGGGCGATTGTGTGCTCAATGTCGGAATCAGCGGACCTGGTGTCGTCAAGGAGGCATTGAGGAAGGTCCATGGCAAGGACTTTGCTTCCCTCTGCGAAGAAGTAAAGAAGGTCGCCTTCAAGATCACCCGTGCCGGCCAGCTGGTAGCAAACGAAGCAAGCAAGAGACTTGGCGTACCCTTTGGCATCATCGACTTGTCCTTGGCTCCCACGCCAGCCGTCGGCGATTCCATCGGTGAAATCCTGGAAGAGATGGGTCTTGAGATGCCCGGTGCTCCTGGTACCACCTGTGCCTTGGCTCTTCTCAACGACCAAGTCAAGAAAGGTGGCATCATGGCAAGCACCAGCGTAGGCGGACTTTCCGGTGCCTTCATCCCTGTCAGCGAAGATCATGAGATGATTGAAGCCGTCAAATGCCATGCCATATCTTTGGAAAAGCTGGAAGCCATGACATGCGTCTGCTCCGTCGGCCTTGACATGATTGCCATTCCAGGAGATGTCAGCGAAGAGACGATCTCCGGCATCATTGCCGATGAGATGGCTCTTGGCATGGTCAACAGCAAGACGACGGCCACAAGGCTCATCCCGGCCTATGGAAAGAAGGAGGGAGAGATGGTCGTCTTCGGAGGGCTTCTTGGAGAAGCTCCCGTCATCCATGTCAATCCCTATTCCTGCAAGGAATTCGTCAACCGCAAAGGAAGGATTCCTGCTCCCATCCATTCCTTCAAGAACTGATTTGAAAAGAGGATCCACCATCATGGCGAATCCTCTTTTTGATTCATGTCAAAACAGAAAATCAGTCTTTCGGTTTGGTTCTCTTCTTTTCTTCGGCGATATCAGCCAATATCAGCTGACGGACATAATCCGTTTTGTTGGGAACGGATTCCAAATACTCAAGAATCTCGGTGTCAGCATCCTTATTGAAAGCGAGCAGGATTGACTTCTGGTGTTTCTTCTTCCATCGGTTCGAATAATACGTCTGTGTTTTCTGACTTTTTTCTTCCATCTTGGTTTTCTTCTTTTCTGCGTAGGATTTATGAGATTGGTTTCTTTTTTGAATCCGGTATCTCAACTCACATATATAGACCTTATTTGAAAAGAAAATGCTTTTAAAAAATCATTTTTGGCATTGCTGTTTTTTATAGCAATTCAACAAACTTCTTCAAATTGTTATTTTCTAACCTCCCTGAATCCTTCCTCCATCATAGGCATCATGATTCAACCCACATCCACAATCTTAATCAGACTCTGATGCTTCAAGGTCTTTCTGTCATAGGATATGCCAAGAAGATAGGCTTTCCCGGCAAACGGCTTCAAAGATGAAACATAGTCCATCTCCTCAATCTGCCTAATGGCATTCTCAGAAGTATCGTCTGCCTTGAGCTCGATGATGAGTGCAGGCCTGTCATTTTTCCTAGGCCGATAGACGATGTCAGCCCTTCCTTTGATATTGACCACCTCATCCATCCTCTCATAATCATCGCCAAGCTTATAGTAGAGAAGCCTTGTCATCATTGACAAGACCGCCTCCAGGTTCTTCGTGAAGGTATCGGCATAGAGCCTATGGAATTCATCAAACGTCTCATTGATGAAGGATGTATCTTCCCTGAAGGTACGCTCGACCAGTTCCGATGATACTTCAAGAGGCCCATTGACATCATTCCAGTCCTTGAGTTCCTCGATGGCAAGCTCGAATTCCTGCCTGATTTCCCTGTCCGGGATATAGCATTCATGTCTGTCAGGATCATATCCCAAGTACCCCAAATGAACAAGGATGGTGAGTGCTGCATCCTGACTGTCGATGGTGCTCAGATCATTCTTGAACCTGTCCGGATTGAACTTCACCCTGTCTCCGGACATCATCCTGACAATCGACTCCTTGAGGATGCCACCATCATAGTTCATATACTCCATAACAGATTCTACGGATGTCGTCGCAGTCCAATAATCCTTGAAGCTTCGCCTGATTATCGCCTTGATGACCGAATACGGGCTATACAGGCTCATACCTCCATAATGATATCCGTCATACCACTTTCTCATCTGTTCTTTGTCGATGTCATTCTTTTCGCAAAGGACATCAACTTCCTGTTGTGTAAAGCCAAAGAATTCCGTCAAAGGAGAATCATCCAATACGGTATATTCATCAAACATATTCAGCGTAGATTCCGTGTTGTATCTGGTGATAGGGAAGATACCCGTCATATAGACCAGTTCAAAGCTTTGGCTGACGTTGATATCCTTGAAGAGGCTTCTCAGGAATTCCATATAGCTGTCACATATCCTCTTGTTGTCCTTCCTGTCCCTGAAGACGGCATCCCATTCATCGATCAGTATGATGAATCTTATACCCTTCCTGGCATAGATTTCCTTGAAAAGCTGGGAAAGAGTCATAGCCGAGGATTTCATTTCAAAGTCTTCCTTGAGTGCTGCGACCATCGATTTCTCATAGACACGGATAGGGTCCTTTTCAAAGCGAAGGCTCATGATGATGCCGGCTATGTCAAGCACGATGACATAGTGCTTGTTAAGATGCTTCTCAAAGGAAGGATCCTTTTCAATCCTCAGTCCATGGAAGAGCTGACCGCTCTTGCATCCCATGGAATAATAGGATGAGAGCATATTGACGGCAACGGTCTTTCCGAACCTCCTTGGACGGGTCACGCACAGGAAACGGGAAGAGGTGTTCAGCCTGGCATTGGTGAACTGGATGAGCATCGATTTATCGACAAAGTTCGGGCTGCTGACATCCATCTGCATGCCGATGTTATCGGGGTTGAGATAAATGCTCATATCAAATCCTCCTTCCTGGCTTTTGGTTTCTTCCATGATACCTTTTCTAGGATTGTCCATCAACGGATGATGATTCTTGGTTCTTGACATATCAATTGCCTCCCAAGATATATTGTCAGGAAAGAAGACCAAAAAAAACGGATTCATCAAAAAATATTCCAACCCATCTTTCATAGACGGGTTGGAAATCAAGCAACATATCGGAATCCAAACAAAATCAGTCGTGGTCAGAATCGTTGTAATAGAGAATACCTAAGGTATTCGGTCCGCAATGGCAGGTGATGGTCGCTCCTGCCTGGGTAGGCTCGACTCTCTTGAATCCTTCCTTGAGAAGTCTTTCCTTGACGGCATTTACGACATCATCGGGAGCACTGCTGTAGGTGATGAAGACAAGAGATTTGTCTGGAGTGGATGCTTCCTTGAGCGTATCCTCGACATAGTTCATGACGACCTTCATCATGTTGCCGCGATACTTGTGGGTGCTTGTCATGGAGCCATCCTTCATGATGATCTTCGGTTTGATATGAAGGAGGTTTGCTCCAAACATCGCAAGAGCCGAACATCTTCCGCCCTTATAGAGATAGTTGACGGTCTCAAGGACGAAGGAAGTCTGAACCATAGGAAGTCTTTCCATGACCTTTTTTACAATCTCCTCTGGAGAAAGGCCCTTCAGCGTCAGCTTTCTTGCATAGATAGCCTGTAAGGCGATAGCTGTAGACAGAGCTAGGGTATCGATGACATAGACGTTCTGAAACTTCTTTGCTGCCTGAATGGCATTCTGGCAGGCAGAGGATATCTTCGAGGATAGGGAGAAATGGATGATGGCATCATAGCCTTCATCAAAGAGCTTCCGGAAATGTTCTTCGAACTGGTATTGGTTGACGGCACTGGTCTTGGGAAGACAGTTTATCTTCTTGACATAGTCAAAGAGCTCTTGGGCATGGACTTCTCCATCCAATGCACTTGTCTCTCCCAGAATCAGAGTGAAGGGAACGATGCGGATATCGAATTCTTCCAACATGTTCTTGGGAAGGTCGATGGTGCTTTCTGCAGATATGGCGATTTTCATATGTTTTTTCCTTTCTTTCATGAAACAAATTCAGCCTTGATTTCCTTTGATTTGTAATTGTCTTCCAAAATCAGCTTAGGATGGTCATCCTCCGTTCCGTATCCATGGAAGACGATCTTGGATATCTGGTGTTCTTCCAAGTAGGCATCATCATAGACAAAGGCATTGGTCCTGATTGTCAATGAAGGTACCTCTTCATTGCTATAGATATGGATTTCCTTGAGTCCATAGTTTCCTGAAAAGGCATTGGTCTTGATAAGAGATGGCTTGCCGAAGGCTATTTCTTCAGGAAGCCTGCAGGAATGGAAGGATTCTTCACCGATACTTGATACATCGTAGTTGATGACGCCTCTTAAGGAAAGACAGCCCTTGAAGCAGGATTTCGTATACGTCGTATCTTCGTCTACATCGTCTTTAAGATAATATTCCAAGGCCATGCAGTCCAGGTATTTTCCGTTGGTATCATGAAGTTCCTTATCATAGTTCTCACTCTTATCGCTATATCCATGCTCAAAACGGATGGCGCGAAGATATAGGTCCCTGTCATAGTCTGGCATAAAGCGAATGCTTTTTGGGATATGCAGAGATCGTACCTTCATGTTGTTCAGGATACATGAGACAAAGAAATAGCTTTTCTTCCTGGAAGACGTATCCTGTGGAAACATGACGGACTGGAAGCCTTTGAAGTCCCTGTCAGGACCTGAAAGACCAAACCAGCTATAGAAATACATGGAAGAGAGATTAGGAACATTGGGGAGAGGAAGCCTTGCATAGTCTGCTCCCTTGAAGCCTTCGAAGACAGCACTTCTCTTGACGGTATGAAGGATACCATGCTCCGTGATATCCACAGGAAAGATATCCATATCGATATCATAGGACCTGTCATCCTCAAGCCCGAAGTCAAGATAGGTCAAATATAGTCCTGAAAAGATCTCAGTTCCCAGATAATGTGGCTTGCTCTTGAAGATGACAGAAGAAAGATTCGGATTGCATTCCTTAGCAAAGGCTTTGGAAGCAATACGGATATCTGAGATTCCTTGATAGGACTTCTCGATGACGACGGTTTTCTGTGAGACATCCTTCACACCTGTAATCCAGACATACGTTGTTCCATCGGCATCCGTTTTCATCTCATAGTTTACATCGACGGCATTCTCCGCCATCGGAAAACCACGATTGAAATAAGTATCGGAAATATAGGGAATGTCGACATATAGATTTGCCTTCAGCAAGGAGAGCTCCTCTGAGGTGACTTTATAGTTTTCGCGGTCTGATTCGGCAATGCTGTTCACGTAGTAGTCAATCCTGTCATTCAGGCTGACATCTTCATCATTGGCAAGCAGGATTCCTTCCTGGTCACCAGGAAAATAATTGACAAAATTTGCACTCTTGATGAAGATTCTCTGAGCATCGCTGTCTTCATAGGCTTCATCTCTCTTCAGCTTCCTGATTTCCAAGGGGACATCATACCAGGAAGGGATGATGTTGATTTCTTCCTTTGAAGGGACGATGCGGTTACCGGCAATCCGATAATCCGAGCCGACATCGAATCCACATAACTTCCTTGTCGCATAATCGACATAGATTTCCGGTGTCTCTTCCTTCAATCCATTTGGATAGAATTGATCCGAAGAGACCTTTTCAGAGATATCCTCAGAAGAGGAAACGTCATCAGCAACATTTTGATTGGTCCTCTTTGTCATATTCACGCCGATCGTAACACCAGTAGACACCACAAGAAGCAAAGAAAGACAGGCTGATGCTATCCATATCGATCGATAACTCCTTTGTTTCTTTATCTGAGCTACCGGTTCCATATCCTTTGTCTTGACAAATGGTTCCCTGACAGAGAAAGACAAAAATCTCGACAGTGCATAGAATTGGGATATGCTTAAGACATTTTCTCCGGAAAAGATCTTATTCAATGTCGGTTTGGATATGCCTAGGCATTCCATAAGAGAGGAATCATCTGCCTTTCTTTCCTTTGCCCGCTTCTTTACGAATGCGAGAAGGACAGCATTGTCTAAATGATATGGATTGTCTGTTTCAACGATTTCACCATCAAGAAAGGATACAGGATCGATACCAAGAGCATCCAAATATCCAAAAAGAAAATCCAGTTTGATGGATACCTTATTGCTCTCCCACAATGAGATCGTCTGTGGAGAATAAGATACCTTTTCAGCAGCCTCCTTTTGGGTGAGATGCCTATCTTCCCTCGCTTTCTTCAACAACGATGATATTTCGTTTTCGTTCACGTTGGAATTCCTCTACATCTAATCTTAACAAAAATCCCTTTTTTTGTATATTATTTTTCAAACAATTCCATTTTGCTCACTATTTTCCTTTATTCAGTCTAAAGCGAAATAACTCTTTTGGCTTCCTTCACTTCTTTGTCAACGAATCATGAATTTCCCAAAAATATCATAGATGAACATGGAAGCTGAATTTCTGACAAGGCAATCGCAAGAACGGGGAAATGTTGTT
>JAJVUU010000102.1 GCA_021621525.1 Caryophanales bacterium
TATCTAGCATAATCCACGATATTGGCAAGACAAGAGGTCACTTCATATTGTCTAGGTAGGTTGGGTGTTCATTTTGAGAGTGGACCTGTTTCCCAATACGAGTAAAGCCCTGTTTTTTACCGGTTTACCGCCACTTAGCCCATTTTTGCAATAAAAAAGAGGATTTTCCTCATTTTTAGAAAGAAGGAAATTCATCAATTTTTATCGATTTTCGGCCTTTTTCAGCCGTTTTTGCATTGTAGCAGCACCACCGTCTCCACATGTATCGGCGACATGCGAGGAACAGGTCTACCATTACGGGGTAGGTTATGGAAGGGGCATGTCTACTGGATGCGTTTTTCAACAGGTCTACCGGAAATTCAAGACAACATTCCTAGTAACGGGAGACATATGGTCGCATTTTCTTTGCTATAAGGTCGCAAACGGCTTGGATGAAACAAGCCTGTAGTCGTCATCATGCTTGTAGAAATGCTCCATGAGCCAATAGATGCCGTCCGTCCCTCTTTTGAGTTTTTCCGACAGGAGTTTCCTCGTTATCGGCATGACCTGGAATACGCTGATGTATTTATGCTTCGTGTAATAACATTTCACGATGTCAGTCGTCTTGAAAGCCTCCGGCAGAAGCAATACCGTTCCGCAATATTTCCCTTTGATGCCCATGTCTATCGTGTCGGAGACGGTTATGGCGTCCTTCTCGTTGTAGGCGTATTCCGCCGTGGACCAAAGAAGGGAGTTCAGGAAGAGCCATCCTGTGGTTGATTCACTTACTTCCACTTCCGGAGAGACCAGCATCATGTATTCGTTGCGTCGGTTCGCCTTCCTGCCCCATCCGATGTCGCGCTCAGGCATCAGATAGTCGCTTGCCCCTATGGTGCAGAGTTTCCAAAATGGCAAATCGTCCGTCGGCTTGAAAGCCAATGTTGTTATCGGTCTCATGCCAGTAGGCAAAACGTTTTTCTTCAGATTCATGCTGAAAACGGGTTCGTCCTTAAGAATCGTCTTGTAATGCTCGCGAAGCTTCTGGTGCCTTTTGCTTTCCATATCATTCTCCAGCATTGTCGGAAACGTCTTTCAGGTAATAGCCACCCGTTTTCCTGGAGCCCCTCAATTCGATGTACTTGCCCAATTCCCTTCGTATCGAATTTCTTACCATATTCAAAGTAATCCCTTTGTCGCCAGCGGATAGAATCTCATGGATCTTATCGGCCTTTATTCCCGGATTGCTTTTCACCGTTCTTATGATGGACAACCCCAAATCGTTTATTTCGTCATTTATTTCGTCATTTATTTCGTCATTTATTTCGTCATTTATTTCGTCATTGTAATTTAGGTTTGGGAGATACACGATGAAGAAGTTCTCGCTATCATAGAACTCAGGTTCCTTGCCGGTGCCTTTGTAGGCATTCAGGGTTCTGGGTATTCCCGTCCCATAATTCTCAATCAAGCCTAGTTTATCAAGCAGATGGACCAACCTCTCATTTCTGTAGGTTTGCACCCCTTTCAGCATGTCCTCTAGCGTCGTCTTGTACAACCCGCCAGGGCTGGTTATCTTGGCTTTGTCCTTGTAAAATTCCACCTTGATGTTCGACCTGATGAAATAGTTCGTGTGGCAGAAAGCATTGAGGACAATCTCCCTTAGGGAGTTACCGGGGTAAGACGATGTCTCGATCCTTTTCCAGGTTTTCCTATCGATGACCGCGGATACGTCGTTCATTCTCTCCGCCTGATCCTGGGTATCCAGAAGCACCTTCAGCAAAGGGCCTTCGAAGGTCTTCTTGAGCTTGAAGTTCATCTGGTCGTCATATTCGGCGACCTTGACGCATACAGGCGACTCATCCGAAAGGAGCAAGCCGAGGTTTGTGAACTGGCCATTTGTTTTTTTAAGTCCCAGCGTGACCATCTGCTTGTCACTCAATTCGATATCGTGCTCATCGCAGAATTTGTTCAGAAAGCGAAAAGTAAGATCTTGGTTTTCGCTGACATCGCTCTCGTAGTCATAGGTTCTGGAATCCATAATCATCCTAAGGATCTCGTCCTCGCTGCATTTTCGAATGGAGGTGCCGACCCTTTTGTACACTCCGCTTGGCTTAGGTCCTTTTTCCATGAGATAATACGGCTTCTTGTTTCCTTCTTCGACATCAATCTCGAGCACTCCGTCTTCATTGAAATCGAAAGCGACGAGATTTGACGGAAGCGGATAGAACGCATCTTGGAGCCAAGATGAGAGCTTCAGGGAAACCGCATCCCTGCTCTCTTCGAGGAAGACTTCGTTGATCGTTCCGTCGTCGTTAACGCCGACGTATATCTTTCCTCCCCTCGTATTCAAAAATGCGATGATTTCATTCTTTACTTCGTCGATCAGCTTGCTCTTCAGCTCGACGACATTCGATTCATTAAACATAGGCGTCACGCTCCTTTTTATTTAGTCATTTGCTAATTAAATTATATTTAATTTGACTAAATATTTCAATCCTACCAGGCGAAATGTAGTCATTACTCACGCGCTCAGGGTCTCCGGAGACGTTTTCCGGGGTTCCTTTTT
>JAJVUU010000035.1 GCA_021621525.1 Caryophanales bacterium
CATTTATTTTCGATAACAAAATAAAATTTTATCGGAAATGGCTGAGTTTTCTTACAGTTTCTTCGGCTTATAGAAATTGGCGTTGTCCATCCAGATGATCTTTCCGGTGAAGTCGCCTTCCTGGGTCTTGTCATAGGCAGTTCTCAGGCATTCAAGCTTTGCGTCCAGGTCATCCAGGGTATGTAAGACATAGGCCTCGGCTGTCATCGGGAGCTTCGGAGATCCGAATTCGTATTCTCCGTGGTGGGCGAGGATCATGTGGACGAGGACGTCGAGCTTTTCCTTGTCTACACCCATCGTGATGCCTTGCTCATAGACCATCATGGCTCCTAAGGATATATGTCCGAGAAGGTTTCCTTCCGTCGTATAGTTGGGTGTCTTGGAGGAAGAGAGCTCCTTGGTCTTGCCGATATCGTGAAGAAGGGAGCCTGCGATGAGGTAGTCCTTGCTCAGATAGGTGTACTGTTCCTGGACCTTGAGGGCCATGGAGCAGATGCTCAGTGAGTGGAAGAGAAGACCTCCGAGATAGGCATGGTGGACGGTCACGGCAGCAGGATAGGATATATATTTGTCAAGGTTGTCCTTCAGGATGGTGAAGGTGAGGTCATGCAACTGGCTGTCCTTTATCATGGAAACATATTCCTGGAGCTTCTTCTTCATTTCGTCTGCCCTCATCGGAGCGACGGGAATATAGCGGGAGAGGTCGACCTGGGATTCATCGACGGAATCAAGCTCGTTGATCTTCAGCTGCGGATGCCCCTGATAGACGCTGGACATGCCTTGGATTCTCACCAGGCTTCCTGCCTGGCAGATGTCTAGGTCACCCGGCTCGATCGACCACTTCTTGGCGTTGATGGTGCCGGTAGAATCCTGTAAGGTCAGGGAAAGGTAATGATTGCCGTTGTTGCTGGTGGCTTCCGTGACCTGCTTGACCATGAAGATTTCGTTGATCAGCCCTTCGTTTCCTAAAATATCTTTAATCATGGAACTCATACTCCTTCATTTCGTTGATGATCTCATCGTAACGGAATCCCTTCAGAAGGAGTTTGCGGATGATCGTATCTCTCTTCTTTCTTGGAACCGTGCCATTGGTTAGCAAAGCATTATAACATTTTAGGAACTCTCTTTTGATAAGAATGCGCCGATTTTCCTCTTCTTTTTGCTTTTCTTCCTCGTTGAAGGATGAAAAATAGGCTTCCACGGCTTCTTTTGACTCGTGGGAGGAAAAGCCTCGTCTCAGGAGCACTCCCAAAAGAAGCTCTTTCCGCTGTTCTATCGTCTTATCTTTCTTGGTCCTGTCCATCTTTGCTATCATCCCTTCCATGTCGAAGGGAGAGTCGTCAAAGAAAGAGTGGATTTCCTCCTTTTCGAGGATGTCCTTGGAGATTCCTTTTTTCTTCAGCCTGTCCAGGATGTAGTTCTTTCCATATCCCTGCTCCAGTCTGGCTTCGATGTAGTCTCTGGCATAGGAGAAATCGTCGATGATGCCGTTTTCAAGGTAAGGAGAAAGAAGGGCCATGGCTTCTTTTGTGCTCAAGGCGTACTTTGTCTGCAACTTCATGACAAGCTCGTGACAGGTGTATCTTCCTGAGGAAAGAAGCCTGGTGAGATAATCGTTTGTCTTCTTTTCCTTGCTCTCCAGGGAAAGCTGATGGAATTCTTCTATGGAAAGCTCCTTGCCTGGATATAGGAAATGGTCCGTAAACTGGTTGGTGTTGAGAAGATATTCTTTGCTGTTGATGGTGATGAGAATCCCTTTTTTCCTCTCCTGGATCGACTCTATCCTGTAAGTGGGTTTCATGAGTTCTTTTCCTCCTCATTATCTATTGTGGTACGATGGAGGATTTTTTGATATTTCCGTTGTCTTTTTTCTTCGATTCGCCTTGCTCTTCGCTCGGATATCTTCTTCTGACGCTTTTCCTGAAGACGCAGTTCCCGGTCCGTTTCCTTCTGGATTTCCCTGTCCGGCTTCTGGCTGGACAGGATGTCGGCGACTTCCTTCTGTGCCTTAGCCAGGCTCAGCTGCTGTTCCTGAAGGGCTTTTTGCAGATCGTCGTCGATGATCTCCGTCTCTTCCTTCTTGTCCGAGGCGATGTTCTTCCTCAATTTCTGGAATGATCTGCTGACTTCTTCCTGGTTCAAAAGAGGCGCATAGATCCTTTCATCTTCCTTGCAGACGTCACGGATATAGGATTTTGTCGATTCGTCTGCATTGCGGATATTGTCGATTTCCAGATCATAGATGGTGGCCGTGTTGTAGAGAAGCTGATATTTCTTAGGCGAGCCTCGATAAAGAAGAAGGCTTAGAAGACCGATGGCAAAGAGAAGATAGAAGGTGATGGAACGCCAGAGGAGGTTTGCTGCGCTGGCAAGGCTGAGGAATGATTCTCCACCCAAGAAGAAGGAGAAGGTCGATTGGAACATGATTTCCGGTATGCCGACATTGAAGAGAGAGGAGATGGTGGATATGTAGCCGGTGGCAAAAAGCGACTTTGAAAAGGAAAGGACGCCACCGTCGATTCCCAGGGAAAGAAAGACAAGGAATGGAACACAGTCCAAAAGGAAATGCTTCAGGAGGTTGGATAAGAGGAGAAGGAAGACCAGCTTCAGGTTTCCGAAGAGGCGCTTCATTTCGATTCGATAGGTGACAAACTGAAGGGTGAGTTTTCTTCTCGTCTTCTCCGGATTGCGGCAGAGGTGGATCTTCACCAGAAAGTCGATGCCTCCATTCAAGACAAGGCGGTGCATCCTTCTGGAAAAGCCTAGCAGGCAGATGCCAAAAAGAATCAGGCCCTGAATCACCAGGACCAGGATGCTGAGAAGGGAAAGTGGCATGTTGCCAAGAAGCTCGATGGGGACTTCCTTCATCAAAGGATAACCCAGTATCACCATGACGAAGGAATAGATGAGCAAGGATATCTGGAACATCAGATAGTTCATCGTCAGGATGGACGCAGCCTGGGCATTCTTGATGTCCTGCTTGGAGAAGGTATAGGCCTGGATGATGTTGGCTGCCGATTTGACGAAGACACCGGCTACCTGTCCGACACAGACGTTCATCAGTCCTTGATAATAGTGGTATTTCCGGTTATACAGGCGGGAGAGAAAGGTGATGTTCATGCCGTCGAGAATCAACGTCGTGATGATGGGCAGGATAGCCAAAAGAAGGGGCAGGATTTCTGCCTGCCCCAACATGGAGAACGTCTTGACGGGATCATCTTTGAGAATGTAGACGATGGCGAAGGCCATCAATGCGGCAAGGAAGCCGATTTCAAGGATGAGCTTGATCCTTTTTGCCCTGGATCTGGAACCGGATTCCATCCTTATAATGTTGCTTTGACTTCTTCGATGCGGCGAAGGACTTCATCTTTGCCCAGGATGCGAAGCACGTCGAAGAGCTTCGGAGACTGGCTGGATGCACATACGGCGATACGGAGTATGGAGATGCAGTCTGCATACCATCCGTTGTAGGCCGTCGGATTCTTCTTGTAGACCTTTCTGTCATCGCAGAAATTGTGTCTTGTTCCCAAGACCTTCATGGATGCAAACCAGGTGTTTTCGTCCTGGTTTTCGAGGTCCCAGGACTGGGCGAAGTCATCCAGGACGGACTTGATGACATCATGGGAGATGAATTCGTTGAACGGAAGCTTGTCAGCCTTCAATAGATTGTCATAGTCTTCCTTATAGAAGAAACGGACTTTGGGAAGGACTTCAGAGAACTTCTCATAGTCCTTTCTGGGCTTCTCCTGATCTCTTTCGATGTTGATGATGCTTTCAAAGTAATCGCGGTCGGATTCAATCTTGGAAGCGAGCTCCGGGCAATAATCCTTTGCCCAGGCGAGACATTCATCCGTAAAGGTCTTCTTGTCGAGGATGGCAAGAAGTTCCTTGGAGATGTTGTCGAGCTTCGGCATGTCAAAGAGGGCACCATCGAGGGAGAATTTATCGAAGGTGAGCTTGAATCCGTCGATCGGAGCCTTTGGATTTTCCATCATCCATGCTTCGAAATTGGAATTGGCGATGGTGAGAAGATAGCGGAGGACGCCTTCCTTCGGATAACCTTCCTGAAGGAAATAGGAGACAGCTGCTTCCGGATCTTTTCTCTTGGAGAGCTTTCTCTTGTTTCCGGTCTCCTTGTCGTTGACCATGATGACAGGAAGATGGGCATACTTAGGTGCCTTCCATCCCATGGTTTCGAACAGTTCGAGGTGGATGGGAAGGGAGGAAATCCATTCTTCGCCTCTGGTGACGAGCGTGGTTCCCATGAAGTGGTCGTCGACAAGATGGGCAAAATGATAGGTCGGAAGACCATCGCTCTTATAGATGACGATGTCCTGATAGTTCTGTGTGAGTTCCATGTCGCCGCGGATTTCATCGTGGGCTTTGATATGGTTGCTGGCATTGCCCTTGGACTTGAAACGGATGACATAGGGCTTGCCCTGCTTGATCAGGTCGATGTATTCATCATTGGAAAGAGAACGGTATTTGGCATATTCGCCATAGTATCCGGGAACGACCTTGTTGGCCTGCTGGACTTCCCTGATCTGATCAAGCTCTTCCTTGGAACAGAAATCCGGATAGGCTCTGCCCTTTTTGAGAAGCTCCTTGATGACGATCTTATAGATTTCAGCACGCTTGGACTGCACATATGGTGCATAAATTCCTTCTTCGTGGTCTCCATAGTAGCCTTCGTCAGCGACGATTCCGAAGTTGGCAAGCTGCTTTACGAGATCCAGGCCGGTGCCGGCAATCTCTCTCTTCTGGTCCGTGTCTTCAAGACGGAAGTAATAGACGCCGTTGCTCTGCTTGGCAAAGCGGTAGGCGATGAGGGCCGTAAAAAGGGAACCGGTGTGAAGGAAACCGGTCGGGGAAGGGGCAAAGCGGGTGACTTCGGCTCCTTCGGGAAGCTGACGCTCAGGGTATCTCTTTTCGAGATCCTTGACGGTCTCTTTGACGTCAGGGAAGATGAAATCGGCAAGTTCTTTGTTTGTAGCCATAGTGGTTCTCCTTGAATTTTATTCAATCGGCTGAATATAGAATCTTCCGTAGACCTGGTTGAGGTTCAGGACGGTGAAGAAGGCAAGCGGATCTGCCTTTTTGATAAGTTGGGTCGCCTTTTTGATTTCCTTTTTGGAAACGACCATGTAGATCATGATTCGCTTCTTTCCGGTATAGGCGCCCTTGGCGTCGACAATCGTGGCGGAATGAGGGAAGGCGTGGATGAGCACCTGCGCAAGGTTCTCATTGGATGTGAATATCTGAAGCTCGAGCTTCTTGTTCTTGCTGTTGAGCAAATCCAGGACATGGGTGCCGATGAAAAGATAGATGATGGTGTATAGGGCATAGCGGATGAGCTGGCTGGATGCCTGGGGGTTGATGCTTGGATTGACATAGTGGCCGATGATGCCGAAGAGGACGTTGGTCAGAATGACGAGGCCATTGATGATGAAGGAGATGTTTCCGGCACCGGAAGACTTTCTTTCAGCAATATAGAAGCTGATGACGTCTGTTCCTCCGGCAGAGGTGTTGATCATCATGGCAGCGCCTGAGGCGATGCCGGAGGTGATGCCGCCGAAGATACATCTTGCAATCATGTCGTCATAGATGTTGATGACGTTGTAGATCCATGAATCGGGAATGATCTGGTTGAAGATGGAGACGAAGGCGACATTGATGATGGTATAGATGGTGAACTGCTTGGAAATCTTGAACCATGCAAGAAGAGCAAGAGGGATGTTCAAGACAAAGTACAAAACGGAGATGAGCGTCTTTTCGATATCTCCTCGGAAATCGCCAAAGATGTTCATGAATTTGACGATGGCCTGTGAGATACCAGAGGCACCTCCGGAAATGAGGTGGACGACACCGGTCTGGCTGACGATCTCGGCAGCTACCTCATAGCTACACTTGGCACTTTCCATCGTCCAGTGGATGACGCAGTTCTCGGAAGGGTTGATGAAGGCCCTGAAGCCCCAGGCAAAGATGAAACATGAAGCCAATGTGATGAACAGCTTCCATCCCCAGTCAAGTCCTTGACGTGTCTTGGGATGGTCGAATAGGTAGTCGTCTGCATTTTGTTTTGTTTGTTTAAGCCAATTCATAGATAATTTAATTTTTCAATGTTGAAATCCTATATATCATAATATTTTTGTAAAAATTTGCAATTCCTTTCTCTAAAGAGAAAACAGGAAGAATGGCAAGCAAGAGGATGGAAATGTTTTTCCGGCAAACCATAAAATGATACAATGGTTTCACTGTATAACGACAGAGGTGACTATATGACATTGTTGGAAATGGCAAATCTGTTCTATGCCAAATTTGGAAAAGGCGGAGACATCCGCGCCTATTTTGCACCGGGAAGAGTCAATCTGATCGGTGAACACATCGATTACAACGGAGGGCATGTCTTTCCCTGTGCCTTGACAAATGGCAACTATGCCATTGTAAGAAAACGTCAGGACCGGCTTTTGAAATTCTATTCCCACAACTACAGGAAAGGAGGCGTGATGTCCTCCTCTTTGGATGATCTTGTCTGGAGAAAAAGAGATGGGTGGATCAATTATCCCAAGGGTGTCATCTGGGCCCTGAAGAAAAAAGGATACGTACTTGACTGTGGTCTCGATGTCTTCATATGGGGAAATATCCCAGGCTCCGGTCTTTCCTCTTCGGCGGCCATGGAAGTCGTCATCGCTACGGCCGCCAATGACCTGTTCGGCTTTCAGATCAGCCCCATCGACATCGCCTTGATCTCTCAGACCGCAGAATGCAAATTCAACAAGACAAACTGTGGGATCATGGATCAATTTGCTTCTGCCATGGGGAAATCCGGAAATGCCATCTTTCTTGACTGCCACACGCTTGCTTATCAGTATATTCCAATGAGATTGCCGAATGTCAAAATCATCGTCACCAATTCCAACAAACCCCATTCTCTTGCTTCTTCCCATTACAATGACCGCAGGAAGGAATGCGAAAAAGCACTTCAGGATCTGAAGAAAGTCGTCCAGATAGATAACCTTTGCCAGCTTACGCCGGAGCAGTTTGAAACCTACAAGAGTGCCATCCAGGATGATGTCTCAAGGATGAGGGCAAAGCATGCCGTCTATGAGGAACAGCGCACCAAGGATGCCATCCTTGCCCTGAAGAAGAATGACATCGAACTTTTCGGAAGACTGCTCAATGAATCCGGAGACTCTTTACGTTATGACTATGATGCCACATGCCCTGAGATTGATGCGCTTGTCGACTCAGCCAGGAGGCAGAAAGGCGTCTATGGCTCCAGGGAAACCGGTGGTGGCTGGGGTGGAAACACCGTCAGTATCGTCCAGGATGCCTGCGTCAAACCTTTTATCGAGAATGTCGGCAAAGAATATCGCAGGGAAACCAAACTGCAAGCCTCCTTTGCCATCCTTGAGGTCGGTGACGGAGCCAGAAGGCTGTTCTAAAGGAAAGATATCTATATTTTCAAAGAAAACCCTGCCTTGCAAACGGGTGTTTTTCCAAAGGAAAATCAATATGTTTTCCTAAAGAAAAAAGCGTGACTGTGATATACTTTAAACAGCGAGATTTTTATCATGGAAACAAATCAGAATATCGATAACAAACACAAAGAAATCCCCCTTCGTTCCTGGCTTTATGTCACCACGGGAATCATCCTGTGTGCCCTGGTCATCACCAGTGCCACAGGCAAGACTCTTGTCGGCAGCTTCTTTGCTTATATTTTTGGTTTTGCCTTTGGCATGTTCTATCCTTTTGTGCTGGCTTTCCTTTTTGCCTTTGGCATCAGACTCATCATCGCCAAGAAGGCTTTCCCCTTGAAAGGCTACTCCCTTGTCTGGGTCGGTGCCATCCTCACGCTCGTCTCCGCTCTTTCCTTTGCTTCCTATCCCATCTATACCATCAAGGATGGCGGAGTGGACTTCACGTCTTTGAACTCCGTCTACTTTGACCGCATGTCTTCTTTTGCCAGAAGTCCGGCACAGATTGATTCCTTCGAATCCATGAGCGGACTCGGAGGTGGATATCTCGGATTGTTTTTCATCACTCTTCTAGGCTCTGTGTGGGGATATATCGGTGATGCCATCTTCTTTTCACTGCTTTTGATTGTAGGATTGGCGCTTTTGACATCCCATCCGATTCGTCAAATCATCTCCTTTGTCAGAAAGGCGAGGGAACGAAAGGTGAAATACAATTCCCCCTATCAGACAGGCAAGAACAGGGCCAATCGTCATCTTGAACGTCATTTTGTCAAAGAGGAACCCCAACCACAAGCAGAAGCCAATGTGCCGAAGAAACAAACTTATGTCCCATCCAAGAACGTCACTGCTCCTTTGGACGGTGGCTGGTCTGACGGGACTCAGGGAAGCTTCTATTCTTCTGATGGTTCGGCTTATAATCCGGAAAGCGAGGAGAATGTCTCTGATTCACAGCCAATCGACAGTGAATTCCATCAGGCAAAGCCAAAGCCGGATATCTCCCGTCCGCCTTATCAGGAGGAAGAAAGTGCCTTTAGACCTGCCGAAGCTGTTCCTTCCTTTGATGAGGTGAAGACGGAAGATGAACCTCAGAAGATGAATTCTCCTCTTCCCGAATCTCCGGCTGAAGTCCAAAAAGATGAATCTCTTCCTGAACCTGAAAAACCGGTTGCCGCTGAAAAGCCGGCCGAAGAAGAAAACGGTTTCTTCAAACCGACGGATTCTTATGCTACGGAAACTTCAACTGCAGCAAATACGGATGTGGAAAATTCCTCTGATTCTTCCTTCACGTTCTCCATACCACCTTCCGAGGAGAAGAAGCCAGTCATGCCGACACCGGTTGAAAATCCTCTTGAAAAGGTTGCCGCTGCTCCTTTGAAAGCAAACAAGCCTGCTGAATACAAGGTAGTCGAACCAATTCAGGAAAAGAAAGAACCTACTCCACCGCTTCCTGAACCGGAAGTCGCCAAGGAAGAACCGAAATTGTTTACGGAGGAAGAACTTGAACAGCAGAAGGAACAGGAATATTTTGCTAAGAAGCAACAGAGACAGGCTGAAGCCCTTCTTGCCAAAAAGAGAGCCAAGGAAGAACGTATTTCTTCTTTGATGAAATATGTCTCAGACGTGGCAAGGGTCTATAGCTATAGCCTTCCCAGTGATTCCTTGTTGGAGGAGTTTGATGATTCTGCCAAGATGGAAAAGAATTCTCAGTCGGCCCAGGAAAAGGCCTCTGTCATCAATCGTGTCTTTGATGAATTCGGTGTCAAGGCTAAGGCGACCAGCTTCACCATCGGTGCATCCGTCACCAGATTCAACATCGAAACCGAACATGGAGAGAAGGCCGATAAGATCGCCAATCTCACCAGCGAGTTCCAAAGAGCACTCAACGGAGACATGTCCGTCAGAGTCGAGACCGTCGTCGAAGGACGGTCTACTTCCGGCATCGAAGTCGGAAACATCGCTCCGATGGCTGTTTCCTTCAAGGATATGTTTGCGAGCATCGAGCAGGATACGAAGAATCTTCTTCTCCTTCCTATCGGAAAAGACATCTCTGGAAACATCGTCACATTCCCGCTCAACAAGATGCCTCACATGCTTGTTGCGGGTACGACGGGTTCCGGTAAGTCGGTCTTGATCCATTCCATGATTATGACCCTCATCATGAGGACCTATCCTTCTCAATGCAAATTGATGCTGATTGACCCGAAGCAAGTCGAGTTCGTCCGCTATCAGGACTGCTCCCATCTCTTCTGCCCGGTGATTTCCAAACCGGAAAGTGCAATTCTTGCATTGAAGAAGCTTTGCGATGAAATGGATAGAAGGTTCACCGTCTTAAGCAAGTGCAGGGTTGCCAACCTTGAAGATTACAACGATATGAAGCGGGGACGCGAGGCACAGTTCGAGGATATGCCTTATATCGTATGTGTCATTGATGAGTTTGCCGATCTGATGCAGACGGGTGGCAACGAAGTCACCAAGTATGTCACCAGGATTGCTCAGAAGGCCAGAGCCTGCGGTATCCATCTCATCATTGCCACACAGCGTCCAAGCAAAGACAATGTTCCGATGATCATCAAGGCCAACGTTCCTTGCCGAATCGGTCTTAGCTGTTCTTCGCAGATCGATTCCCGTGTCATTCTGGACGAAAACGGTGCGGAAACCCTTCTTGGAAGAGGAGACCTTCTCTTCAAGTGTCCGGGGAAAAAGTCTTTGATCCGTGCACAGTCTCCGTTCATATCCAACAAGGATATCGACACGGTTCTTGCCTATGTCAAGGAAAAGGCAGGAGACCCCAATTATGATCCGGAATTCCTGGATCTTGACGTTGAAAAACAGGAAGAACCGACCGAGACCGAAGGAGACCTGTATTCTGATATCCGTGACTTTGTCATCCATACCGGAATCACGTCCAAATCGAGTATCATGCGTTCTTTCCAGGTCTCCAGCATGAAGTGCGACCAGTTCCTGGCCAGGCTTCAGGCAGAAAGCATCATCACATTGGGTCCCGGTGGAAAATATGTTTTGGGACCGGCAGCACATCTAGAGGATTTTGAATCATGAATTTTTACAACACGACGTTTGGAAGACGGATACTGATCCGTCGCTTCCTTCTTCCGAAGGAGACGGACAAAGAAGCCCTTTTGGTCTATGCGAGGCTTCTTCTCCAATTTCCGGATACCGGCAGCAAAAAGCCGATATCCTTCTTTGCAGGAGCTCAGCTTTCCTTTGAAACCTATTGCTTCAATGAAGGATATGTCTTGGAAGCCCGTCTTTGCCAGTGTCAGAGCAATGGCTTGAACTTCGTCTTTTCCAATCCCTATAAGGAAGGAGAGAAGGCTTTTGACAACGTCCTGGAAAAGGGATATGTCTATTCCGAGCTCCATCTTTCCCAGGCCAAGGAGAGACTTCTTCTTGAAAACCGCAATGTGTCGGATTCCTCCCTTCTTTCTGGAAGCAGCCTTCTTCATCTTTATCATGCACCCATCCTGCTTGATGACAAGAAGATCATGGAAGTCAGGAAGGAACAGCTCGATCAGATTCAAAAACTGCTTGCGTCCTGTCCGGTGAAGGAATTCATCTTCTTGGGAAATGAGAAGAAGAATCTTCCCTTTTCTTCCTATCCTGAAACAGGAAAGATGGTTCTTGACGGAAAAGAACTATCCGAACTTGAAAAGAAGGACTTCCAGGATGAGACTGTCTTCTTCCTTGTCTCCCATGAAGCTCTTGCTGATGATACGCAAAGAAAAGCTCTCAAGGCATCTTTGTATCTGCTCGAGAATCAAATCCGTACTTCCTTGAAGAACCGCTTCTTTGCCGATTATTCCTTTGATGATTTCTATCTTTCGAAGGATAGACATGTCCTTGCCCTAACGACTAAGAAAGGCAAGCTGTCTTCTCTTCTTCCGCATCTTTCCTTTGAGAAGGGCAAGCCTCTCTTCAAAGAAGAGACAGATGCCCAAGATGCCATCCATCAGCTTCAGATAGATGATATCCGGATGCATATGGATGTCGATTCCTTCCTTGAAGAAAAGAGGGAAAGTCTTGATCTTGGCTTAAAGGAAGGTAAGCTTCCGGAAGAAAAGGATATAAGAGAGATGCTTTCTTCCATGGCTTTGGAAGACGTCCGCATCACGTCGGACAAGGAGAATGAGAATGCTTAAACATGATTTCGGACATATGGGATGCCCATATTATGAAGAAGAGCTTGATGACAAGACAAAATTAATTTTTATTCCGCGAAAGTCAAAACTGAAATCGGCTTTGGTCTATGTCGGACAGGGTGGCTTCAATCATGCCAAGATGCTTTCCAACTCCAAGATTCCCTTTGGCTCTGCCTATTATCTGATGAACATGGTCGGAGATGATGCCTTCGTCAAGGAACTGAGAGATGATGCAACCTTGCTTCAGACGGACATGGACTATTCCTTTGTCCGCTATCAGCTGACCAGCATGAAGGATATCTTCCCGTCTTTGAAGAAGCTCCTTCTCAGGATGTCTGCTCCGACGTATGCGGAGAAGGATATCGAAGCCTTCAAGCAGAAGGAGGAAAAGCTGTCCTCCGACAGGGAAAAGAATCCGATTCTTCTTTCTCAGGAGAAATGTCTTTTCAATCTATATACGTCATCGCCTATCAGATATGGATATCTGCCTTCCTTGAAGGATGGCGTCAGAATCCATGAATCTGCCTTGAAAAAATATCAGGAGAACTATTATTCTTCTGAAAATATCACCATCTTTCTTTCCATGGACGCCTCCCCGGAGGACATCCTGGCCAAGGTCAAGGAGATGAAGGTCTCCTTCAAGCCTTCCGGATTGAAGGAAGAACATTTTGAATATGAAGAAGATTATGAGAAGGTTGGGAAGGAATATGAGGAAGTCAGCATGGACAGCCATCATTCCTATCTCACGTACGGCATCAAATTCCCTTCCAGAGCCGTCATCTATGATGCCTATGGCGAATTCCCCTTTGCCGCCTATGAAATTCTTTTACCTATCATCTGTAAGGAGAATGCCGGTTTTCTCTCCGGATTAGGCAATATCCGTGCCAACCTCCTGGAGAGCCGACTTGAAGAAGGTGGTGAAGATGCCTATATCCTTCTCACCTTCCAGAGTGAGGATGAAGTCAGTCTCATCAATTATCTTACCGACTATTTCAGCAAACTTGACAAGCAGGTCACGTCGGATGACTTCTATTCCATCCAGAAGGCAGGCTTCATGCATGCTGTTTCTGACCTTTCTCTTCCCTGTAAGGCTGTGGAACTGTTTTCCAAGGCCAGTGCCAACAACATGGCCTATACTGCTTTGATGGCAAGAGTCGACAAGATGTCCTTCAACACCTATCGTCATTTCCTATCCGAATTCAAGGCCTTCCGCAAGGCTGTCTGCTACGTAAAAAAAGGGAACTGACATTCTATGAAAAACGATAAAATGTCTGCCTTTGCCAAGTCTCAGAGCGTCATCGAACTGAACCTTAGCAAGGATGTCTGCCCATTCCGCATGAAGAGATTCCGTCTTTATGTCGACCACAAGCCAAGTGCAGTGATTGAACCTATCTCTAAGAACGAAACGGCTACGTTCATCACCTATACCTTCCTAAGCAATGATTTCATGTTCGTTCCCGGACACTACTATGAGGTAGCTACGGGACAGAACTTCTTTGTTCCCATCGATATCTCCTTCTTGGCGACGACCAAGGAATTCGAAGAAAAATACCGATTCGACGGACAGCTTGGTGCTATTTATGCCAAAGACAAAACCACTTTCCGTGTCTTCTCTCCTTTTTCCAATGAAGTCACCCTTCATGTGAGAAAGATGGGCAGTCAAGACTGGGAAATCTATTCCATGAAGCATGACTTCGATAACGGTGTCTTCGAAGTGAGTGTTCCTGGCGACTATGACGGTGCCTCCTATCTTTATGAGAGGCTGATGTTCGGACAGGCAAAGATTGTCGCTGATCCATATTCCTTCTCCCTTTCTTCCAACGGCCGATGGTCCTTTGTCATCGACCCGGCGAAGATTCGTTGCCTTCCGACCTATGAGGAATGCCTTCCGTCTTTTGAAGATAGGATGCAGGCCATCATCTATGAATGCGATGTCAGGGATATGACCTCTCTTAGCTCTCTTCCTGACAGAGGGACCTATGCGGCCTTGAGCAGACAGGGACTGAAGAACGAAGAAGGAAATCCTGTCGGATTGGATTATCTTGCCTCGCTTGGCGTCACCCATATCCAGCTTCTTCCGGTCCTCGACTTCCAGTCCATCGACGAGGATGACCCTTTCAGCATGTACAACTGGGGATATGACCCGGTCAGTTATTTTGCCCCGGAAGGATCTTATTGCAGCGATCCGAATGATCCTTATGCCAGGGTCAAGGAACTTAAGACCCTGGTCTCTTCCTTGCATAGGAAGGGGATGAGAGTCGTCTTTGATGTCGTCTACAACCATGTCTTTTCCAATCTTTACAACCCGTTGAACATCCTCTGCCCGAATTATTTCTATAGAATCGATGCTGACGGAAGACTTTCCAACGGAACCGGATGCGGAAATGACCTCGAAAGCCGCAATCATATGACAAGGAAGCTCATCGTGGATTCCTTGCTGCACTGCCTGGACTTCTATGACGTCGATGGCTTCCGTTTCGACCTGATGGGCATCCTGGATATCACTACCATCCGTCAGGGATACAAGGAACTTAGCAAAATCAAGTCCAACATCCTCTATTATGGCGAAGGCTGGGATCTCTGGACGGCTCTTCCGTCGGACAAGAAGGCAAGCTATGTCAATGCTTTCCAGATGCCGTTTGCCTCCTTTTTCAACGATCGCTTCAGGGATGTCACAAAAGGAAAGTCGAGCGAGAGCGAAGCACATGTGAAAGGCTATCTTTTGGGAGATACGGATTACAGGGACGGCTTCAAGCATGTCCTGCTTGGTTCTTGCGTGCCTCTTGCCTTCGGACCGATGTTTGCAAGTCCGAGCCAGTCCGTCAATTATGTCGAGTGCCATGACAACCATACTCTCTATGACAAAATCACCATCGCCTGTGAGGATGAGGACGAGAAACAGAAGGTAAAGAGAGTCAAGCTGAATCTCTTTGCCACCCTTCTTGCCGCAGGAATCCCCTTCTTCCATCAGGGAGAGGAAATCTGTGGCACCAAGGGAGGCATCGGCAATTCCTATAATGCTCCCGACAAGATCAATGGCTTCGACTACGGACTTCTTGAAAAAAACAAAGAACTCTATCGCTTCTTCCGGGAAGCAATCGCATTCAAGAAGGAACACCTCTATTTCACTTCCAAGGAATTCGACAAGATGATGCAGTCTGAAAAGATCACCTTTGAGAACCTGGAACATGGTGCCTTGAAAATCAATTATGAAATGAAGGATGAAACGCTCTTTGTCATCCTCAATCCGAGCAGGGAGACCATCATGTATGATTTCCCGAACTATGTCAATCTCATCTTCAACGAAACAGGAAAGATATCCAAGGATGACGATTTTTTCATCCATATGGCTATCGTCAATGCGCTCTCTATTTCTGTCTTCTGTCAGAAGGATGCCGAAAGGAAAGAAGGTAAACAATCATGATCAAATGGCTTCGTCTTGGTCTTACCGGTGGACCGAGTCTCATATTGGGTTCGCACCACTGCAAGAAGTTCAACAGGAACAAGGATAAGTATCCGATTGCCCAGAGATGCAGTTACGCCAGCAATCTCGCAAGGAAGATATGTCGGAAGTGCTTCCGGGCAGAATTCATCATCCAGGGAGAGGAGAACCTGAAGAGTGTCCCAGGACAGATCCTGATGGTCTCCAACCATGTTTCCGTTGCCGATCCGATTCTTTTCCTGGGATTTGCCGATCGTCCGATCTCCTTCCTTGGAAAAAATCAGATCCTCAAGATGCCCTTCATCGGAAACATCCTGTCCTCCATCGATGGTTCCTTCATCGACAGGGAAGATCTGAGAAGCGAAATCAAGGTCTTCCATGAGATTCAGAAGCTTCTCACCAGGGAGAAGGATCTCTCCTACGTCGTCTTCCCGGAAGGGACCCGTTCCAAGGGACCTGATTTTCCGATGGCTGACTTCAAGGGAGGCACCTTCAAGATTGCAACCAGGCTCAACCTGCCCATCCTTCCTGTTGCCACATGGCTCAACGAAAGGACCCTGGACCAGCATTATCACTATAAGAAGTATCCGATTCAGGTCACTTTCTGCAAACCGATCCTTCCCGAGGAATATGATAAGATGACCACGGGTCAGATTGCCAAGATTGCCGAGGACAGGATCAAGGAAGCTCTGCAGTCTTTGAAGGAGAAGGATCTCTCCTATGTCATGAAGCTGAACGGCTATTCCGAAAAGAAGGCAAGGAAGGTTCAGTATTCCAAGAATACCAAGACGATATGAGATACAAGGCTGTTTGGAACGGATTTGTTCCGACAGCTTTTTTTCCTATCGAAAAAGAGCCCCTGAGGGCTCTCCTTTGAATTAGAAATGGATGAGGGCACGTCGGTCGATCTTGCCGATGTTGGTCCTTGGGAAGTGTGGAAGACAGGTGACCTTCTCCGGTAAGGAATAGCGGATCAGGTTCTCCTTCAAGTGTTTCATGACGGCATTGGCAAGGACGTTGTCTTCCATGGCATGGTTTTCGATATAGAGGTGGATGTATGGATGCTGGCCGGGGATATAGATGGCAGCGGCATCGACGACGCCTTTGACTTCCTCTGCCAGGGATTCGATGTCAGCCGGGAAGACGTTGTATCCGGCAATCTTGATGAGATCCTTTTCCCTGTTGCGGAAGAAGAGGAAACCATCTTTGTCAAGATGGCCGATGTCACCGGTGCAGACATAGCGGATGCCGTTCTTCTCGAAGAAGGGCTGATGTTTCTTGTCGGTTCCAAGATAGCCAAGGCAACAGCTTTCTCCGCTGACGAGGATTTCACCATCCTGTCCGATGGGAAGCTCCCGGCTCCTGTTTTCCGGATTGACGATGCACACCTTGATGTCGCCGATAGGCTTTCCGACGGAATTCGGTTTGTGGCAGCGGATGGAATTGACGACTCCGACGGTGACGATTTCAGTCAGTCCGTATCCTTCGTAGAGCCGGTTGATGGAACCATGCTTCTTCATCAGTCCGTCGAATTGGCTTACGAGCGTCTCCTTGGGTCGGTCGGCTCCGACGAAGGTCATATAGAGATTCTTCAGCCTTGCATTGCAGAACCTTCTGTCAGCGATGAGCCTTTCCATCATATAAGGGACGCCGACAAGCAGGTTGATGCGGTTTTTGTTGATGCCTTTGACGATCTTGTGGATGTCGAAGTGTATCATCAGATAGCAGCTGGTATGGTTCATGAGCGGAGCATGGATGCCCATGGCGAGTCCATATCCATGGAACATGGGAAGGACACCGATCATGGAGAGGTCTCCGACATCTCTTCCTAGGATGCTGGAAGATTGGATGCCGGCATATCTTATGGCCGAGTCGTTCAGGATGACGGTCTTGCTTCTTCCGGTGGTTCCTCCGCTTCTGAGGTAGCAGCTGACCTTCTTGTTGTCACTGCTGACAGGAAAGGAGACTCTTGCTTCTTCTTCGCTTGGCTTGTCTATGCTTTTGATGAGACGGCTTTTGTCGACGAGGGCAAGTTCTTTTCTGTATTTCTTCCGAAAACCGATGCGCTCGACAAAGGACAGATCGCATTCCGGTGTGATGAAGAGGATGGTCTGCCTGACGTTTCTCAGTTCTTCAAGATAGGTCTTGTAGCGTACGTCACAAAGAATGGTGAAGGAAGAGGATGTCTCCTGGATGGATTCATATAGGCCCTTCACAGGAAGAAGCGGGTGCAGGATGGTGACGATGGCACCGATCTTGCTTAATGCATATAAGGAGATGACGGCTTCCGGTATATTCGGGGAAAGAAGGGAGACGACGGTGTCCCTGTGGATTCCAAGGGCGTAGAACTTCATCGCCATCATATCGATGCGCTGGTTCAGCTCCCGGAAGGATATCTTTTCCTTCTGGAAATAAATCGCCGTCTTTTTGTCATGAAAGGCGGAAACGTCCTGATATAGAGTGTTTGTTTTGTTCATAATTTGAATCCCATGGAGACGAATACGATGAAGAGGACGACGACGATGATAGGCTGATGAAGGATGTAGACCCAGATGGTATGTTTCCCGACGAAGCAAAGAGGACGGAAGATGTAAAGGGAGTCCATCCTAGGGAATTTCGTCTTTTTGCTGTCGCCATAGAAGTACTTTCCGCATGCGACACCCATGAAGAAGACACCAGTGAAGGGGAAGATTCCCCACCAGTCGATCCAACCGCCGTATTTTCCGATGGCCTCCAGGAAGAAGGCCCAAGGGTCTAGCTTATATCGTTCGATGGGAAGCAAGGATGCATCCACGAAGGTCGTTCCCCAGGGAGTGAACTCCTTGAAGGTGAACGGGTTGAAGCCTGCACTGGTGCAAATGGAGACAAGGAAGATGCAGCCTGCCACAAGGAGGCAGAGCCATATCGGTGTCTTGTGGTGGAAGAAGAAATCGATGATGGCATATAGAGTGACGCTGAAGGCTATCAGGTGGATGACACCCCAGTCGATATAGCAGTCCTCCTTGGCAATGTAGGTTACCGCAAGCGTTATGAGAGATATCGCCATGGCTGTAGCCCAGAGAAGCAAAGCTCTCCTCCTGTTGCTCCTTGTAAAGATGCTCGACATTCCTGAGACGAAGATGAAGAGGCCTCCGATAGCCGGTATGATGAAGGTGTGGATGAGGTTGTTTGACAGGATGTCGTGGCCTAGGAAGAAGTCGAAGTCCCTGAGATTCGGATATTTCAAGAACATTTCCGAAGTGTTTGAGAACATGGACAGGACCTCTGTGAAGGACCAGCAGAAATGGTAGAGCACCACGAGAAAAATGGGAATGCCACGCAACAGGTCGATTTCTGAAATCCTCTGCTTTTTATCCAAGGACTTTGTCAATATTCTTTTTCTGTTCACGGATTACATTATACACTTGTGAATCCTATATATAAAAGAAAGAAGCAAAGGAGATAGAGACGGGAAAAGGGTAAGAACATGGCGTGCACGAAA
>JAJVUU010000103.1 GCA_021621525.1 Caryophanales bacterium
CAAAAAAAGGAAATGCCTTAATCAACAACATTTCCCCGTTCTTGCGATTGCCTTGGAAAAAATGCAAAGAAAAAAGGCGCTCTCCTTCTTGAAAAGGCGCCTTTTGATATGGGATCAGTCAATCTTTGGCTTATTGGGGACGATGTGATGTTTCCGACATCTGGCCTCATAGGATTCCTTGGCTCCGACGAGAATGACGGGATCATCGAATTTTGCCGGCTCTCCGTTGACAAGACGCTGTGTCCTGGTAGCTGCACATCCGCAGACGGTGCAGGCAGCAGTAAGCTTGGTGACGAATTCAGCTCTTGCAAGAAGCTCAGGCATCGGACCGAAGGGTTCGCCCCTGAAGTCCGTATCAAGCCCGGCTACGATGACACGGATACCTCTGTCGGCAAGCTTTTCGACGAAGGAGACGATGCCGTCTTTGAAGAACTGGACTTCATCGATGGCGACGACCTGGACATCCGGGGTAAGAAGCTTCTCCATGTCAGCGATGTCTTTGACGGCATAGGCGGAGAATTTTTCACCATCGTGGGATGCGATGGCGGTGGCATCATATCGGTTGTCGATGGCCGGTTTGAAGGCGATGATCTTCTGATGGGCATAGGAAAGGGTACGGACTCTTCGGATGAGTTCTTCGCTCTTCCCGGCAAACATCGGACCACAGATGACTTCCAACCAACCTTTTTGTAATTCTTGATACATACGATAACCTCAATTCTGCAAGTGAAGTGATTATATCAAAATCGAGGACGACTTCCTGAAAAAGTAAGCAACTTGAAGTATCTATGAGGATGGTGACTGCCTTGAGTCTTCCCGATTCCATCGGAATTCTCAAAGTTCTTGCCCTTTTCATTGTTTCTTTGGAAAAGTGTGATTCATGAATAAGGGCATTCCTGGAAAACGTTCTTTGCGATATCAATGACATACATTGCCATGGGATTGATAGATGGCACCTTTGTCTGATCTGTCAGAACATCATGTATGATTGCAGCATGGAAGACAAGGTGTATGAACAAGAGACTTGTCCAAATCGTATCCTTGGAGATTTGATAATATTGATATTTGGGAAAAGGCTATGCTTTTTATTACAAAAAGGTGTTCGTGCCAGGCCAGACAGAAACAGCATTTTTGATAGCACTAACATATTTGCCTTGAAAAACGATACAATTATAGTAAGAACATAAAAAGGAGGATGAATCACAAATGAAGCAAGGTAATGTTCTGGTCGTCAAGGACGACAAGCTCCTGATTCTCTCGGATAACTGCTATTATATCGTCAAGGGTAAGGGACACGTCGGAGATCCTTATGAATTCGATGAAACCAAGTCTCTTCCGATGCCGTCTTATCTGTTTGCCATCGCTGCCATCGAAGACGGAGATTTGGACAATACGATGAAATTTATTCAATCTGAGTGGTTTAAGAAGTAAAATGATAGTCAGCCTTCGGGCTGGCTATTTTCATTCCTGAGGTATGTATCTATGAAATTCAAATTCGATGAACATCCATCCATCTGGCTTTTTTTGATTTCCTTGGTGATACTTGGTGTCACGATTTTCATCAATATCCTATATCAGTGGAAATTCTATGCCGTCATCGCCATCGTCTTAGCCGGTGTTGCCGTCCTTGTCCTTGGTTATTCCATGGTCAAGGATCTGACGATGTTCTTTAAAAAGAAAAACCAGTATGATGAAACCCACAAAGGAAAAGATGATGACTGATCTCTTCTCCTCTTTTCCGTCATCCTGGGAAGATTTCCTTTCTCAGGAAAGGGAAAAACCATATTTTGCAAAGCTGAAGGAAGAAGTCGAAGCACGATATCAGACGGAGAAAGTCTTTCCACCGATGGATGAAGTCTTCTCCGCCTTTTTGCTCTGTCCTTTTCAGGATGTAAAGGTTGTGATTCTCGGTCAGGATCCTTATCATGAAATCAATCAGGCAGACGGTCTGGCTTTTTCCGTCAAGAGAGGCAATCCTCTTCCGAGGTCTTTGATCAACATCTATAAGGAACTTCAGCTGGAATTCGGATATCCGTTATCCGATAACGGCGATCTTTCTTCCTGGGCCAGGCAGGGTGTCCTTCTTCTGAACAACACCCTTACGGTGAAGGAAGGAGAAGCCAATTCCCATGCCAGGCTTGGATGGGATAGGTTTACGGATGATGTCATCAGGTATCTGGATGAAAACGGAAAGAAGATCGTCTATATCCTGTGGGGTAATTTTGCTTATCGGAAGGCCTCTCTCATCCATGCCGATGGCTCAAGGATCATCCATTGTGCACACCCCAGTCCGCTTAGCGCCAACAGGGGATTCTTTCACTCCGAATGTTTTCTTCTCTGTAACCGGTATCTGGAGGAAATGGGCCTTCCCAAGATCGATTGGAGGATTCCTTTGCTGAACGGGGAACAGCTTTCATTGCTTTGAAATCCTCATTCTTGTGCCATACAATCTATGAT
>JAJVUU010000104.1 GCA_021621525.1 Caryophanales bacterium
TGACCGCCGCAACATGGTAGATGTAAAAAGTATCGCTATCTAACCCCAGCAAAGTCGCTTCCTGACACCCCGTAAGAAGAAAAAGAAGACAGATACCAACCGGCAATCGTTTCAATTTTGTCATAGATTACCCTCCTTTGTTATTTATTGTCTTCAAACGAAAGAAAAATACGAAAAATGCAAAAAATATTTTTTCCATGTGATATAATCTTAAAGCTGCTCCCGTAGCTCAGTCCGGATAGAGCATTCGCCTCCTAAGCGAAGGGCCAAGAGTTCAAATCTCTTCGGGAGCGCCATTTGCGCCTGTAGCTCAGCCTGAATAGAGCACAAGCCTCCGAAGCCTGGGGCCACGGGTTTAAATCCCGTCAGGCGCACCAAATTATCCAAATGATTACCAAACTGCTCTATTCCTTCATGCGCAAGATTGCCAGTATGTCAAAGAAATCCAGTGCCATTTATCTTGCTTTGCTTTCTTTGCTGTTTCTTTTGGCTTTAGGTTTACTCATTACTGGATTGATTCTTCTCAACCCCAAGGATGAAGCCATTACGACACTGAGCATCGTTCTTACATCCATTGGTGGTTTCGGGCTTCTCGTCTCTGTCTTCGGTGTCGCCTTGACAGCCATCGCTTCCAACTATGTAAGAAGAAGCGATGAGAAAAGCGATAAAAAATAGAGTGCTTCCTTGATGTTTATGTAGGTATATCAAATACCATATATACAGGAAGATAAGGAATCATGAATGAATGTCAGTCCTGTATAGAAAACACATCATATTATCAAATAAGAAATGGTACTGACAAACGGTCAATAAATTAGCTAAATTCCATTCATTTATATAGTAAAAAATTACAAGCAGGATTGATGGAATGGTAGACATGTGGTGCTTAGGAACCTGCTAATTACAGGATTTCCAAAGCATAAAACCTCCGTATTTATCGAAAGATTTCCATAAAGTGCGGACAAAAGAGGACTGCTGACAAAGCCGAAAACCGAAGTTTTCCCAAGATTTTCCCTGAAAAAGGTTAAATGCGGGCGAAAATAAAGGTATAATCAAGAGGCTGTGCGGACGAAGTCTAAGACTTACGTTGCGGACCAATACGGACGGCAGAGAAAAGTGCGGACAAGGATGCGGACAGCATTTAGGGCAATCCGATTGAAAAACATCCGATTGCACGAGAAAAAGAGACGCCGGGTTGATGGAATGGTAGACATGCGGTGCTTAGAACGCCGTGGGAACTCCCGTGCAGGTTCGATTCCTGTACCCGGCACCATCAAGTTAGAATCGCCTTCGGATTCCTGGAAAGGATGTCCGGAGGCTTTTTTCTTTTCTCCGGATGATAGGTCTAGAGGTATGCCGAGAGTATCTTACCGATCATCATGTCCTTCCAGACCTTGAAGCGGTTGCCCTCGTCAAGAGGAATGGTCGCTATCGATATGGGGCTGATGAGGTAAAGGAGGATGATGTCGAAAATTCTCTGGATGAAGGAGATGCTGGAGAGCACGAACATGACAAGCATCACGAACCCTCCGAGTATCCCGATCAGGTAGTTTATGTCCTGGATATTGAAGTAGCTCTTGACGAGGCTCACGTCCTTGTAGTCGAGCTCCCCGGAAACGAACTTGGACAGGACGACGCTCTTGTCCTCAGAACCGATGTAGCATCCGTTTCCGATGGTCGAGAGAAACTGCCCTCCGATCAGAGGATGGGCCGTGTTCCCGTATGGGTTCATCGCAACGTTGATGGAGGACATGACCGTGTTGGTGAGCAGTATCCCGGCAAGTACCGTGAAGGGGATCAGCAAAGTGATGAGCAATGACTGACCGCTTTTTCTAAGCGCACCGGCCCAGCTCTGTTTCTCCTGGTAATTCGATTTCAGTATGGCGATGCCCGTGAACAGAACCAGAAGTATAACGCCGATGATGGATATCGTCAGGAACGCCTTCTTCACCGAATCCGAACCAAGGAGACTTGTCAGCATGTCGCCTTTGGCTCCGTTGATCTCTACCGGCTCGATTCCGCAGAGCATGTAGAAGATTTCCTTGATGAAGTCGATGAGCTCGCAGATGCACCGAAAGCACGTGTAGAGGAAGGTGAAGAACATGTCCTTCAGTCCTTCAATCTGATCGTTCAAGAGCATGGCTTCGCCTCCTTTCTACTTTAATCTTTTTTCTTTGTAATGTGTTTTTATGGTTATTGGATTGATTCTGCATTGCAATGTCTATATAATAGGCATAGAAAGAGGTGATATTATGGCAACAACAAATTTCAGCGTCAGACTGGACAGCGACTTGAAGAAGCGTTCCGAAGCGATATACGGAGAGCTCGGGATCAACCTGACCACGGCGATCAACGTCTTCCTGCGGAAATCATTAACTGCCGGCGGCTTCCCCTTCGACGTAAGAATCGATGAGCCCAACAAAGAGACGATGCTCGCTTTGC
>JAJVUU010000036.1 GCA_021621525.1 Caryophanales bacterium
GATAGGCTTTTTATGCGGAAATTGAGGCATATTCCGATAAAAGTGGTCAAAAACATGCTTGTGAGGAAGGATATCAGGAATGGTTTGATGGAGAAGACATAGCTGTCGAGAAGTTCGTTCAGGGTGTTTTTCAAGACGGTTTCGGTAAGTAGGGAGACGATGAGGGAGCCAAGGAAGCCCAGGATTCCGATGACCTGGCTCATGGAAAGATAGAAACGGCTGATTTCCTTCTTTTCGTATCCTAGGGATAGCAGGATGCCGATTTCCTTCCTATCTTTGTATAGGATGAGGTATAGGGAAAGGAAGAGAAGAGAGCCTGCTCCAATTAGGGAGATGATGGCAAAGCCCAAAAACAGATTGGCAAGGAGATTCAAGGTGTTCTTGATTTCCTGGACCATGATATACATGGGGAAGCTTCTCTTGTAGTTTCCGTATTCGGATACGGACTTCTCATAATCGCGGATGTCGGCTTTCTTCAGGTCTACCTTGATGATGGCCTGGGAGATTCTCAGTTCCTCATAGGAAAGCTCTCCGCCTAAAAAGCAGTATCCTAGCGGAAACAGGGAATCCTGATAGATGGCCAGCTCATCATCTTCATAGATGCCGACGATCTTTACCTGCCCCTGGCTGAAATGGTTCTTGTATCTTCCGTCAACCTTGGTGGTTTTGTCCAAGGTGAGGGTGCATAGCTCCCTGTTGATGGCACCGGATGTGCTTTGGAAGAGGGATTCGGCCATCTTTCTGGAAATGCCGATTTCCGTGTAGTCTTTCGGTTCCTTTCCAAAGAAGGGCTTCCTGCTGTTTTCGTGTATGCTTTTGAAACGCAAGGCTTTCTTCTGATCCATGGATGAGATGAGGTCGGCCTTGATGACACCGGGGATGTCTTCAATCTGGGAACCTTGGAAGGATCCGAGGTCTTCCTTGGTGAAGGTTGCCTTATCCTGAATCTGATTGAGCTTCTCTTTGTATTTGGAAAAGAAGAAAGGCTTGGCAAAACCGGAGATGTATCCGTTTGCCGTGTAGGTGTAGACAGGGGAGGAATAGCTTACGGACTGAATCTTACCTTGGTGTTTCAAGAGGAATGATTCGATTTCATCAAGATGAATCTTCGACATATAGTCCTTGACCACGGCGACATGATTATGGGTGGAGAGGTCTTCTTTTCTGTAGTAGTTTGCTGTCTTTACCATCTTGAGTGAAAAAGGATTGCATTCCCTGTCTTGAAGAAAAGCCTTGAAGAAGTGTTCGCCATGGTTCTTCTTCAGCCTGAAGCCATCACATTTTGTCATGGTCCATTCGACTTCGGCTTCCTCGGATTCCAGGATTTCCTTGAAGTGCATGACGTCTGTGACAAAATGGGAGGAGAAGAGATTGGAGTCAGAGACGATGTAGCTATCCTTGTCCAGGACGATTCCCTTGATCTTGTAGGAATAGTCCTGCTCATATCCCCAGGATGCCTTGTTTGCCTGGATTCTTAAGGAGAGAGGATTCTCATAGATCCTTTCTGACAGTCTTTCAAGATGTCTTTCATCAAAGGAAGAGACCCTGTCATCAAACAGAAGAAGATACAAGGCCTTCATCCTTTCCTCATCCAGGCTCAGGATGACATCGTCCAGGCCAAGTTCTCCCTTGGCATAGATGGGAACATCGACTTCATCGATATGCCGGTATTCCAGAAAGGAGTTCAAGGAAAGCCGGCTCAGATCGATGGCCTTGTCTCTGAAAAGAAGGCTGATTCTCTGGTTGGCACCAAAAAGAGTATCCATGGAGGAGAGATAGAAGGGGAAGATGTCGATGATGTCCTCTTCATGGTTTCTCTTTATCCGCATCAGGGATTGGTAGTCGGCCTGGACGAACTTGGTATCCTCCAGGGTGTTCTCCTTGGGTGAGATGACCATGCAGTTTTCATCCATGTACCGGCTCATGGAGGCTTCCATGGCTGAAGAGACGCCAGAGGAGAGCTGGAAGGAGAAGGAGATGGAAAACAGGCCGATGATGAGGGAAAAGAGGGTGATCAGGAGATACTCCCTTTTTGCCTTCAGGCAGGAGAAAAGCTGTCTTAGAAGACTCCTTCCCTGAAAAGGAATCCTTTGATAGTGCTGTTTTTCTTTCTGCCCCTCTTCTATGTCGTAGTGACGCACAGGGTAGATTTTTCCGTTTCGTAGTTCATAGATGGAACTCTCCAAAGGAATCTCATCCTTCTCATGGGTGATGACAAGGACGAGCTTCTTCTTGCTTTCTTCCTTCAGAATCTGGCTTACTCTCCTTCTCAGCATCGGATTCAGGCTGGATAGAGGTTCGTCACATAAGAGGATTTCAGAATCCTTGATGAGGGCTCTTATCAGGGATATCCTCTTTTTCTCCCCACCGGATAGATTCTTGAAGGTGACGTTCTCCTTGTCTTCCAAGGATAGCTGTTTCAGACGAAAACGGATTCTTTCCAACTTCTCCTTCTCACTCAGGGATGTGATGGAAAGAGTCTTCATCAGGTTCTCTTTGACGCTCTCCATGTCCTGGGCATGATAGGACTGGAAGACGAAGGAGACCGTTTTGAAGCGATAGTCTGCCTTTTCCTTTTCGCTCAGGCTGGAGAGCTCCTTGGAATAAACGCGTATGCTTCCTTCATATTCTTCATCCATCAGTCCGATCAGGTTGATCAGGGTGGATTTTCCTGCACCCGATTTTCCAATCATATAGCATAAACCTCTTTCAGGAAGATTCAGGCTTACCTTGTCTAGGACAGGTGGAAGGTTTTCCTGATATCTTTTGGTCAGGTTCTTGATTTCGATCATGTCAGTCTTCTCCTTCCAGTTCCTTGCTGATCTGACTTTCCTTGATCTTTCGTAAAGGAAGAAGGGAAGAGACAAGACAACAGAGAAACGATATCATCCCGACAAGGAGGAAGCTTCTTGTGTCTATCGGAAGGAAAAAAGCGGGATAGTCCATTCCCTTCAGAACGGAATTGATGATTCCTGCCAGAATGATTCCAGGAAACATGGTCAAAACCATGGTGAAGAAAAGAAAGTAAAGCATCAGGGAGAAAGATAGGACAAGGATGCTCTTCTTCTCTTTCTGATAGATCCTTATCAGGGCAAAGAGACGGATGTTTTCTTCATAGAGGGAATAGACGGAGAGAAACTCCAGACTGAGACTGGACAGGGTGTTGAGAAAGACGAAGACGCTTAAGATTTTCAATAGGGAGGAAATGATATCCTTCGTACTGGATTTCGTTTCCAGAATCGGTGACGAGACATTGACCTTGTCCTCAAAGAGGGAGGAAGCTTTTTCCCTGATGGCTTCCGGCTTGGATGAAAGGCTTAGAAGGGAGGTCGATTTGAAATCATCGTCATCGTATCTTGAATCCGAAATCATGTCATAGAGGCTTCTTTCCCGGTTCAGCTCACGGGAGATGTTCTTCAGAGGGATGTCACGGAAATGATCCAGCAAGGCGAAATAGGAATAATAGACGCTGGATCTGTTGAAGGAAGTCTTCTCCTTGGAGATGCCGACGATCGTAAAGGGGATGGACAGGCTGATATGGTCATTGGACTGGAACTGTCTGCTATAGAGAAGAAATTCATGATGAAAGGTGAAGGTCTTATTGATGACATCTTTTTCTTTCAAAGAGAATTCCTTGATGAAGGACTCATTGACGATGACCTCCGAAAAGGAATTCATCCTGTGGCCTTCCTTTAACCTCAGCGGATTCTCCAGGATGGTCGGATAGAAGGAGATGCTCTCTGTATTTCCGTTCATCTTGACTTCGTTGACGGAAGGAATGAAGTAATCCAAGGAGTAATAGGATTGCTTCAATCCAAGAAGGGTGAAGACTTCGTCGTCTGGCAAGGTGTTCCTCTTCAGATGCAGGCTCCCGCTATTTGCTACCTCCTCTTCCATGCTTAAAGAGAACGTCTCATAGGAATAATATTCCTTCAGAAGGGAATCAAGGCTATCATCCATATGGAAGGACAAATTGAATCCGAGATAGATGAGAATGAAGTTGAAGGATAGAAAAAGGATGGAGAAGAGACTCCGTGCCTTCCTTCCATGGAGGTATCTCCTATTCAGGAACAAAGCGTTCCTGAGGCTGAGAATCCTCTGTTTTTCCTTCTTTCTCTGTTCTTCCTTTTCTTTGAAGGACTGTTCTTCTTTTTTCAGAAGGTTTACTTTTCCCTTTTCAATCCGATAGATCCGGTCAGCCATCTTTGTCGCATTGATTTCGTCATGGCTGACAAGGATGACAAGAATCTTCTCAGAAAGGGTCTTAAGAAGCCCATATATGATTTCTGAGTTCTTTTCGTCAAGCTGACCTGTCGGCTCATCAAGAATCATGCACCGACACCCTTTCATGAGACCTCTTGCGATGCTTCCTCTCATCTGTTCTCCACCGGAGAGCTCTCTAGGATATCTGTCCTGACACTCCTCAATCTGCAGTTTCTTTAAGACGGGGATAACTTCCTTTTCACATTCCTTCCTGCTCTTTCCTTCCAAAAGGAGGGGAAGGAAGACGTTTTCCTTCAAAGTGAGGTAATCCAGAAGCAGACTGGATTGGAAGACCATGGAGATATCCTTGGTATCGAAGCTGTATCTGATTTTTCCCTTCGTAGGCTGGAGCTGGGCATTCAAAAGGGAGATCAATGTCGTCTTGCCGCTCCCGCTGGCTCCTAGGATGCAGAGGAATCCCTTGGAAGGGAAGTCGAGGCTGAGATCGTCAAAGATCTTCTTTTCGCCATAGGCAAAGGATAGGTGCTGAATCTGGATGGACATGTTTTTCCTCCTCACTCTATATTGTCATCCAAGGAGGAAAAACAAACAAAAAAGTTGCAGGAGACCTGCAACTAGAGACTTTGCTTTTTCAAAAAGACGGCGTTTTCCAAAAGGAAATAGGATGTCAAGGCACCGACTCCTCCGGGCACAGGGGTGTAGGCTTTGACCTCACCTTCTTTTGGTATGAAGCCTAGATCTCCGCCATGCGGATTGAATCCACAGTCGATGATGATAGCTTTTGAGGGGATGTCTTCTTTTCTGACAAGATTGCTTTTTCCGGTTGCCAGAACGAGGATGTCACAGTCTCTCACATAGGAGGATATGACATCAGGACTGACTTTGGAATGGAGGAGGGTGACTGCAGCATTCTTCTTGTTCAGAAGCTGAAAACACGGATAACCGACTTCAAGGCTTCTTCCAAGGATGACAGCTTTCTTTCCTTCTGTTTCGATGTGATATTGCTCCAGGATGAATTCTACGGATTTGCTGGTTGCCGTAAGATAGCGCAAGTCGCCTGAGAACAGCTTTCCTCTGTTTTCGATGTGGAACATGTCGGCATCCTGATTTGGCGGAATCAAAGAGACGAGTTCATTTTCATAGTCTACCTTCAAAGGCCTGGCAAGAAGGATGGCCCGTCCTTTGGAACGGGCTTTGAACTTCTCGATGTTTTCTTCCTTGGATGCGTTCCTATCCAGATAATCTTCGACATAGTCTACCTGGAAGCTGTCAAGGGTCTTCTTGATTCCTCTCAGGTAGGCCTGTGAAGGAAAGTCTTCCTTGTCGGAGAAGAGATAGAAGGAAACATCTGCGCCTTCCATCTCTTTCTGGATGATGTCTTTTAAAATCGGTCTGAGTTCTTTTCCTGATAATATTTTCATGGTGCTACATTTTCTTGCTTGCTGGAACCTTCGGCAATCCGGGCATGGTGAATATTTCTCCTGTCAGAGGGACGAGGAACCTGGCTCCGGTGAAGAGCCTGAGCTTCTTGATATGAAGGGTGGTGCCTTTGGGATCGTTCAGCAGATGGGGATCGTCGCTTAGGGAATTGGGAACTTTGGATATGCATACGTCAAAATCATGGTACGGGGAATTTTCATATCCGCGAAGTTCTTCAAGGACTCCTGGAGCATACTCTACTTTGTCAGAGCCATAGATGGTTCTGGCGATGGTAGCAATCTTCTCTTCGAGACTCATGTCTTTGTTGACGATCGGAGCAAATTCATCCTTCTGGTTGCCGTCTAAGGCAAAGAGGACTTCCTTGGCAAGGCTGAGAGCTCCGACAGGTCCGTCATCATAGGATGAATTCAAGGCGAAGGGAATCCTCTTCTCGATGAGGTATTGTGTCAGGAACTGGGTTTCCTTCTGGCTATCGGATGCAAAATGGTTGATGGCGACGACAAAGGGGACATGGTAGGCCTCGATGTTGCGGATATGATGGTTGAGGTTTTCCAAACCTAGCTTCAATGCTTCCACGTTTTCTTCCTTCAACCCGTCGAACTGGACTCCGCCATGAAGCTTCAAGGCACGTATGGAGCAGACAAGGACGACAAGATCGGGATGGTTCTGGCTGATGGGAGATACGATATCCATGTATTTTTCCATGCCGAGGTCGCTTCCGAATCCGCTTTCGGTGACGACATAGTCGGAAAGCTTCAAGGCCAGGTCGGTGGCGATGATGCTGTTGGTTCCGTGGGCGATGTTGGCAAAGGGGCCTCCATGGACCAAGGCAGGCGTATGGTATTTGGTCTGGACAAGGTTTGGAAGGAGAGCTGTCCTGATGAGCTTTTCGATGGCTTTGGAAGAATCAAGCTGTCTGACGAAGATGGGTTTGCCGCTTCTGTCATAGGCTACGGTGATGTTGTTGACTCTATCGATGAAGTCTTCCAAGTCCTTGCATAGACAGAAGCAAGCCATGATTTCGCTTGCGGCAGTTATGACGAAGCTGGAATGGTGGACTGTTGCCTTCTTATCGCCGATACAGGTTTCGATGTCTCTCAAGGAACGATCGTTCATGTCCATCGCACGCGGGAAGATGATTTTTTCCGGGTCGACGTCGAGAGGAGAATGCTGGTAGAGTTCGTTGTCGATCAATGCGGCGATGAGGTTGTTGACGCTGGTGATGGCATGCATGTCACCGGTGAAATGAAGGTTGATGTCTTCTTCCGGATAGAGAGTGGCTTCTCCACCTCCTGCGCCTCCTCCCTTGACACCGAAGACGGGACCCAGGGAAGGCTCTCTTAGACAGGCGATGGCATTCTTGCCAAGCTTTGCAAGACCATCGGCAAGTCCGATGGCCGTCGTCGTTTTTCCTTCACCGGCCTTGGTCGGAGTGATGGCCGTACAGAGAATCAGCTTTCCCTTCTTCTTCATCATAGGGATACTGTCTAAGTCAATCTTAGCCTTGTCAAAGCCATAGGGAATGAGATTGTCTTCCTTCAGGTTGAGCTTTGCGGCGATGCTTCTGATGTCATATGGATTCATGGCTGTCCTCCCTTTCTTTCATGATTCTTTCTTTTATCTTCTCATAGATTTCGTCCTTGCTTCCTTTTTCGATATCTTTGAACTGATGCCGGAGGAAGGTCCTCTGCTTCTTTGCGTATTGGTGGGTATGGATCTTGATGAGGTCGATGACTTTTTTGTCTATCGGTCTTCCTTCTTTCAAGGCTGTGATGATTTCAGCATAGCCGATGGTCGAAAAGGCACGGCACTTTCCTTGATAGTCCTGATAGAGGCGTTTTACTTCTTCAATGAGTCCTTCCTTTACCATCTCATCGATGCGGGCATCGATCTTCTGGTTTCCTTCGTCTTTGTCTATTTCAATCTGATAGAAGGAACAGGGATAGATGGGAAGCCCATCGTTCTTGCTTTCGATGTCTTTCTTGGATGTTCCTTCATCTAGCTGGATGAGGGCACGGATGACTCTTCTTGGATTCCTGATGTCGATGCTTTGATAGGTCGACATGGATTTCTCCTTTAGGATCTCCTGCATTTCTTCCAAGGACATGCCTTCATAGGGATTGTCTCTTTTCTGGTCTTCCTTCTGGAAGACATAGTTGAAGAGAAGAGCCTTGACGTAGAGGAAGTTGCCTCCGACGACAAGGACGTCCTGATTCTTTTTCAGACTTTCCTCGATGATCGGACGGCATTTCTTCTGGAAGTCATAGACGGAGACATCTTCATCAGGTTCGTATTCGTCATAGAAATGATAGGAGATTCCTTCGATCTCTTCCTTCTTTGGTTTGTCCGTACCGACCTGCATGATCTTATAGCACTGATAGGCATCGGCAGAGATGACAGGCAAATGAAACTCTCTTGCCAGTCTTAAGGCAAGGGACGTCTTTCCGCTGGCTGTCTGACCCATGATGCAGTAAATCAAAATCCGGTTCTCCTGAATATCTTTTCGACATCTGCCCTGGTGACCTTGATGATGGTCGGTCTTCCATGGGGGCAGTTGGCAGGATTCCTGCACTTGGCGAGGTCTTTGAGCAAAGCCTCGATTTCAAAGATGGACATCTGGTGGTTGGCCTTGATGGATTTCTTGCAGGCGATGTTGGCGATGGTAAGATGAAGCAGTCCAAGTGGATCGCTCTTCTCGTTGTTCAGACAGGAATGAATGCAATCAGTGATGACTTCTTCGTCATTCTTTTCGTTCAGGAAGGATGGAATCTCCGTCACCTTGATGGTGTTGTTTCCAAAATCCTCGGTGATGATGCCGATGGCCTGAAGCCTGCTGATATGCTCTTCGTCATAGTTCACCCTCTCTTTTGGGGAAAGCTCGATGGTGATGGGGAAAAGAGGGACGACCCTGCTTCGAATGGAAGCAAAGAGCGCTTCCGTCTTTTCGTAGTTGACTCTTTCTGCAGCAGCGTGCTGGTCAAGGATATAGAAGCAGTCGATGCCATCGCATAGGATGTAGGTCTGAAGGACCTGTCCGATAGGATGCATCTCCGGAAGCTTATAGGAGATGTCTTCTTTTTCAAATATCGTGTTGTAATAGTCTTTTCCAGAATAATAGGCTTCAGGCTTGGAAATGGATTCCTTGATTTCTTCCTTGAGAGACTGCTCCTCCTTGATAGGAAGAACCGGGCTATGGGATTCATAGGTCGGTTCAAAGGGAAGGGAATCCTGGACGAACTTTGGCTTCTCATGCTGCTCTAAAGGCTTGATGTCTGAGTAGTCCTGGACGACTTCTTCCTGTTTTGTTTCTTCTTCCTTGATATCCGATGTGTCGAAAGCTTCTTCCTTGAAGAGCTTTTCGCTCTTCTCATCCTGGGAAGCATAATAGATGGGCTTCTTCTGGTTGAGCGTCTTGAGGACTTCCTCACGGATGTCCTTGGCGATATCCTCTTCCATGGAAATACGGACTTCCTTCTTGGTCGGATGGACGTTGACGTCCACCAAGGAAGAGTCGATGCTAAGGTCGATGACGCAGAAAGGATATCTTAGAGGCGGAAGATAGTCTTTGTAGGCATCTTCGATGGCCTTGTTGATCTTATAGTCATAGATGCATCTGTTGTTGAGAAAGGTCAGCATGTCCTTCCTTCTGGAATAGTTGATTTCCGGTTTTCCGATATAACCGGAGAAGGAATAGGCCACACCTTCCATCCTGATAGGATACAGGGACTGGGCGATGATATTGCCGTAGATCTTCTGTATCGTTTCAAGAAGGTCACCTCTTCCGCTGGTGCGGAAGATTTCCTTTCCATCGATGGCAAGGGAGATGCTTACGCCTGGGAAACCTAAGGCGAGATGCTCGACGGTCTCAATGATGGCGTAGGTTTCGACTTTGGTGGATTTGAGATATTTGAGCCTTGCCGGAGTATTGAAGAAGAGGTCCTTGACTTCAAAGATGGTTCCTTTCCTGGAAGGAGCATCTTCTACGATCAGCTCTTCGTTTGGATTGGATGTTACCCTTGTTCCGACCTCTCCGTTTTCATCGGTGGTGGTCAGGATGACTTTGCTGACGGCAGCGATGGAAGGAATCGCCTCCCCTCTGAAACCGAGGGTGTGAATCCTGGTCAGGTCATATTCGGTCTTGATCTTGCTGGATGCATGCCTTAAAAAGCAGGTCTTTGCATCATTTCTGTCCATGCCGATACCATCATCCTTGACCATGATGGAACCACGCCCTGCATCCACGACACCGATATAGACATTCTTCGCCTTGGCGTCGATGGAATTCTCGACGAGTTCCTTGATGACGCTGGCAGGTCTTTCGATCACTTCGCCGGCTGCGATAAGGTTCGCAAGTTCCGGCCTCATCAATGCGATTCTTGACATTATCGGATCCTCTTCTTCAGTTCGATGAGATAGTTGAGGGCTTCAAGGGGAGACAGCGTCATCGGATCTAGCTTCTTGAGCTCTTCGCGCAAGGCATCCTTCGGGGCAGCTGTAGATACAATCTTCTTTATCTGTGAGTTATCGACACTGGACTGGGCTTCCAAGGAGGATAGCAGTTCATCGGCCCTGGATATAATCTCTGTCGGAAGGCCGGCAAGCTTGGCAACATTGACGCCATAGCTTCGATCCATGCTTCCATCCTTCATCTTATATAGGAAAGTGACTTTTCCATCATCTTCACTGACTTCGCAGTGGATGTTCTTGACAGCCTCAATCTTCTCGCTCAGTTTGGTGATTTCATGGTAGTGGGTGGAGAAGAAGGTCTTGGCATGGACGTTCTTGACGATGTATTCGATGATGGACTGGGCGATGGCCATGCCATCGAAGGTGGCGGTTCCTCTTCCGATTTCATCAAAGAGGAAGAGGGAATATTCGCTTGCATCCTCAAGAGCCTGGGCAACTTCGCTCATCTCGGTCATGAAGGTGGACTGACCCTTGATGAGGTTGTCGCTTGCTCCGATCCTGGTATAGAGGGAATCGAATATCGGAATGTCGCAGGAAGAAGCGGATACGAAGCATCCGATCTGTGCCATGATGACAAGAAGACCGAATTCCTTCATGTAAGTGGATTTGCCACCCATATTCGGGCCGGTGATGATGAGGACATCCGTCTTGCCATCCATGTGATAGTCGTTGGAGACGAATACTTTTCCAGGAGCGGCTTTTTCGATGATGGGGTGCCTTGCCTCGGTGACATGGATTTCCCTTCTGGTATTGAAGGAAGGCCTGACATAGTTGTTTTCGCTTGAGACATAGGCAAGGTCAAGGAAATAGTCAAGCTCTGAGATGGCATCGGAGGTCTTCTGTATCCTGTCGGTGAACTGGCTTACGTACTTTCTGACATCCTTGAAAAGCTTATATTCCAAAGAGGTCCTGTCCTCTTTGGCTCTTAAGATCCTGGATTCCTTTTCCTGCAGTTCCTGAGTGATGTATCGTTCTCCGGTGGTGAGGGTCTGCTTGCGGATGTATCCGAATTCTGGCTTGACCATGTTCACCTGGGCCTTGCTGACTTCAATGTAATATCCGAAGACGGACGTATATCCTACCTTCAGTTTGGCGATGCCTGTCTTTTCCCTCTCTTTGATTTCGAGCTGGGCGATCCAGTCCTTGGCATTGCTGGTGAGTTCGATGAGTTCGTCAAGCCGGGCATCATATCCCTTCTTGAAGATTTCTCCTTCCGTGATGGTCATAGGACAATTGTCGTCGATGGCTTTATCCAAAAGGTTGACAAGTTCACTATATTCGCCGAGGTTGTTTGCAATCTCCATGATTTCTCTGCAGTCGGTGATGGAAGAGAGGTCCTTCTTCAGGGTCGGGATGATCTCCAAGGAACGCTTGAGCTGAAGCAGGTCATGTCCGTTGCAGTTTTCATATCCCATCCTGGCGATGAGGCGCTCCATATCAAAGACGGATTCCAGATCCGTCCTCAGGGTTTCTCTTTCAAGATAGTGGTTGACGAAGCAGGAAGTGAGGTTGAGCCTTCTTTCGATTTCTTTTTTGTCGCAGGAAGGAAGGCAGATCTGACTTTTCAGATATCTTGAGCCCATCGGTGTCTTGGTCTTGTTGAGAAGCCAATAGAGGGTTCCGAAAGTCTTTCCGTCAAGCGACTTGACAAGTTCCATGTTGGCCTGGGCAGAGTAATCCAGCTTCATGCTCTTTACGGCCATCATGTTTTCGACAGGCTTGAAATATGTCAGGTCCCTTCTTTCCATGTTCTTCAGATAATTGTAGAGAAGGGCAGCGGCTTCGATCTGTCTGTCGTCGTTCAAGGACCCGAAGAGAGCATCCGTCTCGATGCTTGTCGAAGAATCTTCGTAGTAGGACAGGCAGATGTTCGTGTTGGATTTGATGTAGCTGATGATGTTCTTGTCGATGTCGGATTTTACGACGAGTTCCTTGATGTCCAAAGAGAGCATCTTCTCTACGATCTTGGCATAGTTGAATTCGACGGAAAGGACCTTCATCTCTCCGGTGGAGATGTCTGCATAGGCTAAGAAGGCCTGTGGTTGCTTTAAATAGAGGGAGGCGATGAAGTTGTTGTCGTTGTTGGTCAAATCGAGGTTGGCACCAGGCGTGATGATCTGGATGACATCCCTCTTGACTAGCTTCTTGGTAAGCTTCGGGTCTTCGACCTGTTCGCAGATAGCTACCTTGTAACCATGGTCGATGAGTTTCTGGGCATATTGGAGATAGGCATGGTGTGGAATTCCGCACATCGGGATGAACTGGCCGTTTCCACAGGCCTTCTTCGTCAGGAAAAGCTGCAGCTCACGGCTGCAGATTTCGGCGTCTTCCAGGAACATTTCGTAGAAGTCACCGATACGGAAGAAAAGAATGATGTCTCCGTATTCCTTCTTGAAGCTGAGATATTGTTCGACCATGGGCGTGAAGCCGGTTTCTTTCGTTTTAGTTGCCATCGTTTTGTCCTTCTAATCACGTTGTTTTATTATAAGCTTTTTTTCGGGTATAAAAAATAAAAAGCTGACAAATCCGATATGGGGTCTGTCAGCTTTGACTTCAGAGAAGTGTTTCCGTCAGCGGTTCGATAAGCTTGAGTATTTCTTCCTTCTGTTGTCTCATGTTGATGACAAGAGGATCGTTGTCATATTCGATCTGCATCTCCTTGCAGGCCTTGATGGCTTCGTCCTTCTTTTCATCCTTGAGATATCTGATGGAAGATTGAAGGCTTTCTCTTTGCTTCTTTAAGGAAGAGAGACGGGTATCTTCCTCGACGGCCTTGAGTAGTTCGTGATATCGCCTGACGACATCAAGGCCGGAAAAGTCCTCCAGCAGCTTCATAGCCTTTGAAGTGAGATCTTCTATCTCATTCATCGACGAGTTCTCCCAAGAGGGAATAGGTATGGGATTCTGTGATTCTCACTTTCCTGATCTGACCGATGAGGGAAGCATCCCCCGTGACATGGACAAGCTTGTTATGCGGATCATAACCGGAAACCTTGGTGGAATCCCTGTCGGATATTTTTTCAAACAGGACATCGACGGTCTTTCCGACAAACTGGCTTGCCCGCTTGGCAGACAATTCGTCAATCAGCTTCTTGAGTTCATCGAAATGGCGATGCTTGATTTCATCGGACATCTCATCCTTCATATGGTATGCCGGTGTTCCCGGGCGTGGAGAAAAGATGAAGGTATAGGCAGCATCATATTCGACTTCACGGACAAGGGATAAGGTATCCTGGAATTCTTCTTCGGTCTCGTTGGGGAAGCCGACGATGATATCCGTGCTTAGGAAGACGTCGGGAAGACGTTTTCTGAGTTCATGGACGATGGAGAGGTACTGTTCCCTGGTATAGCGTCTGTTCATTCTTTTTAAGACGCTGTCGGACCCTGACTGTACGGGAAGGTGCATGTAGGGCATGATGTTAGGATATTTTGCCATGACATCGAAGACCTGGGTACGGAAATCGCTCGGATAGGGTGTGACAAAGCGAACCCTGTCGATGCCCGTCTTGGCGACTTCTTCAAGAAGGGTGGCAAAGGCATAGTCATCCCCGAAGTCCTTTCCATAGGCATCGACGTTCTGACCTAACAGGGTGACCTGCTTATATCCTTTTTCCTTCAGGCATCTGACTTCGGCGATGATGTCTTTCATCTTCCTGGAACGTTCTCTTCCCCTGGTATAGGGGACGATGCAATAGGTGCAGAACTTGTTGCATCCATACATGATGTTGACAAAGGCCGTATACTTGGATGCTCTTCCGTCATCATCCATCGGAAGACCTTCCGGAACGACATCCGAATTGCTTCTGACATCGACGATGGATTGATGATGGGCTAAGGTATCTTCCAAAAGGGAATAGAAACCAGTCAGATTGTTGGTTCCGAAAATCAGGGACACAAAAGGATAGTGCTTCAGGACGTGCTTGACGGCAAATTCTTCCTGCATGACGCATCCGCAGATGGCAAGGATGGTATCAGGATTCTTATCATACTGTTCTTTGGCTCTGCCTAGTTCGCCATAGAGATGGTTTTCGGCATTTTCCCTGACGGCACAGGTATTGAAGAGGATGAAATCTGCTCCGATGAAATCATCCTGCTCCTTCATTCCAAGGGAAAGAAGCATGCTGCGGATGATCTCGGAATCACGGACATTGGCCTGGCAACCATAGGTTTTGATACAAAAAGTCTTTCCCTGTCCCCAAGAGACAAGGAAAGACGTAGGTTTCATATCAACCTTTTCGTAGACGACCGATTGTTTCAGATTCCGCCCTGCCGCAGCCTTCAAGTCAGGCATGGATACAAGACGTGTCTTTTTCATGAATCTTATTCGTTGACTTCGTGCTTCGGGACGTTGGAAGAAACAGCGTTTTCAGGAAGGAATTCAGCTTTTCTGATGTGAAGAAGAATGACGGTGACTTCTCTTGTCTCTTCGGCAGAAGGCTCGGAGAAGTTCTGGAGCATGAATTCCGGCTGGATTGCGATGTCGCTCGGAGTCTCGTCATCCTTTAAGAAACGACGGGCTACGATGCAGGCCTTGATAGCCTGATTCAGTGCGGAAGCGCCGACCACGGAGATCTGGACTCCGCCTTCAGAACGAATGTTTGCGGCGATTGCACCTGCCAATTTTTGGATTTGAGTGTTTCCACCGGCTTTGAGTGTTGTCATAAAGTAAATCCTCTTTCGCACAATATTATATACTAAAACCAGTTCGAAACAATCACATGAAGTCATTTTTTAGTGAATCAGGATACGTTTTCCTACGATTTGAACCTCACTTTGCTCTTTGACGGGGGATTTCCTAGCCTTTTTCAGGTGTCCTTATGGATTTTATCTTTTGTCAATAAAGGTTATGGCTTCCATCTTTTATGAACCTCAGGATGGTAAGAGCAGGTCTTTCTGTTCAATCAGACGGAACTTGGGACCATTTCATTTTAAGCAGATAGTATCTTTTATTTGCTTTGGAGCAAATTACTCTTGAGTAAATGACATTTGGGTAGGATATCAATCGATGGTAGTTGATATTCATAGTGTTATGATGAATCATTTACCTAAGGTATGTTCTTGCATGATAAGAAAAGACGACCCGTTTAAGTCGGGTCGTCTTGATAAGTTTCGTTGATGAGGTGGAATGATGTGACTTGCTTTGTCTTTCTGTCGACGTCGAACTGAATGGCATTGACCAACATCTTCCCTGTTCTAGGGACGTCAAGTTTTGCAGGCATGCCCGTGATGGTCCTGTGCATGGCTGAAGGAAGGTCATCGCCAAGAGAGGAATAATAGGCACCGTTCATACCGACATCACTGACAAAGAGCGTTCCTTTGACAAGCTTCCTGGCATCGTTTGTCTGGACGTGGGTGTGGGTTCCAAAGACGGCAGTGGCTCTGCCATCGGCATATTCACCCATGACTCTTTTTTCGGCGGTAGCCTCGGCATGGAAATCAAGGATGTGGATGACCGGTTCCTTATCCATGGCTGCGATTGTATCGAAGTCATAGAAGGGATTTGTCTGGACTCCGCTCATATAGACTCTTCCCATAATGTTGCTGACACGGATGATGTCACCATCCTTGGTCTGAAAGAGTCTTGTTCCGATTCCTGGAGCATCCTTGTCAAGGTTATATGGCCTTATCTGAAGATTCATCTCCTTAGCATATTTGATGGCATCGGGGGAATTGAAGAAGTGGTTTCCGCTGGTGAGACAGTCGATACCATAGGACAGAAGCTCTTTATAGTGGTCATAGGACAGACCATGGCCATGGGTCGTGTTCTCTCCGTTGGCAATGACGAAGTCGATGTTGTCTTTCTCTTTATGGAGGGACAGGTACTTTTGGACGGCTTTTCTTCCCAAAGGTCCGACGATGTCTCCGAAAAACAATATGCGAATGGTATCAGACATGGTTACTTGGCGATTTCGACGGCTCTGGTCTCACGGATGACGGAAACCTTGATCTGACCTGGATACTGCATGTCGGATTCGATCTTCTCACGAATCTGGACGGCAAGGACCTTGGCATCTTCGTCGCTGACTTTCTCAGGGACGACCATGACACGGACATCTCTGCCGGACTGTAAGGCATAGGAAGCCTGGACACCATTGAAGGACTTGCAGATGGTCTCGAGCTGTTCAAGACGCTTGATGTAGGTTTCCAAGGTTTCGCTTCTTGCACCAGGTCTTGCGGCAGACAGGGTATCGGCGGCAGTGACAAGTTCGGAAATCAGATACTTCTTCGGAGCATCGCCATGATGGGATTCGATGGCATTGAGGACGACATCAGGCTCATTGAACTTCTTGGCAAGCATGCTTCCGAGCTGGACATGGGATCCTTCCTGTTCGGCATCGATGGATTTACCGATATCGTGAAGAAGTCCGGCACGTTTGGCAAGGACTGGATCAAGTCCAAGTTCGCTGGCCATGACGGAGGAGAGGTAGGCTACCTGGATGGAGTGATCAAGGACGTTCTGGCCATAGGAGGTACGATACTTCAGTCTTCCGATATAAGGAAGAAGTCCGGAGTTGATTCTCGGAAGTCCGAGCTTGAAGACGGTCTGTTCACCGATTCTCTTGAGGGAATCATCGAATTCATCGGAAATCTTCTTGTACAGGTCTTCGATTCTTCCAGGCTGGATTCTTCCATCACGGATGAGAGCTTCCAAGGTCAGCTTGGCCTTTTCCCTGCGGATAGGATCGAAGCAGGAGACGGTCAAGGTTTCCGGAGTATCGTCGATGATGAGGGATACACCGAAGAGCTGTTCCATGGACTTGATGTTTCTTCCTTCGCGTCCGATGATTCTTCCCTTCATCTCATCGCTCGGAAGGGCGACGGTGGAGGAGTTTCTCTCACAGGTGACTTCCTGTGCATATTTCTCCATTGCCAAGGACATGAGCGTCTTAGCTCTGTCTTCAGCCTGGGATTCGGCTTCTTCTTCCTTTTGTTCCTTGAAGAGGGCAATCCTCTTCATTTCCTTCTCTTCGACTCTGGCCATGAGTTCGTCTCTGGCCTGGTCAAGAGTCATATTGGCGACCTTCTGAAGTTCGACGATGATGGAATCAATCTTCTCCTGAAGGAGTTTGTCCTTCTGATCGAGAGCCTGGATACGCTGTTCGTATTCGCTTCTTTTCTGATCAATCTGGGCTTCTCTGGAGATGATGGCATCTTCTCTCTTGTCAAGGGCTGCTTCCCTGTTGTCAAGCTTGGCTTCGGACTGGATGACGGTCTGCTTTCTTTCGTTGATGTCTTTTTCAGCAGCCTTCTTCATATCTTCGACTTCACTCTTTCCTTCCAGTTTGGCATTGGCAAGGAGCTTTTCGGCTTTGGTATTGGCATCGGCAACGATCTGTTCAGCTGTCTTTTCGGCTTTTTCCTTCTTCTTCTTGGGAAGAATGATGAAGAAGGCGGCTGTGATACCACTGGCGACAATGGCACAGCCTAGAGCAATCAACACGACAAAAATTGGACTCATATAAAAACATGCCTTTCTAGGGTTCAGTCTGTTTTTGAAGGTTCACTGTACCCTATGGAACCTACTCAAAAAGGAAAGATGGGGTAGAAGTATATATTTATAAAATTCTGATACTTAAGGAATTTTTATATATAAAACATAAGGCGAGTGACCTCATGTACATTCAAATTATAAACCCTGAGCCCTCTTTTTGAAAGCTATTTTCCTTCTTTCTTCCTTAACAATCGAAAAAGAAAACATGAAGAGTGAAAAAGTGTTTTGCAAAACCATTTTTATAAAGATAAAGCCGAAAAGAAGATTCTCAGAAAGAAAGAGCGGTTTTCGCTGCTTGGATTGTCATAATAGCCACAATGGCGAAGTACAGTCTGACTATATTCATTGCTCTAGAAAAAAGACGATTGCTTTCTTAATTCTTTGTTATGAAAAATAGCTCAAGCAATATGAAAACTGAATGAAATATTGATAATTACTTGTTATAAACCAATGATATTATCATTCTATTGATACTTCGTTGAACATCAAAATACAAC